>DATBFX010000227.1:0-104996 GCA_036558305.1 Thermomicrobiales bacterium | reverse complement strand
GGGATTGTAAAGCCGGTAGCCGGTAGCCGGTAGCCGTCAGAACGTTGGTGAGACGGACAGACGGACAGGCGGACAGACGGACAGACGGACAGGCGGACAGGCGGACAGACGGACAGACGGACAGACGGAAAAGAAGACGTTGCCGCACCGTTCTGACGGCTGACGCCTGACGGCTGACGGCTGAAGGTCAGGCGCCGAGGTCGCGGGGATCGCCGCCGAGGGCGAGGACGAGCCGGTTGAGGTCGAAGTGGGCACCGGGGCAGTGGGCGCGGTCGACGGAATTGATGTCGCTGTGGCGGAGGAGGCGGCCACGGTCGGGGGAGATGTCGAAGCGATCGCGCCAGTAAGCGGAGAGGGCGATCAGGCTGCGGTACTGGGCCTCGGTCGGTTGGGCGCCGGGTTCGCCGACATAGGCGGCGGCGAGGGTGAAGTCGTCGAGGACGCGTGGACCACCGGAGGTCCGACTCTTGGCGACGGCGTCGTTGAGCCAGGGGATGTCGCGGCGTGGGTTCTTGACGTCGCTGTTGGCCCAGGCGGCACGGGTAGAACTGACGAGTTGGGTGATCGACCCGTCGCGGTCGACGATGGCGTGCATGCTGGCGCGACTGGCGGGGTTGCGGTACCAGGCGAGGGCGCGGTGACAGTCGGGATCGTCGGTGACGTGGTAGACGATGGCGAGGGGGTCCTGGCCGAAGGTGCGCTCGCGCCAGTTGCCGGTGGTCGTTCGCTCGATGTTGGGGGGGAGGGGGGCACCGCCGGGGGTGGGCTGGGGGGTTGGGGTGGGGGTCTGGAACGCCTGGTGGAGACCGGCGAGGTGGGCGGCGACGGCGACGGGGTAGGACGGTTCGGCGCTCCACCAGGGGGTGAGGTCGGCGAGGGTGCGGACGCGGCCGGCGGCACCGGTTTCGAAGACGCCCTGCCAGCAGGGGTCGAGGGCGATGAACGGCTGCAACCGTTGCTCGTAGCCGCGGACGTAGGCGGAGAGGTGCACCAGGTGGGCGCGGGCGGCGTCGGTGCCGCTGGCGAAGCAGATGCCGCAATCGGATTCCTCGCGGATGCCGAGTTGGGCGGGGTTGAGGCGGGTACGCCAGGCCTCGGAACTCCAGCCGTCGGTTTCGTGGGAGGACTGGGCGGCGACGACGGCGGGGTCGTAGCCGAGGCGGTCGGCGAGGCGCCAGAGTTCGTTCAGGTAGGCGTCGACCTCGGCGAGGCGGGCGGCGTTGCGTTGGCGGGCCCAGGCGCGGGCATCGTCTAAGGTTGCCGAGTGCGGACCCTTAATCAACGCGTCGGTCGCCCCCGGCATCGCTCGCCACCTTTCGTGATTGTCGCACTGCTGCCCGAACCGGCGCTATTGATCGTAGTTGACGATCGCGATTTGTGCGTCGTGAAAATGGAGGACATCCGATTGTGCGTTTGAAGGAGGAAGGCAAACGGCGAAGGGCGGGGGCGGAAAAGGGCGGGAGACGGCGGGGAACCGCGGGGAAGGGGAGAAGGCGGAGGGCAAGGGAAGTCGTCTTTGTTTGCGAGGATGAGTAGTGGCGGTTTGACGCGCTAGCACGGAGATTGCTAATGTCCGCATACGCCGGCCGGGGTGGCGGCGTGTGTGGGTGCTTCGATCGATTGCGCAGTCACCGGAGGTTACGGGCCGCGTAGGCGGCGGGACCGCCGGACGGAGTTGTGCCTGATGGCCATCCTCGAGCAAATTACGTCTCCTGCCGATTTGAAGGGGCGGTCGCTCGCCGATTTGACGACGCTGGCAGCGGAAGTCCGGGCGGAGTTGATCGGCGTCGTGACGCAGAACGGGGGGCACCTCGGGGCGAGTCTCGGCACGGTCGAGTTGGCGATCGCGCTGCATGCGGTGTTCGAGTCGCCGCGCGATTTGCTGGTCTGGGACGTCGGTCATCAGGCGTACACGCACAAGTTGTTGACGGGGCGACGTGGGCGGTTCGGGACGATCCGGCAGGAGGGGGGGCTGTCGGGGTTCCTCTCGCGGGACGAGAGCGAGCACGACGCGTTCGGGGCCGGACACGCCAGCACGGCGATCTCGGCGGCCCTGGGGATGGCGGTGGCGCGGCAGCAGCGGCCGCCGGATCAGCGCGGGCGGGTGGTCGCGGTGATCGGCGACGGGGCGTTGACGGGAGGGATGGCGTTCGAGGGTCTCAACAACGCCGGGAGCCTCAATATCCCGCTGATCGTCGTGTTGAACGACAACGAGATGTCGATCGCGCCGAACGTGGGGGCGATCAGCAAGTACCTCGATCGGGTGCGGACCGATCCCCGCTATGGGTGGGCGAAGAGCCAGATTGCCGGGATGACGGAGAAGTTGCCGCAGGGCGATCTGTTGTTGGAACTCGGGAAGCGCTGGAAAGACTCGTTCAAAGAGTTCGTCTACCACGCGATGATCTGGGAGGAACTCGGTTTCACCTACATGGGGCCGGTCGATGGGCACGACATCAAGGGGCTGGTCGACGCCTTGCGGCAGGCGCGCAAGGTCGGCGGGCCGGTCTTCTTGCACGTGGTGACGGAGAAGGGAAAGGGGTTCGCGGCGGCGGAGAGCGATGCGGAACGCGGTCATGCGGTGTCGGCGCCGGCCAAACCGCGACCGGAAGGGACGCCGCCGCCGCCGCCGCGCTATCAGGACGTGTTCGCGCAGACGGTGATCGAGCTGGCGAACGAAGACCGGCGGTTGATCGCGATCACGGCGGCGATGCCGACCGGGACGTCGCTGAGCAAGTTCGAGAAGGCGCATCCGGATCGGTTTTTCGACGTCGGCATCGCCGAGCAGCACGCGGTGACGTTCGCGGCGGGGTTGGCGACGCAGGGGATGCGGCCGGTCTGCGCGATCTACTCGACGTTCTTGCAGCGGGCGTACGACCAGATCGTGCACGACGTCTGTTTGCAGCGGTTGCCGGTGGTGTTCGCGCTGGACCGGGCGGGGTTCGCGGGGGACGACGGGCGGACGCACCACGGCATCTACGACCTGACGTACCTGCGGTGCCTGCCGGGGATGACGATCATGGCGCCGAAGGACGAGAACGAACTGAGGCACATGCTGAAGACCGCGATTGCGCACGAGGGGCCGATCGCGGTGCGGTATCCGCGCGGGTCGGGGGTTGGGGTGGCGACGGACGAGCCGCTGCACGCGTTGCCGATCGGGCGGGGAGAGGTCTTGCGCGAGGGCGACGACGTGGCGATTCTGGCGGTGGGATCGATGGTGCTGCCGGCGGAGCGGGCGGCGGATCTGCTGGCGCACGAAGGGGTCAGGGCGACGGTGGTCAACGCGCGGTTCGTCAAGCCGTTGGACGAGCGGTTGGTCCTGGCTTTGGCGGAGCGGTGCGGGGCGATCGTGACGGTGGAGGAGAGTTCGGTGCGGGGCGGGTTTGGGTCGGCGGTGCTGGAATTGCTGGCGGAGCACGGGGTGAGGGTACCGGTGCGGGTGATGGGTGTGCCGGATCGGATCTTCGAACAGGCGTCGCAGGCCCGGTTGCGCGAGATGGTGAGTCTGACGCCGGAGGGGATCGCGGGGGCGGCGCGGACGGTGATTCGAGAGGGGGACAGGGGGACAGGGGGACAGGGGGACAGGAGAAGAGAGGCCGTTGGCGCTTTGGTTCGTGGTGTGTAAGGCGGGGAGCGGCGGTGGGGGCCGCCTCGGGTGGGGTCGACGAGACAGCGCGGGAGAGGCTTGCGGTCTATCGGGATGCATTGCTGGAATGGAATGAGCGGTTCAATCTGACGGCGGTGAAAGACCCGGACGGGGTCGATCGGCGTTTGATCGGGGATGCGCTGCGGTTGTTGCCGGCGATCGATGGGTTTGGCGCGGCGCGGTTGGTGGATGTGGGGACGGGGGCGGGGTTGCCGGGGTTGGTCCTCAAGATCGCACGGCCCGATCTTGACGTAACATTAATCGAGGCGACCGGGAAGAAGGTCGCTTTCCTCCGGCACGCGATCGCGATGCTCGGGCTGGAGGGGGTCGAGGCGTTGCACGGCCGCGCCGAGGAGTTGGGTCGGGACCCACGGTATCGGGGGCGGTACGACCTGGCGACGGCGCGGGCGGTGGCGGCGCTGCCGGTGTTGGTGGAACTCTGTTTGCCCTTCCTGCGGGTGGGGGGGCGGGCGCTGTTCCCGAAGGGGCCGGAGCTCGGCACCGAGTTTGCGGAGGGGGAACGGGCGGCCGCGCTGGTCGGCGGCCGGATCGAAAGCGCGGAGGTTCTGCCGATCGGCGCGGGCGAGCCCGTGACACGGCTCGTGATCGCCGCTAAGATTCGTGAAACCCCGTACCGCTTCCCACGGCGCTCCGGTGTCCCCGCGAAGGAGCCGCTCGGGAGGGTCTAGCCATGATGACCGAGCCCGCGACGCGCGCCGCGAGGATCTATTACCGCAAGGAAAAGTTGCGCGGTGCCTGTTGGGAGTACCAGATCGATGGTGGCTGGCTGCCGGTGGCGACGGCCGAGGGCGAGCGCTGGGTGCTGCACCACCGGTTCAGTTTCTACCGGCCGCGGGAGATCGAGGTGCGTACCTGCAACGGGGTGGAGTTGCTGGCGCGGACGGGCGCGGAGCAGTGGTTTTTCCCGGACCGCTGGTTCTCGCTGTTGCGGTTCATCACGGAAGAGGACCGGACGGTCGGCTACTACGTGAACTTCTCGCAACCGCTGGCGGAGTTGCGGCAGAACTACTACCGGGATCTCGACCTCGAACTCGATCTGTGGCTGGACCCGGACGGGACGGCGACCGAATTGGACCGGGACGAATTCGACGAGGAGATCGCACAGGCGCGGATGGAACCGGATTGGGTGCGCGAGGTGGACGCGGCGCTGGGCCGGGTCTCGGCGGCGGTGGTGGCGGCGATCGCGGAGTACGGGCCGGACCTGGACGAACAGCGGGAACGGAGCGCGGGGTTGCCGCAGTTTATTCTGCGGGCGTAAGTGGTGGGCGCGGAGCGTTAGCGATCGAGCGCCTCGCTCAGGCGCCTAACGGGACCATGGCACCCGGCCGCGATCATTCCCTGATACAGTCGCTCTGCCTCGCTGCGGTCGATCACTCTGAGCCGGACGGCCGAAACGAGGACGCCGACCGTACCGGTGACCTCCACCTTACGTCCCCCAGCCGCCGTCGCGGCCAGTATGCGGGCACGGCGATCGTCGGTCGCGAAGGACCAGCCATTGGCAAGGCATGCCGCAATACTGGCGATCTCGCCAGCGCTGGCTGAGGGCGCCCGTTGCTGCAACTCCGCGAGCCAGGTGAACTCCTCGACTGTCGCCAGTCGATGCCGTCGCAACCACCCGTCGGCGATTGCTTGGTGCAACTGCTCGACAGCCGAGGGTGGATGACGGATCTCGGCGGCTGCCTCGTCGGCCACGAGGATCGGTCTGGCGAGGACTTGGTGGATCAGCGGCAGCGCTTCCATGGCACCAAAATTGATGATAACCGTTGCATCGAGGATCAGCACGGGCGCGACCGAAGTCGCTCGATCACCTTCGCGTCCTCCAATGCGTCTTCCACACTGGCCGGCCCGTCTTCCACCGTCAATCCGCGTGACTCCACGAACGCAATCGCGCCCCGGCGATCGGTCCCAAGTAACTCACCGAGTCGGGCCAGCGTCACCAGACCAAGCTCGTAGGAACGGAACGCTTCGTTGGCATCGACCGTGGCGATCCGTCTCGGCCCGCGCTCGTCTCGTTCCATCCGTTGTCCTCCGTCAACCAGCACGTTCTTCCCGCGCCTCACTGCGACGAATAGTGTGGGGGATCCTCGCGTTCGAGGACCAGTCGCGTTGCGATCCGGGTCCCGAACTGTGACTCGGTGCAAAAGACTTCTGACACCGCGACTTCAGACCCCGCCTGACGGGAGGCCGATGACGGCGCGGATGCTGGCAAGGTGGCCGGTGATGTGGCCGACGAGGACGTGGCGGAGCCATTGGTCGACGGTGAGGGCCGGCATGCCTTCGAGGTAGGCGCCGGAGCGGGCGAGTTGGTCGTCGGTGAAGCTGCGGACGGCGGCGGCGGCCTGGGTGGCGTTGCGGGTGAGGAGGGCGAGGGTTTCGGTGCGGTCGCAGTCGGCGTGGACGCCGGCGTCCTCGGCGTTGAGGTGGGCGAGGGTTTCCCAGGTGAGGGGGGCGCGAGGGGCGCCGTTGGCGATGGCGGTGAAGGCGCGGATTTCGAAGGGGTAGGCGACGGCAACGTGGTGGACGAGGGCGGCGACGGTGCACTGCTCGGCGGGAACGTGGGTGCGCCATTGATCGTCCGTGAGTGACTCGGCGAGCGTGAGGAGTTCTTGGTGGGCATCTTCGAATTGGCGGGCGAGGGTTTCGGCGCGGGCGGACATTGGGGGCCTCCTGGCGCTACGGCTCACCGTCGATGTGTACAAAGAATACGGTGATTTGGACGCCGACCACCGGTGCCCGAAGCGCCGTCCGTCGTGATGTCCCGAGGCAACTGTCGTTTGGGTGAGCCCTTGAGATGGCAGTCACATCGCTGCGATCCCAGGTCGTACGAGAGCATCAACCTACGGGATGAAAGCCCAATCGAATGACGAGTTGGGCGGCGATGCCGCCACCCGGACTTGAGACGCTGATGGTGACGATGGGAGAGAACGAGGCAAGATCATCGCCGTGGTTCACGCGAACGTAGAAGTAGAGGCTGTATTGCGATCCGGCTGCACGTCCAGATCCCAGGGTCATGGCCTTGTCCGAGAGGTGAGGTGACGACGCGGCGTCCGAATAGCGAACCGGCGCGAGCAGTCCGAACCGCAGGGCGCTCGATTTCACCGACGGCTTGCCAGGGGGCGACGCCGAATCTCGGGCCGAAATCGCCGCACTCCACCCCGTGTTGCTGCGGATGAGAATCGTGAGCGGTACCACCTGGACACAGTAGTCGGACCGTTCGCCGGGATCGGTGGATCGCAAGAACCGACAATCCGGAGACGACTGCTGTACGCCGACCGTCGATGTTGAGACGTTTGTTGCCGAGACGGTGATCGTCTTGGTGACCGCACCGGCCGTGGCCAGGATCGGGAATGCCGAGAGCGCGACGATGGTCACCGCCCACACGCACAGCCGAACCGTCCAACGTCCGAGCCCCGCCAATTCCTTACCTCCATCAGGGTACCGGCTACGCGGACTTGCCCGCCGTGTGTCCACACCGATCATCGTCAGATCGCCGGCGCGAATCTGGCCGAAAGTCGCCGTTCGATCATCGACCTATCCGTCCAAGATCACGATGAAATTGCCGCCGAGGTCGCCTGGAAGATCCGACCATAGGACGCGCATTCGGAGATCGATTTCGATCACGGTGGTCCCGGCGCCACCTTGGGCGCAGATGGCCGATTGGCCCTCGGGGCGAAACTCCGTCCAAACCCCGTCGTCGCCGGCGCGCCACTCGAATCGCGCTGCACCCAAGGCACCGCCGTTCGCGATTCCTGCCACGCCGCACGAGATGGACCAATCTCCATTGCTGGTGACGGTGAGGTCGATCGCGCCGTTCTTGGTGTACGTCGCACCGAGCTGATCGGCGTTGCTGGTCACGCCGTCGACGGCGGGATCGATCCGACCGTCGGGGCCGACAACCCCAAAAGACGCCCCGTTTCCCGACACCTCAACCGATGTCGAATCCCTGACGTACACGGTCGCCGAGACGGAGGCGGGTACCGACCCGCTCCCGACGGAGAGCGTCGCCAGGATCACGGAGCCATGACTATCGGCCAAGGCGTCATCGGGTACATCGACCTGGAGCACAATCTCGCGGCGATGTCCGGGCTCAAGATAGCCGGTGTCGGGTGCCCCGTCGCCGTCGCTATCGGACAACGGGTCGCCGGAGGTGGAGAGGAGTTTGGCGGACCAGTCGGCGTCGGGGTCGGCGGTCAGGTTGACGACCTGGCCGACATCGCCGTTGTGGACGGTCGCGTCGAAGTCCACGGTCCCGCCGGGATCGCCGCGCCGCCGCTCGCGCAACAATGTCAGATCCACCGACCCCGCCTCCGGCGTTTCGGTCGCCGGTTCGATGGGGGGCGGAGTTGGCGCTGTCGTCGGCGAAGCCGTCGCGTCTGGCTGGTTCGCGGCAGGCACGATCGTCGTCGTATCCGTCACCAGATCGAGCCGCAGCGGTTGATCGTCGGTCTTCAGGTAGAGGGCGAGGGTCGTGGCGTCGGCGGCACCGATCGGACCGTCGGCGGGCACGTCAACGGCCAACTGGAATTCGACGGGCTGGTCCGGTTGGAGATCGGGGATTTCCCGGATGCCGTCGGCGTCGACGTCGGGAAGCGGGGTGCCGTTTTTGTCCAGCAACTCGACCGGCCAGACGAGCGAGGAGGTCGGGGCGATGCCAAGGACCGTCTCGTTGGGGCTGACCCCGATCTTCAGCGCATGACGGTAGACCTGCCGTGCGCCCGCGGTGGCCTCGTGTGCATCGACAAGCGGCAACGGACCTTGCTCCCCGTCCACCGTAAGGGCAAGGGCGATGGTGTCGCCCGTTGCGTCGGAGGCAACGATCTCGGGAGTCGGGGTCGGTTCAACCACGTCGGTGGGGATCGGCGTGTCCGTTGCTTGCGGCGTCGGCGACTCCTCCACGGTTGGGGTGATCGCCGGCTGCTCGACCGGCGTCGTGGGTTCGGAGTCGGCCGATGAGTCGGGCGACGAGGTCTCGATCGTCGGAGCGGTCGGTTCGGTGGGGGATGGCTCCGGTGTCTGGTCGGCGACCGCTTCCTGGGGCGTCGCCTCCTCGGACTGCGATGGGGCGTCCTGTGCGCTCGCGCTGCTGCCTCCGGGAGAGGAGGTCGCCAGTGACGAGACCACCGCGAGGAGAACCATGGCCGCGACCAGCAGCGGGTGGGCGCCCACCCGCTGCCGGTTCGCGGCCGTACACCGGCGATCGTTTGTGGGTTGGCGCCACCCGGCGTTCATGTCCGTTGCTTCGTCCCGAGCGCCCGCGTCAACTCGACGCCGGCTGGCAGAGTGGTGCGACGTTGGGTCCGCTGCCGCCGATCGAGAAGGGAACTTGCTTGGTCATCGGAGCCGCGGTGCCGTACTGGAACTGCGCGACGAGTGTGTAGTCACCGCTCACGAGCCGGTCGGCCAGATCGGAGGCGGCCTTCAGCTCGTCGTGCGGCCGGGAAATGGTGCCGGCTGGGAGTTCGACGCCGCTGACGCGGTTCCCCGAGGCGTCGTTGATGGTGACCTGGAGGACCGGCACGACGGCTAGATCGCCGTCGTTCTGGATCGGAACCGTCACGGTGGGCCCACGGTCGAGGTTCTCGCAGATCGTCGGGTCGTCGATCGCGACGTTTGCCGTCGCGACGAAGGAGACCTTCTTCTTGATCGGTTTCTTCTGTCCGTAGTCGAGCGTCATCGACGATTCGTACTGCTTGCCCGGTTCGAGCGGAATGGTGCCCTGGGTGTAGAGGAACTGCTCCGTCCCCGGCAGCGCGAGGCCGGAATCGACGAATTCGAGTTTGCCGTAGGAGTCGCCTTCCGCCGTCTTGATCTCGACGTTGCCGCTCGGCTTGAAGTGGAAGTTCCCCTTGTTGGCCAGAAGCACGCCGAAACCGATGCGGCCGTCGGCTTCGAGCACCGGTACGAACTGCTCGACGTCCGCCTTGGTGGAAAGCTTGCCTTTCCCGTGCACCGTCATCAGCACGGTGGCGGCTACCTTGCTTTCCACGCTGATGCTCGAGCCGCCGGAAGCATCACCTGGATTGCGAGTCAGGAATGTGACGTAAGCGTATCGCCCGCCCGACTCCACTTCATCTGGCACCGCGATCCGCAGGGTGACCTTCTGCTCCTGACCGGGTGCGAGGTCGAACGTGGCCGGCTCGACGCTGAGAAACGCGGCGGCCGAATACTCCTCGGGAGCGCCGGGGTACGGTTCGGCCGCCGCGAGAATGCTGAATGCGTCGGTGCCTTTGTTGTAAACCGTGATCTCGGTCTCGCCGGTGTCGCCCGGTTTCGCGTTCACCTCGAAGACGGCCGGCGTGATGCCGATCCTGACGTCCGCGCGCGCGGGGGCTGCCAGCGTACCGGCAACCCCCGCGAGAAGCGCCAGACTCAGGCAGAGATGAATGAAGCGTCGCCTGGTCATGACAACCTCGGATCTATTACGCAGCGGCGAGTGTGAACGTGAGGGTGACGGTCAGGTCACCCGGGTTGTTCGACCAGAGCGACTGGAGCCAGTAGTCGTAGTATTGGCCATACCACCCGCCCGGCCCGGTGCTCGGCCCGGTCGCGATTTGCTGCGGGGTAGAGGAAGTGGCGTTCGGTCCCCAGTTGTTGATCAAAGCCGGCGATCCGCTGCCGGGCGCTGTACTGCAGGCGGCGGGGTTCACCAGCACGGCGAAGTTGCTCAGGTTCATGTCGGTTCCGCCGGTGCCCGCGGCCGTGAAGCTGCTCGCCGCCCCGAGCGTCAAGTTCCAATTGAGGTTCGCAACGACACCCGGCGCCGGCTGGTTGCCCGAGCAGTACGCAAAGCCGTCGACGATTGGCCCGTTCTCGTAGCTGTTGATGGTGCTGCCGTCGGGGGCAACGTTCCCAAAGACGAAGCCCACGGGCTGGTCCAGTTCCAGGATGGAGGCGTTGGTCGCCGAGATTTGGGCCGTCCCGGACCCGGCCGCGTTGACCGTCGGTGTGAGCATGAGGGAGCCGATCACCACGAGACCGGCGACGGCGCCCACGAGTTTGCGCGCATGCATGGATTCGTGTCCTTTGAAACGTCTGGCCGGCAATTGCTCCCTGTCGGCGTGCCGGACCTGCTTCGAGTCGTGCCGCCCGCTCCTCGGTGCTGGCATTCGCGCCGC
Source organism: Thermomicrobiales bacterium (assembly GCA_036558305.1). GTDB lineage: Bacteria > Chloroflexota > Chloroflexia > Thermomicrobiales > UBA6265 > DATBFX01. The sequence continues at coordinate 94,217 of DATBFX010000227.1, read as the reverse complement.
GCAGTCATTTGCCGCCCTCGTGGCGATCGATCATGATTCGCACGGCTGAACGTTCCCGATTGGAGCGTTCGGCTGGTTGCGGGCGGGTGGGGAGTGATCGTTGCCCGGTCGGCCCCACTCGTCTCGCGCGTCTGGGAGCGGTCGGGAACGCCCGCCGCGCCCGCAGTTGGTTCACCTCCCCGCTCTCCCTCCTTTCGCACGGGCCGGTGCGGTCCGGGCGATTCCGCCGAGATCCCTTGCTCAGGGGCATCCGCGGGCGAGGCGCACCCGCCGTTGGGTGGCGCTTCGCCCCGGCCCGGTCAACTGGACGGACACCCAGCTCGAGGTCGGGCTGAGAGGTTTGTCCCGGTCGACCGGGCGACCGCTAGGACATTCGGATGGCACGTGCGGATGATAGACGGCGATGCGCCGGGGAGAATCCCGCAGATGGACGAAAATCGTCTGGCTCATTTGAGCTAGGGGGGGATTGCGGAAACGGAGGCTGGAGAGGCGGTGGGTCGCTGCGACGGCGGTCATCTGGTCGTCCGTCTCTCACGTGCCGGCAACCGCGCCCGGCACGGTCGGGGGTTTCGGTCAAGTTCGTCCGGGCCGCCCCGGCGTCCGCTTCACCGACTGGATCGGCGGGATCGTAGCAGGCGTCACGCGTCAGGGATGTCTCAGGTCATAGGACGAACGTCGCAAAAGCGTGACAAAACGGCTAGCCCATTCGGCAGCGTGATGCGACGTTGCACATCCGATCGGGCGGGGAAGAAAAAGGACTAAAGTCCTGCTCGGGTGACAGTCCTTGGAGGAAAAGCCGGGCCGAGTCTACGCGAAGGAACCGGCGTCGATGGTGAATTGGGCGGTTTCGTCGACGAGGGCGAGGAGGTGGGTGGTGTCGAGGTCGGTGGCGGTGTGTTGGTGGCCGGCGATGGAGGCGACGACGAGACCGGCGCCGTTGGGGTAGAGGACGATCCAGGCCGGGGCTTTGGTCAGGAGGAGCTCGGTGACGCGGCTGCAGAAGACGAGGTGGGGGTCGTGGGCGACCAAGGCGTCGTCGATGCCGGTCGGTTCGGCGACGATGACGTCGACGGTGGGGCGGTGGGCGCGGACGAGGGAGGCGAGGGTGTCCCGGTAGGCGCGCGGTTCGTTGGCGACGAGAACACGGATACCGGGCATGGCTGTCCTGTCTCTTGCGCGGCCGTCGGTCGCGGCCGACGCGGCATCGAATGACGGGGAATGGAGGGCTGGCGATGGGGTAGTACCTTGGTCCTGAATTTCATGTTAGCGACGGCAATGAGGCGACGAATCCCCGAATTGCGACAATTTTGACTACCGGAAATGAGCTAGGACCGAGGGGCAGGGGGAGAACGGTGGAGAAGGGGGGAGAACGGGGGAGAAGGGGAGAAGGGAAACGACGGAGATGGGCATCACTGGTTGAGATGGTGGCGGAGGCTGCGCATGAGGGCGAGGAGGAGGCGACCGACTTGACCGGATTGGGACATGAGCGTGTCAAGGGCGGGTTCGTCGAGGTAGCGGCGGCGGAGGGCGAACTGAAGGGCCGTTTCCGTCTCGTTGAGCGAGCCGTAGGCGATGGAGAGATGGTGAAGGTATTCCTTCACGCCCGTGCGGGCATGACCTTCGGCGATGTTCGCCGGAACGGAAAAGGCGGAGCGTCGCACCTGGCTCCGCCAGTTGTAGTGCTCGTGCAAAGGCCAGTGCTCGGTTGCTGTATAGATCTGGTCCGCAAAATCCATCGCCCGATGCCAAACGAGCAACCGATGGTAACTGCGTTGATGAGCCACGTCGGTGCTCCTTTCGCGAAGGTGACAGGGAGGAGGGGGAGAGAGGGGGCGGGGCACAATGTCCGCCTACTCTGCCCGTCCGTCGTCCCTCCTCCCCCTTTCTCCCCCCTCCTCCCCTATCTCCCTCTCACTTGATTTCGACCGCCCCGTGCCGGATCGCGAACACGAGCGCCTGGAGACGCGAGTCCACGTTCAGTTTGCGGAGGAGGTTGACCATGTGGGTGCGGACGGTTTCGCCGCTGACGTGGAGGCGGGCGGCGATCTCGTTGTCGGTGAGACCTTCGGCGAGGCAGCCGAGGACTTCGCGCTCGCGGGGGGTAAGCTGGGCGAGGGCGTGTTCGGCGGCACGGTCCTGTTCGCGGCGGAGGGCGGCGAATCGGAGGAGTTCGATCGTCTCGCGGGCGGAAAGGAGTTCCTCGCCGGCGTGGAGGCGGCGGACGGCGGCCACGATGGCAGCGAGGGTCACGGACTTGTCGAGGACGGCATCGGCACCCGATTCGACGGCACGGGCGATGCGGAACCGGTCGCTGACGCCGGTGAGGACGAGGACGCGGGTGCGGTGCTTGCTGCCGGCGTTGTGGAGGATGCGGACGATGTCGGTGCCGTCGCCGTCGGGCAGACCGATGTCGACGATGGCGACGTCGAGGTGGCCGGATTGGCGGGTGGCGGCGATGGCCCCGCGCGCGTCGGCGACGGAGCCGGCCTGGGCGGCGACGGCAATGTCGTCTTCGCGGTCGAGCATGAAGGCGAGGGATTGGCGGAAAGAGGTGTGGTCGTCGACGAGGAGGATGCGGATCGAGGACTGAGGACGGAGGGACCCAGAGGGTTCCCCGGACTGAGTATTGGTCATGGGGCGCGCTCGAGGGTAAAGACGAAGGTGGCGCCGCCGCCGGGGGTGGGTTCGAGGGTGAGATCGCTGCCGTGGGCGCGCACGAGTTCGCGGGAGATGTAGAGACCGATGCCCGCGCCGGGGATAGGTGAGGCGTGGTGGCAGCCACGGTCGAACTTGGCGAAGACGCAGGAGGCGTGTTCCGGGGCGATACCGGGGCCGTGGTCGACGACGTCGAGGCGGAAGTGGTCGCCCTGGCGCTGGACGCGGATCTCGATCGGCGTCCCCGGCGGGCTGTACTTGGCGGCGTTCGTCAGGAGGTTGCGGAAGATGAGGGCGATGCGCTCGGGATCGGCGACGACGCGGCCGGTGATCGTCTGGGGCCACTCTAAGGGATGGCGACCGGGGAGGGAGCGGGCGAAACCGACGGCGTCGCCGATGAGGTGACCGAGATCGACGGGGATCGGGGCGACCCTGAGGAGGTCCTGTTCGACGGCGCCGAGGGTTTTGATGTCCTCGGCAAGGACGGAGAGGACGAACGTTTCGGCCCGGATGGTGGCGAGCTGGCGGAGTCGAGTCTCGGCGTCGAGATCGGGAAGGGAGAGGATGTCGACCAAACCGCGAACGGCGGCGATGGGGGAACGGAGTTCGTGGGCGACGATGGCGCCGAGGTCGGCGGCGCGGTCGACGGCGGTGTCGAGGGGTTCGAGTCGCGCTTGCGCTTCCGCCAGGAGGTTCGCACGGTCGACCGCGGTGCGTCGGAGGGCGACGACGGTACCGGCCAGGACGGCGAGGACGGAGGTCAGGCGGAGGAGATTGGTGGAGGTGGCCGCCTCCTTGAAGCCGCCCGGCCACATGGCGTAGTGGAGCGCGGCACCGGCGAAGAGGACGCAACCGACGGCGAGGAAGTCGCGCAGGGCACCGCCCGGAAGACGGTGGAAGATCAGGACGAGAGCGACGAGCGGCAGCGCGACGGCGAGACCCGTCACGCACCAGTGCCACGGGGTCAGGTTCTGCAATGGGCCATCCTGCCGCGGAAGCGAACCGCCGACGCGGTCGACGGTCGTCAGGCGGGGCAGGTGCGAGGCGTTCCAGGCGACGAAGAGACCGATTGCGACCGGGAGACCGACCACGGCCGCGGCGCGGCGCGGTTTGAGGTCGGGAGCACGGGGCGGAACGAGACCGACAAGCCAGATGCCGCCGGATGCAAGCCAGATGACGGCGGTACCGTTCGCCGCTTGTTCCGATGACCCGCCTTCGCGCAGATACGGCAACAACTGGCAGATGGCGATGGTACCGAGCGCGTGAACGAGCAGTCCGGCGCCGAGCCAGCGAAGAACCGGGGCGACGCGTTCGTCGGGAAAGGTGAGGAGGAGGGCGGCGGCGACGAGGCGCGAGACCGTCAACGCGGCGACGACGGCGGCAGCGAGGGAACGCGATTCGATGACGATGTGGGCGCGGTCGGCGAGGAGGAGGGCGACGGCCCAAGCGACGACGGCGATGCCGGCGAAGGCGGGGAACAGCCAGGGCGACCGGAGCCCGGGAGTAGACGGAGCGGCGCCGGAGGAGGAGGCCAAGCGCCTGGGTTTGGTCCGGATCGCATCGGGTGCGATCGATCGGGCGGCTGGTCGCAGCGTCGCGCCCGGGTGCATTGACCACACTCCTCGGTTCGGATAGAGGCGTGTCGAATCGCCTGTCGCAGATCGTGAGCCGTGCGAATGCACAGGCCTCGGTCGGCGCGTATGCGTCGCGCCCATCGAGCCGATCGGCCTCCCCAGACGGGTGGTATCCGGCGCTACCCATCATAGGCGATCGTCGATTATTCGACAAGAGTGTCCATGGTCCTTATTGTGCAGGACTGCGGTGCTTTCGTCTGGAATCGGCGATCGTTCGCCCGAATTTTTCTGGGTGTTCGGAACGGAAGGCGGAAGGAGGAAGGCGGGGACCAGGGGCCATGACCTAGAGGGCGCCCAGGACTGAGGGAATCACCCCGCCTTCTTCCGCCCTCTCCCGCCCGTTCAGACTTCTTCCGGACGCATCGCGGGCGGGCGGGGCGGGGGGCGGACGATGCCGATGCTGGCGTCGTAGGCGCGCCGGCGGACGGGATCGGCGAGGACGTCGCGGGCGGCGAGGAGTTCGCGGGTTTTGTCGGCGGCGTCGGGGGCGGTGGAGCGGTCGGGGTGGTATTTGAGGGCGAGGCGTTTGAAGGCGGCCTCGATCACGTCGGGGTCGGCATCCTGGTCGACCTGGAGGACCTGATAGAAGGTGCGACCGGCGGGTTTGCCGTTGCCGATGGCGCGGGGGTCGGCGGGTTGTTGGACGCGGGAGACGTAGTCGGCGAGTTGGTCGGCGCTGATGAGGCGCTCGGTGAGCTGGTCGCGCATCTCCGGCGGGAGGGCGAAGCGGAAACCGCAGGCGCGGCATTCGAGGACGTGCTGCTGCCCCATGGGGACGGCGACGAACATGCTGACGGTCAGTTTGCGCTTGGCCTCGTAGACGGTGAAGACGCCCTGGGTGCCGCATTTGGGGCAGCGGCCGAGGACGTAGCCGAGATGCGCAACGTCTTCGCGACTTCCCAGGAATACCACGCGGCTCGCTCCTCCGTGCGCGTACGCGGAGGGAACTGTAGCGCAAACGGAGACGGACAGACGGACAGACGGACAGACGGACGAGCGATCTTTTGTCCCCTTTCCCCTACGGGTCGAGGGCGGTGCCGGTGAGAGACGGACTCCGGGGACTGGGGGGGAGGGTGCGGGGGGACCATTGAGGGGGGCCGTTGTTGCCGGAGGCGTCGTAAGCGACGGTGAGGGGGGTGCGGGCGCCGAACTGGTCGTCGACGGGGAGGACGTAGGAGGGGGCGTAGAGGGCATCGGAGGCGACGAAGAGGGCAGAACCGTCGATCGACCAACTGATGAACGGGGCGAGGTCGCTGTCGACCCGAATCCAATCTTCGCCCGAGGCGGACCAGATGCGGACGACGTTGTTGCCCTCGACGTAGGCGAAGTGCCGGCCGTCCGGCGACCAGTACGGCCGCGAGAGTTCCCAGGCGTGGGTGGGGATTTCGGTGAGACCGGTGGTGGCGAGGTCGAGGAGGTAGATCTGGCTCTGCTGCGGATTGCTCCAGTCGTCGGGGACGGTGAAGATGAGGAGGCGATCGTCGACGGGCGACCAGGAGACCCAGGCTTCGTCGGTGATGCGGCCCTGGGAGACGTCGGTCAGGGCACGGGTGGCGACGTCGACGACGTAGGTCTCGCCGTCGGCGCGGCGGATGCTGCCGTCGCGGCGCCGCTGGAAGCGAAAACTGACGAAGGCGATGGCGGAGCCGTCGGGCGACCACGAGGGCGAGTCGGCGTGGGGGAGCCGATCGCCGGTGAGGTCGGTTTCGAGGCCGGTGTTGAGGTCGACGACGTGGAGGGCGATCTGGCCGTCGTTGCGGGTCTCGTCGAAGTTGACGGCGCTGGCGAAGGCGATCTTGGTGCCGTCGGGACTCCAACTCGGCCAGGAGAAGGGCATGACGCGTTCGGCGAGGGTACGAAGGTTGGCGCCGTCGAGGTCGATCACGCAGAGGGTGCCGTCGAGGGCGGCGCCGTTGGGGTGGCGCTGGATGAAGGCGATCTGGGTGCGCGTCGGATTCCAGGAAGGCCAACTGGCGTCCATCGACGGGGTGAGGGCACGCTCGTCGCCGTCGGGGGAGGCGAGGTAGACGACGCCGTCGCGAGCGTAGACAAACGGCGCGTGCTGGCGGCGGACCGCGGCGAGGTGGGACGCGACGCCCTGGTCGGTCGGATTGCCGGCGGCGAGGGCGGCCAGGGAGCGCTCGACGGCGAGCCAATCGCCGGTGCGCTCCGCCGCGGCGGCGTCGGCTTCGAGTTGCTGCCGTTGTTGGGCGCGGACGTCGGCGAGGAGCGAGACGGCGGGAGCATAGGTCGGGAGATCGTGGACGACGGCGAGCAGACCGGCGATGGCGTCGGCAAAGCGATTTTGGGCGGCGGCGGCGCGGGCATCCTCGACGGCGGATTGGTAGGGCGCGAGCGCGACCGTGGCTTCGGAGAGGCGCCGGTCGGCGTCCCGGTAGGTGCCGAGCCTGGCGAAACCGTCGCGGGCGGCGACGAGGTCGCCCTGGGCCATCGCCCGGTCGGCGGCGGCGTACGCGACGGCGCGATCGGCGCGGGCGGTCCAGGCGTGGTCGGCGGCGAGGGCGAAACCGGCTGCCAGGAGCAGGATCGGCAGTGCCTGGATGATTCGCAAGGCGCGGCGAGGGACGACTCGCGATGGTCGACGGCGGATTCGGGCGGATTCGGGCGGAGCGTCGCGGAGCGGACCGCCGCAGGCGGAACAACGGCGGGCGTTGCGGGCGTTGATGGAGGCGCAGGTGGTGCAGAACATCGGCGTCGCTTTCGTATCGACGGAGCGACTGGTGTCTCATCCTATCATGCGTGTGAGCCGCGCGGGCGGATGTTGGTTTTCGGTCGGGGAAAGACGGGACCGGTGGCCACGATGGGTGATCAGTCGTCGGAGCGGGTGTGCTGGGCGAGGACCTCGACGAGTCGGGTGAGATCGAACGGTTTGCTGACGAAACCGTCGGCGGGGACGCCGGTCGCCATCGTGGCCAGGTTGCGACCGGCGCTCATCGCGAGGATCGGGACGCGGGCGGTGGAGGGATCGCTCTTCAGGGTCGAGGTGGCTTCGGCACCGGAGAGGATCGGCATCATCAGGTCCATGAGGACGGCCGAGGGCGGGTTGGAGCGGACGCGTTCGACGGCCTCGGCGCCGTTGGCGGCTTCGTCGACTACGTAGCCTTCGGAACCGAGGAGATCGCGCAAGAATTCGCGGATCGCGGCGTCGTCGTCGACGACGAGGATCCGCGGCGCCTGCCCGATTGGCTGGTTCATCGTCACTCCCGCGATGCGAGTCACCCGCACGTCGGCGCGTCGATCTCGACGGGACGGCGCGTCTCCCGGGACGCGGTACCGGCCCCGGTCGGGGTGCTCTCTCACCCCTGCCCGCGGCGCGGAACAGAGAGCAGCAGCGTAGCGGAGGTCCGATCCGAATTCGGACTGCAGGCGCCGGCATGGCGGCGGCCTTCCCGTCGTTATTCTCGTTCAAGGCGGTTCGTCTCGTCTACGGAGATTTATCCAGGTTCGTCGGGAGCGCGGCGAGCGCGGGCGCTGAGGGCGGAACCGGAGGCGACGATCTCGGGCGCACGACCCCAGTCGGAGCTGCGCAGCACGAGGGCGGCGACGGCGAGGACTTCGCCGCGATCGAGCAGATCGCGGACGACGGCCAGCGCGTCCTCTTCCGTCGACCAGCGGCCGATGGTCCGTGCGGTGCGTTCGTCCCAGAGTTCGAAGGTAGCCATCGTTCGCAACCGAGGGTGCCGGTCAATCCGGCGGTGCGGGTGAGAGACCGACTGCTAAGGGACCACCGTCGATGGCCGCGGCGACGGCGGCGAGCAGGGTGTCGATGTCGAAGGGTTTCAGGACGGCGGCCACGCCCATCGTGCGAAGGTGGCCCTGGAGCTCGGTGACTTGACGGGCGGCGGCGGTGCAGACGACGACGGGGATGCGGGCGGTCGCGCGGTCGAGTTTCATGAGTTGAAGCAACTGCCAGCCGAGGGGTTCGCCCCCGAAGACGAAGTCGAGGATGACCACGTCGGGTTTGAGACGTCTGATGTCGTCGAGTTTCCTGGCGAGATCGAAGTCGGAGAAGTTGTCGAGGGAAACCCGGTAGCCTTCGCTTTCGAGCAGGCTGCGAAAGACGTCGAGCAGGACGGGGACGTCGTTGATCACCAGGACGTGTTTGGGTTGCCGATCGGTTGCCATCGCCTCGCCTCGCAGACCGCGGCCGGTGGTCCGAAGCGGACTATCGCACGAACGGTGCCGGGAAGGAGGAGGCGGCGTTCGCCGTCGAGGAGGATGGCGTGGGGGACGGCGGGCGAATTAGGGAACCGACGTGGCCTTGCGGCGGGCGACGAGGGTTGCGAGGTCGACACAGGCACCCGGGACGGTCGGTTTCGCGAGTGGTTCGGACAGAGCTTCGGCTTCGGCGGTTTGGGCGGCGGCGGTTTGGGTGACGCAGGGCGAGTCGTGGTCCCACGGGTAGGCGGTGGGCCGTTGCCAGATGGCTGGAACGAGTGCGACGACGGCGACGAGGGCGTAGAGTGCCCAGCGGAGGCGGAAGCGTCGTCCCCGGTTCGGTGGTGTGGAGATCGGAGGAGCGGGGGACGCCGGCGGCCGCTCCGAAGCGGAGTTTGATGGTCGGTTCGGGTCCACCGGCTGGCCTTTCCCCGATGTTTTGCGTAACGTCGGGGTGTCGGGCGCGGCTTCGGCCTCGTTCCCTTTTCCGTGTGCCGTGACCGCGAAGCCAAGAGGGCGATTGATCATCGTTTGGTGTGCGTCCCAGGGACCCTAGGACAGATGCTTGCTCGGTCAGCCGGGGACGAAGAGGGGAACCTCGGTTTCGTCTTCGGCGATGATCGGTTCGGGTGGGACTCCGAGTTCGTTGGCGACGGTGGCGGCGAATTCGTTGACCTGGTCGCGGAAGAAACCCATGATCGAGGAGGCGACGGTGCCGTCGGGGCGGACGAGGTAGACGGTGGGGGTGGCGAAGATGTCGAAGGCGCGAGAGACGGGATAAGCCTCGCCTTCGACGAGGAGCGGGAAGGTGATGCCGTAGCGGCGCGCGAAGGAGCGGGTGACGTTGGGCGAGTCTTGGGAAATGCCGTAGACGGTCAAGCCGCGAGCGCCATCGCGCTGGTGGAGGCGTTCGAGGATCGGAAAGATCGTCTTGCTGGCCTGACAGGAGCTCTTGTAGATGCCGAGGAGTACGGGGCCGTCTCGCAACGCGTCGGCGATGCGACGGGGCGTGCCGTCGGCGTCGGGGATCGGGTCGGTCAAAGCCGGCGCGTGGTTGCCGGTGTCGATCGGTGCCACTTTCGTCGTCGTCTCCTTGCGTCGGCCAATCCTCACCGGATGCTACCCGCGGAGATACGAATACGGCAAGTCGAGCGTATGATGAGTATGGACGGTGAGCCCGCGGTGCGGCGGGGTCCCGGCCGTCCGCGAATGGCGGCGTTGCCGGGTTGTGTGGCGGCACAATCGGCGGCGCGATTGGGGTGGGCCCGCGCCGGGCAATCTGGGTGGCGAATCGTTAAGGGATCGGGAGGGCGAAATGGACGAGGAACGGCAACGGGCCGGGATACGGCAGCGGTGGTGGTGGATTGCGGTTGCGCTGCTGGTGCTGACGCCGCTCGGCGTTGCGGGCGCCAGGCAGTTGGCGCCGCCCGGCGGTTCGCCGGCGACGGGGAGCGCCCAGGTCGTCACGCAAGGTATCGCCAGGATTGCCGAAAAGCGGGTTGCCTGGCGGTTGGTGGAGCGGACGGCACTGCCGCGGGCGCAGGCGAAGGCGACGCGGCGGGCGCTCGGATTCATCCTCGCGAGTGACGAACCGATTTTGCTCACGAACGCCGTGCCGGGCAGCCCCGATACCGAGGACGTTGCCCGGTTGGCGCCGGGCGAGGCGTTCCTGGTCAAGGACGGAACGCGCCAAGCGCGGGCAAGTCTCTCCGACCAATCCGTGACGTACCTCGCACTCGAACTGGTGCCGGCGGCGGACGTCGACGACATCGGGTCCGGGAAGCTGCTCTACAAAAGCAATCCGTTTGCCCCGCCGACCGGGGAGCGCGACATCGACCTGGTCCGCAACGTGTTGGAGCTGGGCGACGTCGCCACGGTTCCGGACACGGGCGGATCGACGGTCATCCTGGCGACGGACGGCGCGATCGACATTTTGCCGGAGGGAGGGCGCACGCAGACGCTGCAGGCCGGCGACAGCGCGATGTTCAAGGAAGGGGAACTGACGATCAAGGCGGTCGAACCGACGGTGGGCAGCGCGCGGTTGGTTCCGGCCGCGGCGATGACCAACCGAATGGCGCAACCGTCGTCCGGTGGGGCGGCGTACGTGGTGGCGGTGATCGGGGCCGAGATTCCGCCGCCGCCGACACCGACGGCGACGCCGACGGAGGTGCCGACCGAGACCCCGGTGCCGACCGAGACACCGGAACCGACGGCAACCGAAACGCCGACGCCCGAGGAAACGGGTTCGATCCGGGCGCTGGTCTACGCCTGCCCGGAGGGGATGACGCTGGAGAACCTGGTCGGCGACGACTGCGAGCTCGCGGGCGGCGGCTACGGTCTCAACCTGACGACGCCGGACGGTCAGGCGCTGACGCTCGCCGACGCGGACGGCGGTGGCGGTGACTTCACGTGGAGCGCGCTGCCGTTGGGTTCGTACGGTCTGGTCGAGGATCCGCTACCGGATGGGTTCGAAACGTACTTCATCCCCGGTTCGGCGGCGGTGGGCGGATCGGCGGAGAGCGGCTACACGGTGGCGATCGACGAGTCGGCGCCCGACGTCGTCGTGACGATCTACAACCTGCGACCGGCGGCACGGACGGGGTCGATCACGTTGCTGGTGTTCGATTGCCCGCGGACGACGTCGCCCGACGACTATTCGCCGGCGGCTTGCCCGCCGTCCGGCGGGCCGTACGACTTCCGACTAAACGGCTCGGCCCTGGGAGGACCGTTGACGGTTGCCGATGCATCGCCGATCGACGGCGGCTTCGTCTGGTCCGGCTTGCCGTTGGGGAGTTACGGGTTGGCGGAGACTTCCTACCCGCGGGGATACGGACGGAGCGACGTTCCGGGGTACTCATACGACGACGGGCTCGGCGGATACGGGGTGACACTGGGGGACGGGAATGCGGACGTGACGGTGGCGGTGTACAACTTTATTGCCGGGTAGGGATCGGCTCGGGGCTCGGCCACCCCGGTTCGGCCCCCCCGGCCCCCCAATCCTGGGGGGTGAACGACGATCCGCGATCTTCAGCGCCACCCTCAAGAGCGCGCTCCCTCGTCTCCCCCCAGGATTGGGGGGCCGGGGGGGCCGAGCCGGGGGGCCGAACACGCTATCAGAGAGGGCGCCGGTCGTCCCAGGGGGCGATGGCTTCGAAGGCGGCGGCGGCGCGGAGGACCGTGGTGTCGTCGTGCCAGCGGCCGACGATCTGGAGACCGACGGGGAGACCGGTGGGGTCGAAGCCGCAGGGGACGGTGGCGGCGGGTTGGCCGGTGAGGTTGAAGGGGTAGGTGAAGGCCGTCCACGCGAGGTAAGTGGTGGGGGTGCCGTCGATCTGGCCGGGGTGGTCGTCGCCGGCGGGGAAGGCGGTACAGGGAAGGGTGGGGGTGAGGAGGAGGTCGAAGCGTTTCATGAAGGCGCGCATCGCCAGGTAGTAGGCGTTGCGGCGGATGAGGGCGTTGGCAAGGTCGGCGCCGGTGAAGGCGAGACCGTGTTCGGCGACGGCGAGGCGACCGGGGTCGAGCCGGTCGCGGACCTGGGCGAGGTCGTCGCGGTGGGTGCCGGCGGTGGCGCTGGCCCAGATGACGTCGACGATGTCCCAGGGGTTGGGGAGACCGGGATTGACCTCTTCGAGGTGGCAGCCAAGCTCCTCGAAGCGGCGGGCGGCGGTGGTGGTTGCCGCACGGACGGTGGGCTCGACGGGGGCGTAGCCGAGATCGGGCGACCAGGCGACGCGGAGACCGGCGACGTCGGTACGGTCGAGGGCGGCGAGGTAGTCGAGACCGCTGGTCCAGGAAAAGCGATCGCGGGCGTCGGCGCCGGCGGTGACGTCGAGGAGGAGGGCGCCGTCGCGAACGGTGCGGGTCATCGGGCCCATGTGGGAGAGGTCGCCCATCACGCTGGGCGGGTATTGGGGGACGAGACCGAACGAGGGTTTGTGGCCGAAGATACCGCAAAAACAGCAGGGGATGCGGATGGAACCGGCGCCGTCGCTGCCCTGGGCCAGCGGGCCGAGACCGGCGGCGACGGCGGCGGCACCGCCCCCGCTGGAACCGCCGGCGGTGCGACCGTGCTGCCAGGGGTTGTGGGTGGGGCCGACGACGCGGTTGCCGGAATCGCCTTTCCAGCCGAATTCCGGGGTGTTGGTTTTGCCGAGCATGACGGCACCGGCCGTGTAGACGCGCTCGACGAAGGGGGCGTCCTCGTCGGGGATCCAATCCGCGGAGAGGAGTGAGCCGCGGGTGGTGCGGATACCCTTGGTGGGGGAGAGGTCTTTAATCGAGATGGGGATACCGGCCAGGGGGCCGGGCGAACCGCCGGGGGCGTAGGCGGACTCCGCGGCCCTGGCGTGTTCCATCGCGAGCTCGGGGGTGACGGTAATGAAGGCAGTCAGTTGGGGATTGAGGCGATCGATGCGGCGAAGGACGGTCTCCGTGACTTCGACCGGTGAGAGGTCGCGACGGCGATACCGGGCGCGGAGGTCGAGGGCGGAGAGGTAGCAGATTTCGTCTTCGGGCACGGTGGGTGTCTCCTGGTGGTCCGGCGCGGGTGACTGTTGAGGGTTGGATTCTAGCAAGGCGTGTCGTCGAGTGGACCCCGGGGAGTTGGGTTGACGGCCTGGAGAGTTGGCGGAACGCGAACGAGAGATCCTTCACGAAGTGAAGGATGACGGCGGGGAGAGAGGAGACCACCTGTGATGTAGGCATCCCGCGGCGCTCAGCGGTCACCGACACGTACACTGGTGACGGCGAGATGAAGGCGCTTCTGGAGACGAACGGCGATGTATCAGGATTACATCATGCGGATGGTGCAGCAGTTCAGCGGGTTTTTGGTCCGGGTGCTGCGGTTGCGGGAAGAGGGGCAGACGGAGGAAGCGATCGCGCTGCTGTCGGACGCGTATGGGAAGCTGGTCGGGGTGCCGGCGTCGCTGGTCCACGCGCTGTCCGAGGACGATCTGATCGCATTGTTACGGGCGCACGGGCGGCTCGACCCGGAGCGGTGTCTCGGGTTGGCGGAGTTGCTGAGGGAGGAGGGCCACGTCTACGACGACGCCGAGCGGTACGACGAGAGTTTCCCGCGGTATCTGAAGGCGCTGCGGTTGTATCTGGAGATCGTCGGCGAAGACCAGGAATTGGGAGAGTCACGAATTCCGGGATTGGACGACGTGATCGACCAACTGTCCGGACTCGATCTGCCGGTGGAGACGGCGGAGCGATTGGCTGCCTACCTGGAAGACGCGGGACGATTCGACGAGGCCGAGAACGTCGTCGCCCACCGACTCGAGGCGGCACCGGACGATCCGGCCGCGATCGACGCCGCGATCCGGTTCTACCGGCGATTGCTCAACAAGTCCGACGCCGAGTTGATGGTGGGTGGGTTGACGCGGGACGAGGTGATCGACGGGCTGGAACGCATCGCCGACGACGGGTTCTGATCGGTCGGGCGGTCGAGATCGGTCGACCGCCCGATGATTCAAGCGGAGGCGTCGGTTTTTGCCGAGCGCCGCCGGGTCGGTCGTCGGGCCGGCTTGGCTCCGTCGGACGGGGCGGTCGCGGCGCCGGCGGGGACCGATTCGATCTGAGGCATGACCGGCGAATCGTCCCGGGCCGGGATCGGCGATTGTGCGGATGCGGCCGCGGGTGGTGGGGGCGTGGGTGCGGCAGCGGTGCCGTTTGGACCGATGGCGCGTGCTTCCTGGCGCCGGCGGAGGTCCTCTCGCGCCGTTGCGACGCGTTCGCGCCGGCGTTCGACGCGGGTTTGCTGTTGTTCGAGGCGGCTCTCGGCGACCGCGAGGCGCTCGGTGGCCTTGAGGAGTTTGCGTTCGGCGGCTTGCTCGGCCCGTAAGAGGCGGCGCTCCTCTTTCGCCCGCTGACGGACCAGGTCGGCCGGTTTCTGTTCGGACTCTGTTGCCATCCACCCGTTCCTTTCCAGGCTCAGACCGGCAGACGCGGTCGGGACCGAGGAGCCGCTCCTGGCCGCGGGCGCTGGTCGGAGCGGCGGTCGTCGCGCCGCGCCCGGGTTCACCCTCTGTTAATCATGTATCATACGTAAAACAACGCCGCCAGTACCGCTCACTCGCGCAGCCCAACAATGACGTTGGGCGACGGCATCACCGTGCGGAGATCATTAACGTGGGAATTGTTAAGGATTCCGACGTGGACTCGTCGCCGGTCGCGGCGTTCGACATCGGGTCCAACTCGATCAAGATGACGGTCGGTCGACCCGCCGGCGACGAGGGCGTCGAGGAATTCCTCTGGCGGTCGGCGACGGTGCGCCTGGGCGAGGGAATCGAGCAGACGGGGCGACTGGCCGAGGATCGGATCGAGGCCGCCCTGGGGGCGCTCCGCGATTTCGCGGCAGAGGCGCGGGAAGCGGGCGCGCGGCGGCTGATCGGGGTCGCGACCGAGGCGACGCGGGTCGCGGCCAACGGCGAGGAGTTTCTCCAGCGGGTGCGAGAGCAAACCGCACTGGAATTGACGGCGATCAGCGGCGAGCGGGAGACGGAACTGACGTTTCGTGGACTGAAGGCGACGCTCGACCTCGCCGGCGATGCGGTCGTCGCCGACATCGGCGGCGGCAGTTCCGAGGTGATCAGCGCGCCGGGAGGAGCGTTCGCGTGGGGTCGTTCGATTCCGCTCGGATCGGGACGCCTCACCGACCGGCTGGTCCACGCCGATCCGCCGAGTAGCGACGAGATCGCGGCCTGCCGGGAGGCGGCCGGGATGGCGCTGTCCGACCTGGATTTGCCGGCGGGGCCGATTGACCGTCTCATCGCGGTCGGCGGAACGGGTGAGTACATGGTCAGGCTCTTGCCACCAAGTAAACCGGCGACGATCGGCGACCTCGACGAGGTTTTGACGCGGTTGACGGCGACGCCTGCCGCGGTCCTTGCGCAGACGATCGAGATTCCCGAGGCGCGGGCACGGGTCTTGCCGGCCGGTATCGCGATCGTGCGGGAACTCGCGGGGAGAACGCGACCGCGAGCGATCGAAGGAGCGCGAAGCGGGATTCGGACGGGGTTGCTGATGGCGGTGTTCGCGGGGGAGTTGTGATGGCAAAGGTCCGGGACGCGGAGCTCGATCCGGGACAAAGTTACCGGTCGGCGATGCGGGAATTGATCGCGATGAGATGGGGGGCGGTCTGGCGGGCGGTGCCGGTGGCGATCGCCGGAGAGGACATCGAGGGCGTCCACGACGTGCGAGTGGCGTCGCGGCGATTGCGAGCGGCGATGGACGTGGCGGTCGGTTGCTTCCCGGACGACTGGTATCGGCCGCTGCACGCAATGGCGAAGGAGATTACCGGTGCCCTCGGCGAGGTGCGCGATCGCGACGTTCTGCTCGACCACCTGACGAAGGAACGGGAGGCGGCGGCGCCGGGCGAGCGTCCCGGTATCGACCGGCTGATCGCCCGGATCGACGCCGAGCGGGAGGCGGCCCGCGAGCACATGCTGGCGTTTCTGGGGGGTCTGGAGGACCGGGACGTGGCGGGAGAGACGGCCAGGCGGTTCGGATCGGCGGCGGCTGGGCCGGAGGCGGATGAGAACGCGGAGGACGCCGAATGAGCCGCGCGTGGCCGGTCGAAGGGATCAAACCGAGTGGCACGTTGGGCGAGAATGCGCGACGGATCCTGGCCGTGCGGGTCGCCGAGTTCTACTCGTACGCGCCGATCGTGGCGGACGAGACCGCGATCGAGGAATTGCACGCGCTGAGGATCGCCGCCAAGCGATTGCGGTACACGTTGGAATTGTTCCGGGTCGTGTTCGGCGAGAGCGGGGAACGGCAGATCGAGCGGGTCAAGGCGATCCAGGAGGCGTTGGGCAATCTCCACGACGCCGACGTGCGGATCGCGCTGATCCAGGACGAGTTGACGAGTCTGGGGGTGGAGCAGACGGCGGCGTTGGGGAAGACGCTGGCGGTGGCGCCGGTGTCCGCGCACCAGGCGATCGCGTCGACGGCGTTGCGGCCGCCGCCGGACGATCCGCGGCGGGGCTTGGTGGCGCTCTTGGGTCGGGAATACGGTGGGCGGAAGCGGTCGTACGAGGCGTTTCGAGAGTTATGGGACCGATTCTGGGGCGAGGGGATGCGGCGAGAGTTGGTGGGGTTGTCGGCGGCAGAGTTGCACACGGAAGTAGAGCCCGGAGCGCTCCCGAAGGACACGCAGACGTAGCACGACGGGCGCCGGGCCGCATGTGGGCCTATTTACTTTGGGGACGCGCATACCCATAATGGCGATATCGTTTGCGGGTTGATGGGACCAGTTTGGCAATCGTCGCTTGCGCTCCTTGACGCGTGGCATCTCGCTGGAACGGTCGTCTCGCTCGGCCCGTCGATGCGTGAGGAAGGTGGGTCGCCATGCCGGAACGCACCTGGGGCACGATCCCGGTCGGCAACATCATGGCTCGCGATTTCGCGGTACTCGGTCCTGAGGCGACGGTGGCGGACGCGCGTGCGGTCGTCGCCTATGGGCAGGTGGCGATCGCGATGAGACCGGATGTCGAACGGGTCTGCGTGGCGTGGCCCGGCGGCGGCATCGACCTGACCGGAGAAGACGAAGGCCGGCGATTCGGTGAGCTGGCGACGTCGCCGATGTTCGTGACCGTTCCGAGGATGCCGATCGGCGAGATCGCTACGTTCGCCACCGACCTGCCCGTGCTAGGTCCGGTGATTGTCGAGCAGAACGGCTCGATGACGGGCGTGACAACGGCGATTTCGGCAAGGTCCTTAGTGGCGATGCCGGAAGGGATCACATCGTTCGAGACCGTTCGTACGGCGCTCACCGATCATGCCGGTGAGCTCCTGTACGACACGGTGCTCTACAACTCCATCTTTCGTGGCCCTGGTGCTTCCTTTGCGTTCGATAACTCGGCTGCCATCGCGGACCTCTGGGGTGACACGACCACGCAAAACGTGATCCAGTATCGATGCCCCCTAGAACCGGCGAAGATCTACTACCCGGGTCAGGTCGGAATCGATGGTGCGGGCAATCCCTATTGCCTGACCCATAACATCCCGGTGCGAGTCGAGTTGATCTCCGTGAAGTGAGGCTGGGCGTGCTGGCGGCCTTTGTCGAGAGAATCGGGACGCTGTTCGATCGACGCTTCATCATCGCCCACTGGGCGCCGACGATCATCGCGGCGGTCGCGATGGGCGGGGTCGTTCTGGTGCGCGTCGGCAGGACGCGTCCGGTCGATTGGTGGACCGAGCTCAGCGCCGACGAACGTCTCTGGCTGGCGTTCGCGGTGCTGCTGACGTTGACGGCGATTGCCAACATCCTGGCGGCGCTGACGACAACGACGGTCCGATGGTATGAGGGCTACAACCTGCCGGGACCCCTCCGGGACTGGGGACGGACCCGCCAGCTCCGCGAATGGCAGCAGCTGACGAACAGGCTGCAGGACGACGACGCCTACCAGCGGCGCTACTTTGCTTACCCGCAAGATTCGGGACGCGTGCGCCCGACCCGGCTCGGCAACGTGTTGACCGCGGCCGAGGAGTATCCGCAACGGGTCTATCGCCTCGACGCGGTGATCTGGTGGCCCCGGTTGGCGCCGTTGCTGCCGGAGGTGCTGCGGGCACAGATCGACGCCGTGGTGACGCCGCTGGTCGCCCTCCTCAACCTCAGCAGCTTGCTGACGGTAGTCTCGCTGATCGGAGGAGGCTTCCTATTCTTGACTGAAGAGCGCGCCTGGCCATTCGTCGTCGTATTCGGCGGCGGGTTGATCGTCGCGCGTCTCTGTTACGTGGCGGCGATCGGGCAGGCGGCCGCGTATGGCTCGGTGGTGAGGGCTTCGTTCGATCTCCATCGGACCGATGTGCTGAAGCAGATGCGAATTCCGGTACCGGATTCGTGGTTGGAAGAGCGGCGGACCTGGGCGGTGATGAACCAGCTCGCCTTCAAGTTCCAGCCGCCGTGGCAAAACCCCCCGTTCCCCGGCACGGATCCGACAACCATCCTCGATGAGTCGCTCTTTCCCTTCAGGTATGCGAAGCCGGAAGCGGCAGCGGTGGAAAAGCCAAAAGCGGGCGCCGGACGATGAATACGGGGCACCGCCCATCCTGGACGCAGGTCCTGGCCGGTCAAGGTGTTCTGTTTGGGCTGCTGACCGTGTATGCCGTGGGAGGTTGGAAGTCGTTTGCCGCGCGGGTCGCGCCGTCCTGGGTCGGTTACGGTCTGATCGTCGTGCTGTGCCTGGCGGGCGGATGGTGGATGAGCGATGCGAAGCCGGTCCTGCCGAGGGACGACTACGTCGAGGCCGTTGTCGATCTCCCCGCATTTGCGGTGATCCGTGAGGAAGATGTCCGGACCGTACGGGTGCTGCTGCCGCCCGAGCGAGCGCTCAAGCGCGAGGACGTCGTTGGCGGGATGACCCGCGTGCCGGTTGCCCATGGCCGGATTTTGACGCGGGACACCATCATCGAGGTGCCACAGGACGAGGGCGATTGGACGGTGGTCAAGGTCTCGTTGGCTTCGAGTGTCGCGGCGCGGCCCGGAGACAGGGTCGCCGTGATCGCCATCTGGTCCGCCGAAGCCGCGACGCCTCGGGCAGCGTCTCCGACGCCGGACCTGCCGGCCATCGAGGCGCTGACCACGGACGCCCATCTCCTCGGAGTGGACGACGATCAGGCGGTCGTGGCCGTACCCAAGGCCGTCGGCGAGCAAGTCTTGCGTCATGCCGCCGCGGAAGGACATCGGGTGATGGTGGTCAGGAATATCGCCGGTGACTCCGCATCCCCGGTTGCCTAAGACTCGCCGGTGGATCGGGCGATCGCCCGGTAGCGTGCTCCGTCGCTCGGCGCCCAGCAGGTCATTCGGTAACGAGCACGGTCTCGGCATGGGGAGCGACGGCCGGTGAACGGTCCCCGGATGGGAGGTAGCGTTCGGCGTGGCCGAGGGGGGAGAAGGAGAAGGCGACGGCGATGGCGGCGGTAGCGAGACCGATGGCGGCGTAGACGGCGGCGACGTTGCCGGTACGGTCGATCAGCCAACCGCCGGCGAGGGTGCCGAGGGGGATGGCGGACCAGGCGAGGACGCCGGCGATGCTGATGACGCGACCGAGGAGGTGGTTGGGGACGATCGCCTGGCGGAGACTGCCGGTGTTGATGTTGAAGAGGATACCGAGACCGGAGATTGCCGCCCAGATCGGCAGCGCCAGCCAGTAGGAACCGACGGCGGCGAAGAGGACCGTCAGGAGACCGTCGAGGACGAGCGCGGAGAGGGCGACGCGGCTGAAGGGGTAGCGGCGACGGAGCGGACCGGCGGCGAGCGAGAGGACGGTGACGCCGGCGCTGCCGGCGGAGAAGAGCCAACTGACCTGCTGGTCGGAGGCGCCGAGTTGCTCCTTGGCGAAGAGGACGAGTTGGGCGCCGGTCGTCGATCCGACGAAGTTGATCAGGGCCATCATCAGGGAGATGTTGCGGAGGACGGGGTGACCGAGGACGTAGCGGAGACCCTCGGTGATGTCGCGGCGGATCGAGGTTGTCTGGGGTGATCGTTCGGCAGAGTTGAAGGTGCGGCGGATGAGGACGATCGAGAGGGCGGAGACGACGAACGAAGCGGCATCGACGGTCAGGGTGAATTCGGGGGAGGTGCGGGTGACGAGGAAGCCGGCGATCGGCGGGCCGAGGACGGCAGCGGCGGAGTAGCTGGCCTGGATGCGGCCGTTGGCGGTGACGAGGTCGCCGGTCCCGACCAGACTGGGGATGGCGGCGAACTGGGCGGCGTCGAAGGCAATGCCGAGGGTCGAGGCGAGGAACGCGGCGGCGTAGACGTGCCAGATCGAGAGCATGTCGAGGGCCGAGAGGAGCGGGATCGTGCCGATGACGGCGGCGCGGAGGAGATCGGTGGCGATCATCAGGCGGCGGCGATCGACGCGATCGACCCAGGCGCCGAGGGGGAGACCGAAGAGGAGGTAGGGGACGAAGGCGACGGCGGTCGTCAGACCGAGGTTGAGGGCGGAGCCGGTCAACTCGTAGACGAGGAGCGGAAACGCGAAGAGGGTGACGGCGTTGCCGAGACTGGAGATCGTCTGACCGGAAAAGAACTTCCAGAAGTCGGCGCCGAGGTGGGACGGGGCGGCGGGTGTCGAGGGGGAGGCGGTGGACTCCATCGTCGCTCCTCAGGACGGGGTGGGGGAACCGGCGCCGGATTCGGGGCCGGGCGGGACGGTCGGATAAAAGCCAAGCAACAACTCGTAAAGGGTTGCCTCAGGGCGAGCGTTGGCCACCTGGTCGCTTGGGACGCAGGAGCCGAAGGAGGCCATCAGGTCGTCGTAGCGGCGGTTGAACTCGGCGAGCTCGGCCGGGGTCAGGGAGAACCACTTGCGGCCGAGAACGAGGCGGCGAGGTCCCATGTCATCGTCGGCGGAGCGGTCGAGGTCGATCAGACCGGCGGCGACGGCGTTGCGGATCTCGCTACGCGCCTCGTCGAGAACGAGGGAGAGCCAGACTTCCAGACCGTCGTCGCCGGCCTGGTCGGTGGCCAGGAGCGAGCGGTCGAAGCTGAGGCGGTAGGCGGTGACGCGGTAGCGGCGTTCGACGATGCCGGAGACGAGGCGGGTTTCGGCGACGCGGATCAGGCCGCGGTCGACGAGGAGATTGACGTGGTAGTAGAGCTTGGTTTGGGAGGAGCCAAGGGCGGTCGCGATCTCTTTGACGGAGCGCGGGGCACCGGCGTGGGCGCGCAGGTCTTCGAGGATGCGCAGGCGGAGGGGATGGGCGACGACCTTGAGGACGGCCGGGTCGGAGATAACGAACACGTCCTGGGGGTCGTCGTGTGGCATCGATCGCTCCTCATTCAGATAACGATGATCATTCAAGATTTCTTGAACATGGTAGCAGGGACGCGCAGCGTGCGTCAAGACTTCGAGGGATAGCCGAGGCGACGGGGTCGGCGGTGTCGATTCGATCGCTCTCGTGCCCCGGTACCGGAGGTCGGCCGGCGAAATCAGGGACGCCGCTGTCGCTGTCGGCGTACGCAATACCGTGCTCCCAGCGACCGTGTCTTGTTTCGTCTGGAAGCGCCCGCCGCCAATCCGACGAGATGATCGGTCGCACGCGGAGTGATCTCTTACGCCGCCAGGCCGGAGAAGTAGTCGGTCTTGACGTGGGCGTGTTTCACGCCCAGGTCGCGCAAAGCATCCTGCACGGACTGGACGAGTGCCGGGGAGCCGGAAACGTAGAAGAGACGGTCTCGGTAGTCGGGGATGTGGCGCTCGATCATGGCGGCATCGATGTGCCCCCGTTCTCCCTCCCACCAGTGGGGAGATGAGGACGGATCGGAAAGGACGTAGACGGGGCGGAAATGGAAGGAGCGGTGGGCGGCCTGGAAGACGTCGCGGTAGAGGATCTCGTCGTAGCGCCGGTTGGCGTAGAGCATGACGACGTCGCGGTCCTCGTGGCGGTCGGTCAGGTATTTGACCATGCTGCGAAAGGGGGTGACGCCGATGCCGCCGGCGATGAGGGCCAGCCTGCGGTCGGTGTCGCGGGGCAGGGTGAAGTCGCCGGCGACCTGGGTGGCGACGATCGGCGCACCCCGGCGGACGTGGTCGAGCATCGCCCGCTTGTAGGTGCTCCCCGTGGCGACGAACTTGACGCCGATCCGAAGCGTGCGTTCGGTAGGCGAGGAGGCGAGGGTGAAGTAGCGGCGTTTGCCCCGGCTGTCGACGCGGTCGTGATCGAGCGTCCATTCCATGTATTGGCCGGGGCGATAGGCGAACGCCGGGGACGGCTCGTAGAGGAAATCGGCCAGACCGGGACCGAGCGGGATGGCGCGGCTGAGACGCAGCAGGTAGCGCCGGCGCGAGCGGAGCGGGATCGCGCAGGCGTTGGCGGCGACGAGACCGAGCTCGGGTGTCAGGTAGAAACTGCCGAGGTGGAGCTGGGGGACGACGAGTACACCGGCCAGGACGCCGTAGGCCATCTGAAGGGGTTTGGTGGGTGGCGCGGTGACCGGTTCGGTGAGCATCGCGAAGGCCAGGAACCAGACCGGGGAATCGACGACGCCGCGGTGAAGTGCCTGGGTGAAGGGGATGCCGTCGAGGGCGCTCCAGGCGAGGGTGACGAAGAGCGTCGCCCAGAGGAAGCTCGCCACCAGATCGCCGCGGCGTATTTTTCGCACCAGGAGGAGACCGCCGCCGATCACGAACGGTGTCAGGTGGGCGGTTCCGACCCACCAGCTTGCGGTCTGGTCGGCGAACGTGCCGGTGAGTACCAAGGCGATGGCAGCCGGGTTGAACAGGTGCAGGTTGTGACGGGCGAGGACGTACTTCGAGGCCATCGCGAGGACGGCAGCCCAGACGAGAAAGACCTCGTCGTGCCGGGTGAGGGCCGGGCCGGCGATGAGGGCGAGGATCAGACCGGTGATGATCGCCGAATCGTCGTTCCGCGGGGCGCCGAAGGTGACCGCGAAGAGCCCGTTCATCGCGACGCAGGCGACCACGGCGATGGCGGTCGAGCCGAGTACCGCGGACGGCGGGTAGGCGAGACTGCCGCGCCAGCACTCCAGAACGGCGATGCCGAGGAGGGCGCCCAGGTAATAGATGACGAGCCGGTACATCGCCACCCGGTTCAACCAGCGATCGGGCAGCGCGAGCGCCTTAGCGAACATCGTCCGGAAAGCCTTCGGTGTGGACCGCGGTGCCGTCGAGCATGACCGCGTACGCTTCGAGGTTCGGGCGGGCGGCGATGAACGAGAGACCGCCCCGGCCCATGGCGAACGCCGCCGTCGCCATGCGATCTGCCTCGAAGATCGTCGGGCCGATGACGGTCAGGCTGACGACGTCGGTATCCAGGGGAGCGGCGGAAAACGGGTCGTAAATGTGCCGGCCGCGGACCGCGGTGCCCGAGGTGGCAACGCCGCGGTCGGAAATGGCGAGGACCTTGACGACCTCTCCCCGCCGGAACGGGTTGCGGATGCCGACGCGCCAGGGCTGGCCATCGCCGTTGAGACCGACGGCCCGCACGTCGCCGCCGGCATCGACGAAGTAATTGGCGAAACCGCGGGCGGCGAGGAGATCGGCGGCGCGTTCGATGGCCCAGCCTTTGACCAGTCCCGATGGATCGAAGCGGCCGTTGCGGATCGGGTCGAAGTAGCCGGCGGTTTCCCGCCGCGTCTGGTCGCAGAGGCGGAGGATGGCGGCGAACTCCTCGCTCACGTCGTGACGGTCGAGGGTGCCCGCCTGCAATCGGCAGACGTCGCTCGTGTCGCGGTAGGGGCTGTAGCGGCGGTCGACGTGGTCGAGCCAGGCGGTCACCGCCGCGACGTCGGCCGGTCCGGCCGCGTCGTCTGTGATGCAGACGGTGACCGGCATCCCCATCTGGAGCCAGGTGCGTTTGATCATGGCGCCGCCTGTTGCAGGGCCGCGGCGAGCGATTGGATGAAGGCCTCCGAGGTATCGGTGGCGCCGGTCACGACGTCGACGTCCGCGCGTTGCGACTGGATGGCCTCCTGGATGAGGACGGGCATGGCCCGCTCGTTGATCGAGCGCGAGCGGCTGCGGTGGTCGGGATAGGTGAGGAATTGGACATCGCTGAGATTGCCGTTGGTGACGACCGCCTGAACTTCGACGTCGCCCCAGTTCGCGTCGGCTACGCTCCCCGTGTAGGTGCCGTCGGCGTACTCGCCATTGGCGGGTGATGTTGCGGTTGGCTCGGCCGTCGCCGTCCTCGTTGGGAGGGAACTCGTTGCGGATGAGGTCGCCGCGGGGCGGTGCGCGGTTGGGGTGACGGTTTTTGCGGCGGTGGAGACCCGGGCCGGCTCGATCGTCGCGGTGCTCGTGGCGGCGGGCTTCACGGTGGAGAGAGCCGCGGCATCCCTGGGGGTGGCGGTTGCCACGTACGCGGAATCGACGGTCGAAACCCCGAGGGGAGACCGGTTCTTCTCCTGGAAGGCGTAAAGGGCGAACAGGACGACGACCGACGACGACAGCGCGATCTTCTTCAACCGGTCCAGCATCGGCGGGTCCACCAGCGTCGGGATTGAGGCGTCGGAGGAGTCCCGATATCCTCCAAGGAGGAATCGTACGGGCGGATTCTTAAGAATTGCTTAGGATGGAGTCGCGGTTGGCTGTGGGTGGCAATGAGGGTAGGGTGGGCTTCATTCCTTGGTTCGATGCGCGGTAAAGCTCGACTGGAACTGTTTGAATCCCCACCCCGCTTCACGACGGGGTGCAACCTACACGTCTCGTGTGCCGTTGCGATCGATCGAGGAGAGCACGTAGGTCGCAACGGATTCGACGCGATAAAGGTTACGCGGCGCCGCAGTCCGAGAAATGGACGGCGGCCGCTGCCCCCATCGAGACAGCGGCCCCGCGTCCGTCCGATCGCTGGCGCTACCAGATGGTGATCCGCTCCTCGGGCGGAAGCCACATGCCATCGCCCGGACGGATGTCGAACACCGGGAAGAAGGCGTCGGTGTTGCGCAACGGTTGCGTCGCCCGCACCCGCGCCGGTGAGTGGACGTCGGATTTGACGAGCGTCGTCAACAACTCGTCTCGGATCTTCTCGCGCCAGACCGTGGCTGCCGCGATGAAGAACCGCTGCTCCTGGGTGAACCCGTCGATGTTGCCCGGCCGTCCGGTGCGCGCCAGATCATTTTCCATCGCCTCGTAGGCCACCCGGATGCCGCCGAGGTCGGCCACGTTCTCGGTGACCGTGATCTGCCCGTCGATGTGCAGTCCGGGGAGGACCTCGATCGCGCCGTACTGCGCGACGACCCGGTCGTTGAGCGCCTGGAAGCGGGCGTTGTCCTCCTCCGTCCACCAGTTGGCGAGGTTGCCGCCGGCGTCGAACTGGGACCCTTGCAGGTCGAAGCCGTGGGTAATCTCGTGACCGATCACCCAACCGACCGCCCCGAAGTTGCTGGCCGGGTCGGCCTGGTAATCGAAGAAGGGCGGCTGGAGGATGGCGGCCGGGAAGGTGATGTCGTTGTTGAAGGGATCGTAGAAGGCGTTGACGACCTGGGGCGGCGTGGTCCATTCCGTCTTGTCCACCGGCTTGCCCGCCCGGGCCAACTGTCGCCGGTACTCGGCGTTGCTGGCACTGAGCGCGCTCGCGGCATAGGAGTCCTTGATCTCCACCGCGCCGTAATCGTGCCACTGGTCGGGGTAGCCGACCTTGACGCCGATCTTCGCGAGCTTGTCCAGCGCCTTGGTCTTCGTCTCCGGCGACATCCAGGCGTTGCGTTCCAGCCGGTCGCGGAACGCCTCCAGGAGCGCCTCGACCAACTGGGTGATCCGCTGTTTGGCCTCGGGTGGGAAGTACGCGGCGACGTAGAGCTTACCGACCGCGTCGCCCATCAGGCCGTCCACCTGGTAGAGCGCCCGCTTGGCAATCGGTTCCATCGCCTCGGCACCGCCGAGGACCTTCCCGAATTCGAACGCCGTGGACTCCATCTCCTCGGTCAAGTTGCCGCTGAAGCCCCAGAGGACCTGCAGGGTGAGGTAGTCCTTCAGCACGGCGAGGGGTGTCTGCCGGACGATCGGATCGAGAGCCTTCAGGTATCGGAGTTCGGTGACGATGAGGCGGTCCACGCCGGTCAGCCCGAGCGCCCGCAGATACGCGTCCCAATCCATCGCCGGATAGGCGGTCGCCAGTTCCTTGGTTGTCATCGGGTTGTAGTACAGGGAGAAATTCTGCTGCTCTTCCCGCGTCAGCGTCGGCTCGGCCAGTTGGCGCTCCAGGTCGTAGACCGCCTGGGCGGCCGCCTGAGCGGTCGCCTCGTCGTGGCCGGCAAGGGTCAGGAGTTTGGCACCGGTCGCGACGTAGGCCGTCCGCACCTCCTGGTTGGCGGGGTCGTCCTCCAGGTAGTAGTCGCGGTTGGGCAGGCCCAGCCACGGGCCGCCGAGGTAGGCGACATTGATCGTGCTGTCCTGTAGGTCGCCAAAGACGAAGACGGGGAAGAGGCCGGAGACCCCTGCGAAGGCCGAGTCCTGGAGGAAGCGGTGGAACGCCGCGGGGTCGGCGATCGCGGCGATCTGGTCGAGGACCGGCTCGATCGGGCGGAGTCCCTGGGCGTCCCGGGTCTGGAGATCGGTCCCTTGTTGGTAGAGGCGGACGGCCTTCCATTCGTCCGAACCCTGGCGCAGGTCGCTACCCTTGGCGAGGTGACCGAGCAGGTCGAGTTCCTGCTGGGTGGTGCGGTCGAACAGCTCGTCGAACACCCCGTAAGCGCCTCTGTCCGGCGGGATGGTCGTTCGATCCAGCCAGCCGCCATTGGCGAAGCGATAGAAGTTGGCATCGGGGTCGACCGACAGATCCATGTCGGCGAGGTTGATGCCGTGGTGGACCGTGGGGGTCTGCTGGGCCGCCACGGGCGCGACGGCCGTGAGCGCAACCCAAAACGCGACCAATACGAGTAAGGCGTGCCAACGGCGACGACGCATGACCGTCCTCCCCTCCCCGGGGTGCCGGGGACGACTCGCCGAACGCATCCGGGGCGCGGGACCGGTGCCGCCGCGTCGTGCGGATGTGTTGCAGCGTATGTTCGATACGGCAATCGTCAAGCCCGTGCGGACGGCGATTGCCGATGACATCCCGCGTCCGTGCCGGGCTCGGGCGTCCGTCCTGGCAGTCTAGGGAGAGATCGCGTGATGCGCGTCCTTCATCTGACGGACATGCTTGTGGTTCGTGCCGGCCGGTGGCCGATCTCCTCGACGGCTGGGGGCGGCGGGTGAGCGGTCCCACCGCATGGTGATCAGGCGGTCGAGGTCGCCGCCGTCAACGGCCGGAGGCTAAGGGCTGCTCGCTGCGCCAGGCCGTGCCCGTCTGCCAACACGTCTCGTGTGCCGTTGCGGTCGATCGAGGAGAGTACGTAGGTGGCGACGGACTCGACACCATAGGTGTCCACCATCTCTCGAACGACGCTCAAAGCTTCGGCCTCTGTTGCAAAGAATCCCACGAGGTTTGCTCCATCGACGTCCCATAGTTCGAATCCCATCGGCCATTACCTTTCTAGATCGGTCGCACCGAGACGACAAACGCGAGAAGTCGCTCGGGGTCGCCGTGCAATCCATGATGACCGGGCGGGCTGTATCTTTCATCCGTGATCTGTCCGTCATCGGGTATGTGAAGCTCGGCGACGAACGATCCCAAGTTTCGGCCCCTCTTCCTCAGGTCGAGAACCAGCCCTTGTGCCTGTTCCTCGGTCTCATAGACGGGGACATCATCCCCTCGATGCATGGGGATTGATGGCGGGCGTAGTTTGCCCCGGGCGGCATGAGATTTGAAATCGTCAACGGTGGGCGGATCCGCCATGACGATACGAAAGAATCTCAGGAACGCGGATTCGGTCATTCGCACGCGCCGTCCTCGCCGTGATCGTGGTCGCCGCTTTCGATGTCATTCACCCGCGTTCGTTCGTTGCGGTCGGCATCGGCACTCGGCTCGGTACGCGAGGATCAGCCGCCGCTCCCTCCCCCTTTGATGCCGCCTTCGGTGAGGGCGGCGGGGTCAAGGAGTCGGTCCAACTCCTCGGGGGAGAGGTCGGACAGTTCGGCGGCGACGTCCTTGACGCGGCGGTCGTCGGCGTAGGCGCGTTTGGCGATTTTGGCGGCGGCGTCGTAGCCGATGAGCGGGTTGAGGGCGGTGACGAGGATCGGGTTCTTCTCGACCAGGTCGGCTGACAAGCGGCGCAAAACATCGCTTCGGTCCCGAAAGGTGTTGACAGATCGTCTCCGCACGACATAGATTGCCGATATCTCAAAAAGGGGACTTGGGCGACCACGGTCATTGCCGGAGTCTACTGGTCGTGCGGTCGCGGCCCGCCCTGCGCGCGCTGTCGATCGCCGACTCGGGACCCAGCAGGAAGGGATCTCCTGACGTGCATGCGCGTAGGCATATTCCGCGGGCGCTCCGACTCCTGACTGCCTGTGCCATCTTGGTCGCTGCGGCACCCTCGGTCAAGCAGACGCGAGCGGTCGGGTCGCACCTCACGCATCGCAACACGGTGCGCAGCGAAACCACCTCAACAGCGAGCAGTTTCACCCGAACCGACGACTCGCACTTCCTTCCTGCGGTCGATGCCGTGCAAGGCGATCCGTCCAGCGGTTACTTCATCCAATACTACGACGGCACGAACCAAGACGATGCGATGCAGTGGGGAGTATCGGTGTGGGACGAACTCGGCGCCGTGGCCCTCGAACAGCGGGACCCAGGCGACGAGCCTGGTAACGAGCGACTGCTCTACCGAGATGCATTGCTCGAAGGCACCATCGCCTACGGCATCACGAGCGATCTTGGCACCGGACCCAACTCCGCCTGGGTGACGATTACTTTCAACGCGTTCTACTTCGACGATCCCTCATTTCCCAGCACCCTGAGGAGGATCGTTGGCGCGCACGAGACAGGACATGCCCTCGGGATCGTCGACCACCGAGAGTTGCCAGCTGCAAGTCTCTACAAAGATACCCTCATGTATGGTGAGGCAAGTGCTGCGACGACACCGGAACGTCCCGTCCAGCACGACATCGACGACTATTGCACCGCCTGGGGCAGCCGTGTCACGCTCACCGGCGACACCTACTACGTCGGAGCCTGCGCATCCCCGACGGGCCAACTCGGCAGCCTCCAGTGGCTTCGAACCGACGACCTCGGAAGCGCCGTCGCCGGCGCCTGCTTCGTCGTGACCGGTCCGAACGGAACCAACCATCCGGTCTGCGACAACGATGCTGGGCTCGACGCCGATCCCGACGTGGGTTCCTTCCACGTCGACAACCTCTCGCCGGGTGATTACATCCTCACCGAAGCCGTTACGCCGACGGGCTACCTCCCCGTTGACGCGCAGACCGTCTCCGTTCCCTCCGGTGGCATCGGAACCGCCACATTCGCCAGCGCCGTGAGCGGCGGCTGTCCGGCCTCGCAGGAACTGATCGCCCCTGGCATCAACTGGGAGGTCGCCGACAACGGCCCCGACGACAGCGGCAGCTTCGACGGGCAGCAGTTGCAACTCCTCGACCCGAACGACACGCTGATGTGGTCCCACGACGCCTGCGTCGCGACCGTGGACGGCACCCATCCGGCCTCGTTCCGGCTGACCGCCCGCGTCCGGCTTGCCGCGGGCGACCGCGACTGCTGGATCTGGCTCTTCGATCGCGAGGCCGGGTTCTACATCGGCCTTTGGTTCGTGGGCGGGGACGCCCACCTCTTCCCCGACGACGACTTCGAGCTGTGGGGGCCGTCGGGGAGCGCCTTCGCCCGCGGCGGCGGCGGCTTCGACCCTGGCGAGGACGTCGAGGTCACGCTCACCTGGAACGCCGAGACCGGCGAGATAGACGGCACTTTCGCGCAGGGCACCCGCGTCGAGACGCTCACGACGTTCGCCGACCTCGACAATCTTTACCCAGCGTCCGGCGACTTCTTGATTGCCGTCGAGGGCGCGGACCGCACTCTGCCGATCGAGGATGGCCCCGTGGTGACCGTCACCGAACTTTCCTTCGCCCAGCCGTATCCCTGATCGATTCGTGGGCGACACGAAACGATGGTTGACGCAACCGATCGCACCTGCGACGGCGTGAGTAGTCCAGATCGAACCTGCCACGACGCCGGGCTGTCATGGCAGCGACGATGCGAAGGAGTCATCTACGATGACTAAGCACCGCGTCCGATGGGGTCTCGCCGCCGCTGTCCTCCTGGTGCTCGGAGCGGCCTGGGCATGGATCCGGCTCGTGCGCCACGATGCGGCAAGTGTGACCCTCCTTCACGCCGAATGGGCCTTCGACCCCGGTGGCGACGCCCTTCTGGTTGCTGCAGCGAGCGACGTGTTCGTAGGAGATGTTATCGCGGCGGTGGGCACCGAGCCGGTCCACACCTCCATCGTGGGCCAAAACATCCCGCAGACGCAGTTCGCCGTGCGGGTTGCCCAGGTGATCGTCGGCACGGCAGTCGGCCAGGTCGTGGTCAATCAACTCGCCGGCGTCGATCCGAACTCGGGAAGTGTCATCGAATTCGAGGGAGACACCCCCCTCCAGCCCGGTCAGCGCGTACTGCTGGTGACGAAGTACCTTCCCGACAGGAGATGGTACCAGATCATCGCCCCCGGCTACGCCGACCTGCCGATCTCCGATGCGCAGCAGGAGCAGGAACTTGTCAGCCGCTTCCGCCGCGCCGCCGGATTGCCCGAGGTGACTCCTACGCTCACCCCCACCCCGACTCCGACGGCGAGTGCCACCGCCACCTTGGAACCCACCGCAACCGACACGCCGGCGCCGACGTCGACGCCAACGCCGACGGATACTCCGACCTCGACGCCCACCGACACGCCGACGCCGACGGAGACGCCTCCTCCGACTCCGACCGTCACCCCAACGGTCGCGCCGAGCGACACGCCGGTCCCGCCGACGGAGACATCGGTGCCATCGACCGCGACGAACACGCCCTTACCGCCGACACTCGTCGCCCAGGTGCAGCCGCCGATCAACGCCGACGGCTCCAGTACCTTCACTGCCAGGCGAGGGGTCGTGCCGGTCAAGTTCGCATTGACGAGTAACGGAGCGCCGACCTGCGACCTGCCGTCTGCTTCGATCGTGGTGACACGGACGGGCGGCCAGATCATCGGCGTGGTCAACGAGAGCGTCTATGCTGGCGCGGCCGACAGCGGAACCAGTTTCCGAATCGCCGACTGCCAATACGTCTATAACCTCGATGCGCGGGCGCTCGGCCGCGGTACCTACCGCGTCGATGTCGCGATCGCCGGCACCGTCGCCGGCGATGCGGCGTTCGAGCTGATGTAGTCCTTTGGGCGACGCACCCCGGCCCGGATTGTTCGGTCCCTTCGCCTCTCTGCTCCGCCAGAGAGGAACTCAGGCGGTCGGTCCTGCGCGAATGCCTGAGAGGATGACCTGCGTCACCGGGCTTCGGTGGCCCAAACGGCTGGTTTCCCGCGAGAACCGCGCCGCTCACGGAGCCGTCGTGGTCTGCCACACATGGCAGAAGGTCATAATCGGGAACGGACTCAGGTTCCGTCCGTCCTCAATCGGTAGTTGCCTCCAGACCTTGGACAGGCTACCAACGGTCCGTACCACGGGGTTGACAGCGGGGGCAGTCGTAGGCACGCTCGGTGAGGTATTGCACGTGGGAGGCGTTCACGCGTGGACCAGGGTGCGCCACCGGCAACGGCGAAGCGGGTTGCGGTTGTGGTGTTGGCCGCCGTCGCGGTGCTCGTTGTCATGACCGCCGTCATCTGGACCAGCCGCCGCAGCCATTCCCAGTGTGAGCCGCTGACCCACGTCGCCTACCCCTTCGATCCGGCCGACGACCGGCAGGTGGTCGCCTACGCTTCCGATGTTTTCGTCGGCTCCGTTGTCGGGCGCGAAGCCATCCTCGCGGTGGTGACGCCTGCCCCCAGCGGACCCCGCCGCTTCTCGGTGTCGCGCCTGCAGGTCCAGGTGCTCGACTCCCTCAAGGGGCGGGCAGCAGGAACAGTCACCGTAGACCAGTACGCGGGGGTGACCATCGAGGGCTGCGTGCTTGCGGTCGCCGGCGATGGACTCGTCTTGCCCGGGCAGACGGCGCTCTTCGTGGCGGTCTACGCCCCGACCTCGGCGACCTACGTCCTCCCGGCGGGTGCCTTCTCCCACCTCGATCTCCCCGACGACGCCAGTCGGGCGACGGCGGAGGCCCGCTTTGCGGCCGCGCTCGGAGCGTCCCCCGCGGCCGGTTCACCACTCGCTCGGGCGGCTCTGCCCACGACGACGGACTCGGTCCCAACGTGGGGTCCCGCGGTTAGCAGTTGAGACCGGAGCCCCCGGCTCATCACTCAAGCGCAGGGTGGGGGCGAAATACTCTCTTGGCAGAAAACGCATTGGAGCGACACATCATGAGGTCAGTTCGGCATGGACCCGCGAGTGTTCCCGTTTAATCGGCAGGCCACTTGCCGGCAAGCCCCATTTGCCGGCTTATCTGATGGACGGCAAACGCTCTGCGCCCGCGCATCCGCCGCTGTTGCACGTCGAGGTACGCGGTGAAGACGCGGTGTGGGACGGGGTTTCGCGGTGTTTGCCTTGCCGCCGTTCAGAGGTCACGCGGTCAAATCGCTCCCTTGCCCGGCGATTTCACGGCGATACCGCGCGTCATCCCCGATCGACACGGTCCGTGGAGAAGCGTGGGGACCTGATGACGCAGGGTCAGCCGCCGCTCCCTCCCCCTTTGATGCCGCCTTCGGCGAGGGCGGCGGGGGCGAGGAGGCGGTCGAGGTCGGCGGGGGAGAGGTCCGACAGTTCGGCGGCGACGTCCTTGACGCGGCGGTCGTCGGCGTAGGCGCGTTTGGCGATTTTGGCGGAGGCGTCGTAGCCGATGAGCGGGTTGAGGGCGGTGACGAGGATCGGGTTCTTCTCGACGAGGTCGGCGATGCGGTCGCGGTTGACGGTGAAACCGGCGACGGCCTTGTCGGCGAGGACGAGCGAGGCGTTCGTCAGCAGCTCGATCGACTGCAAGAGGTTGTGGGCGATCACGGGGAGCATCACGTTGAGTTCGAAGTTGCCGAGTTGGGCGCCGATGGTGACGGTGAGGTCGTTGCCGACGACCTGGGCGCAGACCATCATCACCGCCTCGGGGATGACGGGGTTGATTTTGCCGGGCATGATCGAGGAACCGGGTTGGAGGGCGGGCAGGACGATCTCGGCAAGACCGGCCTGGGGACCGCTGTTCATCAAGCGGAGGTCGTTGGCGATCTTGGTGAGCCCGGCGGCGTAGGCTTTGAGGTTGCCGCTGAGCTCGACGGCGGTGTCCATCGCGGCCTGGGCGGCGAAGTGGTCCGGCGCTTCCACGAACGGATAACCCGTACGTTCGGCCAGGAGGGCGATGGTCCGAGGGGCGAAGTCCGGGTGGGCGTTGAGTCCGGTGCCGACGGCGGTGCCGCCGAGGGCGAGTAGGGCGAGGCGGGGGAGGGTGGCCTCCAACCGCCGGCTGGCGAGTTCGACCTGGGCGGCCCAACCGCCGACCTGCTGACCGAGGCGGACCGGGGTGGCGTCCATCAGGTGTGTCCGGCCGGTTTTGACGACGTCGTGGGTATCGACGGCGCGGCGTTCGAGCGTCCGCTGGAGGTGCGCGAGGGCGGGGAGGAGGCGCTCGGCGACGTCGAGGTAGGCGGCGAGGTGGATGGCGGTGGGGATGACGTCGTTGGAACTCTGGCACATGTTGACGTCGTCGTTGGGGTGGATCGGACGGGTTTCGGGGTGACCGGACAGTTGGGCGGCGCGGGCGGCGATGACCTCGTTGGCGTTCATGTTGGTCGAGGTGCCGGACCCGGTCTGGAAGATGTCGATCGGGAACTCGGCGTCCCAGCGGCCGTCGGCGACTTCCTGGGCGGCGCGGGCGATGGGGTCGGCTTTGTCGGCGGGGAGGAGACCGAGGGCGGCGTTGGTTTCGGCGGCGGCGCCTTTGATCAGACCGAGGGCGCGGAGGAAGGAGCGAGAGAAGCGGAGACCGCTGATCGGGAAGTTGGCGACGGCGCGGGCGGTGGTGGCGCCGTAGAGGGCGGCGGCGGGGACGCGCATCTCGCCCATGCTGTCGCGTTCGATGCGATAATCTGCGGTCGGTGCCTGGTCCGTCATGCCGTCGGGTTCCTCCTGTCACAGTTGCCGTAGAGTGTGTCGGTGGCGATTGTACTCGGAGGCTTGCGGCGTCGTTGACGACAACTCGGAACCGGATGGAGACGGTGTACGCGGCAAACAAATTATCCGCATTTGCCGACGACGACAATCGCTGGGCAACACGCTGTTGAGGTCGTGTGATGCGGACGACAGCGGAGGCAGAGGCGGATAACCGGGTAGATGTGATGTTGTTGTGAACAACAGAAAATGGGAACTTCCGACAATATTCGTACTATTTCCTGCTTCTGAGCAAGTTTCAATCTGGATTGCGCCGGGTATTGACGTAGAGTCTACGGTGGCGTAAGATTTGCCGCAGACCGGAACCTGGGGTGGTGGGACCCCGTGAACTGGCGCCCGGCGAGCGCAAGCCGTGTGGCTCGTCCGTACCATCTCCGTCGTGTCGGTCGTGGGGAGCGACGCGACGGATCGTGGACCCGTCTACCGAACCACAAAAGGATAGGGCGATGAGGACGACGCTGCCACGTTGCTGCGCGACTTGTGTCTATTTTCGCCGGTTGCCGGGGGAGGCGGTGGGGACGTGCGGTCATCGGCAGCGGCGTCCCGAAACGGACGTGTGGCCGCTCTCGCGCGGGCGCGAGTTGCCGTGCCGGTACGATTGGTCGTTCGATCTCTGGGAAGTGCTGCCGGAGGATGCGTCAGAGGCGCGGCTGCGCGTCGTCGGGTTGAAGGCGTGGGGGCCGTTCCACGGCGAACCGGTGCTCGACGACCTGCCGAGCGATCTGCTGGGGTTGTTGGTGCGGGGGGCGTTGGACGGGGAGTAAATCGACCCCGATTCGGTGCGGTATCACGGTAGACGGACTCCACGGTTGGTGGGAGAGGCGCGGCTTGTCGGGCACGACCGCGATCCCTCCTTCCGCGGGCGACGCATCCAGACGAGAACCGGGTCGACCGCTGCGGTCGTAGACGGTCCCCACGGCGAGATTCGGCAGGATTGCCGATGCAGGAAAGGCGCAATAGATAGAGAATGACGCCAGCCTAGGCAGAGTGCCGGTCGGGGAACCGAACGGTGCGGTCTTGGGTTGGTCGTAACTATGTGCTTGCCGGTCGCGAAGGACCGGTGGGGAGCGTCCGCGCAGACGAGGGGAGAAATCGGTGATGGGTGCGGTTCCGAGGCGTTTGCTGGTCGTGGTTCCGCTGCTGATGACGATGCTGCTGGTGGCGCCGGTGTCGCGCCCGAGTTTGCCGCGGGTCGCCGCCCAAGGCGACACGGCGTCGGTCGAAATCCAGGACTTCCAGTTTTCGCCGGCGACGCTCGAAGTG
This sequence comes from Thermomicrobiales bacterium, assembly GCA_036558305.1. Lineage (GTDB taxonomy): Bacteria > Chloroflexota > Chloroflexia > Thermomicrobiales > UBA6265 > DATBFX01. The sequence goes on along the minus strand of DATBFX010000227.1, from coordinate 58,888 downwards.
ACGGTCGGCACGACGGTGACCTGGACGAACGCGGGCAATGCCCCGCACACGGTCACCTCCGACGACGGCGTGTTCGACTCGGGCCAGTTGAGCAACGGGCAAACCTTCAGCTTCACGTTCGATCAGGTCGGCACCTTCGCCTACCACTGCAACATCCACCCGCAGATGACGGCACAGATCGTCGTCAAGGAGGCCGCGGCGGCTCCGCCCGGCAAGGCGGTTTCGATCAAGGACTTCCAGTTCTCGCCGGCCTCGCGCTCGGTGATCGTCGGCACCACGGTGACCTGGACGAACACGGGCGACGCGCCGCACACGGTCACCTCCGACGACGGCGTGTTCGACTCCGGCAGGATCGAACCGGGCGACGATTTCAGCTTCACCTTCGATCAGGTCGGCACGTTTACCTACCACTGCGCCATCCATCCCCGGATGAAGGGGAAGATCGTCGTCAAGGAGGCCAACACCGCCCAGACCGCCAACCAAACCGCGGGCAATGCGACCGGCGGGAATGAAACGGGCGGGAATGAAACGGCTGGCAACGAGACGGGTGGCAATGCGACGGGCGGCAATTCAACGGGAACACCGAACGAGCAAGCCAGCCCCGCGGCGACCGAGGCACCGACCGGTCCGGCGACGATCGTCGGCGGCGCGACCGACGGCAACAACGCCCTCGAGTACGTGGGCCGGCTCGACCAGCGTGGGGCGGACCTGACGATCTACGGGTACCTCACCCACATCGCGGGGCTGGAGGACACCCAACTCTTCGCCGACGCCGATCCGACCAATTGGAACGAGGGGACGGCGCGGTTCACCTTCGTCGGCAACGGGAAGGTTACGAGCCGGGCGGTCGTCGAAAACGAGGTGATCGCGACCACGGCCGAGGGATCGGCGAAGTTCTTCCTCAACGACAGCGGCGGCGGGTCGTGGGAGGTGCCGGAGTCGTTCCTGAGCGGGACGCAGATCGCCGAGGCGAACGTCCGCGTCCACGACGTGCTCTCCGTCTACGACACGGCGAAGGGGATCGCGAACGGCGATGCCTCCCTCGTTTGGACGAGCGACGATCCGTTCGCCCTCGACGGTCAGAACTACCAACTCGGCAAGGTGGACGGCAAGCATCGGCTGACCTTCAGCGGATTGGGGACGCTTCAGGACGAAAACGGACCGCGGGCGACGATCTCGATCGGCGGCAGCTCCGTCTCGATCGCGGCGCCCGCGGCGGCGGCCGAAGCCTCTCCGGAAGCCGGTGGCAACACGACGGCCGGGACCCCTCAGGAACTGACGGTCAACTTGAACGAGTTGAACGACTCCGGGATCTCGGGGACGGCGACGTTGAAGGCCGACGGCGACAAGACCGACGTCGAGCTGAATCTGCAGGGGGCGACCGGCGGGCATCCGGCGCACATCCACAACGGGACCTGCACCGACCTCGATCCGAACCCGAAGTACCCGCTGGAAACGGTCGACGCCAACGGCCACAGCCAGACGACGATCGACGTCAGCCTGGCGGACTTGCTCGCCTCGCCGTTCGCGATCAACGTCCACAAGTCGGCGGAGGAGATCGGGATCTACGTGGCGTGCGGGGAGATCGGGAAGTAACGACGGCCCTCACCCCCAACCCCTCTCCCGGTGCGCGGGAGAGGGGGAGACGACGGACGCCGGGACTACGATGTCCCGGCTTTCCGTTTTACATGGGGGTTACATTGGGGCGATAGGCTGCCTTCCGTTGGCGAACGGTGGTGACACCGAGAGGATGACGACGACGACGGAAGGAGCGAATCGATGTTCGGGTCTGGTTGTAGTTCGGTGGGTGTGAGCCGGCGATCGGTGCTGTTCGGCGGGGGGGCGGCGCTGGCGGCCGGGGTGCTGGCCAAGAGCGGGATCGGCGGGGCGCTGGCGCAAGACGCGACGCCGGCACCGGCGGAGGGGACGCCGGAGGCGGGCAAGCAGACACTGAAGGAGAAACTCGAGCAGTACGGCTACCTCTGGTCGTCGGCGTCGCCGGCGACGCACAAGGGCGACGTCTACACGTTGACGGTGACGAACCCCGGGACGTCTCCGGTGAAACTCTGGGTGTTCACGATCCTGGCCGATCGCCGGCAGCGCCACGTCGAGGTGCTGATCAAAGAGGAGTTCGAGCTGGCGGGCGGTCAGTCGCGCGACCTGACGGCGACGAACGACTACGGGACGGCGAACCTGTTCTCGACCCGGATCGTGACCGACGCGGCCGACACGTCGGCCTTGACGCTGAACGTGACGATCGCCGATGCGACCGGGCAACAGACCGCGACGTTCGACGAGCGGGCGTTCAGAATCGAGAGTTACGCCGACCTGAAGCAACTGCGGCAGGATCGCCGTGCGGCCAGGAAGGCGCGGCGGCAGGCGCGACGAAAGGCCGCGGGACTCGGCGGGGCGAACAACGGCGCGGAGGGGACGCCGGACGCGACGGAGACGCCGATGGCGTAGACCGCCGAATGCGGAACGAAACCGATCGATGGGAGACCGGACCGGGGATTGCCCCGGTCCGATTCGTTTGTCGTGCTCGCACGGGGAGATGGCGGGAGCACCGGGACGGGGTCTTGGGTAGGATTGCGGCCATCGGTGGCGGCATAAGGGAGGAGGGATGGCCATGGACGAGCGGGCGGCGGTCATGCCGGTGAATGTGCTGGAGTACGAGGCGGCGGCGCGGGCGGTGGTGCCGCAGGGATTGTTCGAGTTCATCGCGGGTGGGGCGGAGGACGAGGTGTCGCTGCGGGAGAACCGGGCGGCGTTCGGGCGGTGGCGGCTGGTGCCGCGGGTGATGCGCGGGGTCGTGGAACCGTCGACGGCGACGACGGTGCTGGGGCAACCGGTGCGCTTGCCGGTGCTCGTCTCGCCGATGGGGCTGCACCGGCTTGCCCACCCCGAGGCCGAGTGCGCGACCGCGGCGGCGGCGAAGGAGGCGGGAACGATCTTCTGCCTCTCGTGCGCGGCGAGCTGCGCGATCGAGGAGGTGGCGGCGCGGGCGGGTGCGTGGTGGTTCCAGATCTACCTGATGGACGATCGCGGTTTGACCCTGGAGTTGGTGCGGCGGGCGGAGGCGGCCGGGGCGGCGGCGATCTCGTTGACGGTCGACGTGCCGGTGCGGGGGCGGCGCGAGGCGGACGAGCGCAACCGGTTCGCGCTGCCGCCGGGAACGACGATGCCGAATCTGCTCTCGCGGGTCGGGGAGGCCGATGCAGGGAACTACTTCGCGCTGGCGAAGTGGGACGCGGCGATCACGTGGGCCGATCTCGCCTGGTTGACGGCCTCGACCCAGTTGCCGGTGGTGGTGAAAGGGGTGCTGGCGCCCGAGGATGCCCGGATGGCGGTCGAGCACGGGGCGATGGCAATCCAGGTCTCGAACCACGGTGGGCGGCAACTCGATTCGGCGGTCGGGGCACTCGATGCGTTGCCGGCGGTGGTCGAGGCGGTGGGTGGGGACGCCGAGGTGGTGCTGGACGGGGGCGTGCGGCGGGGGACGGACGTGCTCAAGGCACTGGCGTTGGGGGCGCGGGCGGTGTTGATCGGGCGACCGGTGCTGTACGGACTGGCAGCCGCCGGAGAGGAGGGCGTGGCGCGGGTGTTCGATTTGCTGCGGCAGGAATTGGTGACCGACATGATCTTGTGCGGGTTGGCGGACGTGCGGGAGGTGCCGAGGTCGCTGGTGGTGCCGGCGAGCGACCACTTCGGATGACGCGCTCGCCCCCGTCATTCCGAGCGGAGCCGAGGAATCTCCCGGAGCGGTAGCGGAGGCGTGGAGCTCATTGGCATGTCGCCTCTGGCGGAGGGAGATTCCTCGACAGGCTCGGAATGACGGGATGGTGAACGTCGGCGCTCGTGCAAGATCGGATTAGGCGGTTACCTCGATCTTGACGAACATCCCGGCTTCGAAATGACCGGGGACGTGGCAGGCCAGTTGGTATTCGCCCGGCTCGCTGAAGGTCCACTGCAAGGTCTTGGCGGTGCCGGGAGCGATGTCCTCCGCCTCGGCCTGGTGACCGGACGTCTGGAGGGGAACGTCGACATCGGTCGCCTTCTCGATCACGAACTCGTGCTGCGCCTTACCGTCGTTGGTGACGGTGAAGGTGTAGGGGACACCGGCCTTCAGCGTCGTCTCCGACGGGGTGACCGTGAAGTCGTGCAAGGTCACCGCGACATCGTTCGCCGCAGCCGCGGGCGTGCCGCCGGCGGGAGCTGCTTCTTCCGACTTCTCGGTCAGGTAGACGGAGACGGTCGTCGTGCCGTCGCCGTTGTCGTGCAGCAACGCGATGCCGCTGTAGCCGGAATTGTTGAGTTCGGCGATCCCGATCGACAGATCGGCGCTGCCGGCCATGGTGCCACCGACGTCACCGCAGGCGATGTACTGGCCGATGTCTTCGGCGCTGAGGTGGACGTTGATCGCGTGGTTGCCGTCGGCGATGTCCGTGAGGGCCATCGACACGGTCGTGACGCTGCTCTCGACCGGCACGGCCGACGCCGAACCGGTCGTTGCACCCGCCATCGGTGTTCCATTCACCAGGCTGTCCGGACCGATGTTCGAGAGTGGCGCGACGACGTCGCCGAGATTGGCACAACTACCCGAGTGGATGTGGGCGGGGTGACTATCGTTGCCCTCGTCGGCCCGCCCAGGACGAGCCCCGATAGCGACAAACAGAGCGACAAGCAAACCGACTGCCAACAACCGCGATCCGATTCGCGTCACGAATCAAAACTCCTCGCTCAGACACGACGTTGCCGACCACGCGGCCGGCAACGGGTCGGCGAGCGCGTCAGCCGCTGCCGCCGGCCCACTTCCATTACGCGGACCGAACCTGAGCGGTTGATTTGAAAGCCGCGTGAGAAAGGCTACGTCCGGGTATCGAGCTACGAGCTACGAACTACGAGCTTCGAGCTTGTTCCGCCAACGAACGCGTGTGCCGAAGAGCCGACAGAGCTTCGCACGGGCGTCAAGCTCGAAGCTCGAAGCTCGTAGCTCGTCACTTTGGGGGTCAGAGGCCGAGCGCCATCCCTTCGCCGCGGGGGTCGGAGCCGCCGGCGAGGGCGCCGGTCTCGGGGTCGCGGGCGATGAGTTGGACGGCGCCGCCCTGGGTCCAGGGACCGCCGGCGACGACGCGGTGACCGCGGTTGGCGAGGTCGGCAAGGGTTGCCTCGCCGGAGCGGTCTTCGATGCGCAGTTCGAAGGGGCGGTGGTCGACCTCGATCGGGTAGGTGCCGGGCCAAACCGACCAGCGGGGCATCTCGGCGGCGGCCTGGACGTCGAGGCCGGCGTCGACCAGCGAGCAGATCGTTTGCAGATTCCACTGGGGTTGACTGTCGCCGCCGGGGGTGCCGCCGACGAGGATCGGGGTGCCGTCCGGGGCGGCGATCAGGTAGCAATTGAGGGTGTGCATCGTCTTCTTGCCCGGCGCGAAGATGTTGGGGTGCCCCTCGACCAGGCTGAAGCAGTGACCGGCGCGGTTGTTGAGGAGGACGCCGGTGTCGCCGGCGATGACGCCGCTGCCGAACCCGGCGGAGACGGAGAGGATGAGCGAGACCATCATGCCGTCGCCGTCCATCGTGCAGAGGTAGGTGGTGTCGCCGGCCTTGAGGTCGCCGGCGGCGACGTCGGCGGCGGCGCGGTCGGGATCGATGGTGGCGTGGCGGCGGGTTGCCCAGGGTTTCGAGATGAGGGTGGCGAGGGGGCTGTCGACGAATTGCGGATCGCCGGTGTAGCGGAGACGGTCGGCGAAGGCGAGTTTCATCGCTTCGGCGAGGTGGTGGACGCCGTCCGCGCAGTCGACGCCGAGTTTGGCGAGGTCGTCGTGCTCGACGATGTTGAGGGCTTCGAGGAGCAGGAACCCCTGGGTGGGGAGACCGGTCTGGTAGACGTTGTAACCGCGGTAGGTCGTGGTCAGCGGCGGACCGACGATCGTCTCGTGGTCGGCGAAGTCGTCGGCGGCGAGGACGCCGCCGTTGGCGGTGAGGAAATCGCCGATCCGTTGGGCGAGCTCGCCCCGGTAGAAGACGTCGCGACCGCCGTCGGCGATCAGGCGGATCGATTTGGCGAGATCGCGCTGGCGGAACAGCGAGCCGGGCGTGGGCGGGCGACCGCCGGGGAGGAAAACGGCGGCGGAGGCGGGGAAGCGGCCGAGGAGGCGGGCGTTGTTGGCGATCGAGGTGGCACCGGGGACGGAGATCGGGAACCCGTTGCCGGCGTAGTCGATGGCGTCGGCGGCGAGGTCGCCGAAGCTACGGGTGCCGAAGCGGTCGAGCAGCGAGAAGACGGCGTCGACGAGACCGGGCACCGAGGGCGAGAGCGGCCCCTGCTGGGCCAAGATGCGACCGCCGTCGTCGCCGTGCGCGCGCATGAAGTCGATGGTGGTGTGGCGCGGGGCGATGCCGCTGCCGACGAAGGCGGTCGGTTTCGCCGCGGAGCCATCGCGGGCATCGGCGACGATGGCGAAGAGGTCACCGCCGATGCCGCAGGCGGCGGGGAGGACGACGGAGCAGGCGAGGGCGGTGGCGACGGCGGCATCGACCGCGTTGCCGCCGTCGGCGAGGACGCGCAGACCGGCGGAGGTGGCCAGGGGATGGGCGGAGGCGACCATCCCGCGCCGGGCGTAACTCGGGGTGTGGCGGCGGCGAGGCCAACGGGAAACGACGGGCGAGGCGATCGCGTCCGGGTGCGGAAAACCGAGCATCGAGGAGTGCTCCTGTCGTGGCGGGGCGTGCCGGTCGGGTCCGAGCGGCGCGCGGCGAACTACGATCGGGATGATAGCCGGGGAAGGGGCGAGAGGAAACCCCGCGGGGTGGGGTGCGGGAGGCGAGGGGGATTGCCTCGAGGCTCGCGTGTCTATCGGAAAGGACGTTCTGCGTCCGCGGGAAGATCGAGATCCCCGTGCAGCCGGCGTCGCTCCTCCTTTATCCGGTCGCCGAGCCACTCGGTAAGGAGCAAATCGAGCGAAATGGCGCGCCGCCGTGCGCGCGCTTGAATGACGTCAACGAGCTCGGCTGGCAACCGCACTGCAATCTCGGTCGTTTCGCCGGGCTTTGGGCGGCTATACGGGTATGGTCTGGGACCGGTTGGTCGTTCGACCGGGCCAGGCGGTGAGGCCTCCGTAACCTCCTCCATGAGATGCCAATAAGGAGCAGTGCTGTGGGACGACCAAAACTGGCGCGCATCTTCTTCGGTCTCGAATTCTGGGTACTCAAGTGGTTCGACCGTGGGTTCAGGGGTCTTCGTTTTTGCGGTGGCGGCCATACAACCTCCGTTCGGAGCGATCCATCGGGCGTGCGGTGACGACACGGATGGTGCCGGCTCCTATGGCGCAGATCACTGTCAAGTAGGAGCCATTTTCGGTGCGACCATAGGCGTGGTAGAGATCGCCCTTGCGAACCACGTGCGGGCGATTGGCGAAGACTTCCTCCACCTCTTCGGGGTAGACACCGTGCCCGTCGACAATGTGTTCTACGATGGCCTCGTTCCAGTGGAATCCGTAGCGAGACCAATCGGGCATCCGTCCGAACCTCCATCAGCCTCCATTGTACGCCGAATTTGTCGCCATCGGAACTTATCGAGCGGCGCCAAAACAACGCTTCAGACGCCTGCCAGAGCCGCCACCGGCACCGCGCACGACACCTCGCTGTACTCGATGTCGTCGAGCGACGTCGGGCGATCTGGGCCGCACATCGGACAAGTCGGGTCCCGGCGGATGCGGAGTTCGCGGAAGCTGAGATCGCGGGCGTCGTAGGTGAGGAGGCGGCCGATCAGGGGCTCGCCGATGCCGAGGATCAGCTTGATCACCTCGGTGGCTTGCAGCATCCCGATCACGCCGGGGAGGACGCCGAGGACGCCGGCCTCGGCACAATTGAGGGCGAGTCCCGGCGGGGGCGGGTCGCGGAAGAGGCAGCGGTAGCAGGGTCCATCGGCGGTCGAAAAGACGGTCACCTGACCGTCGAAGCGGGCGACGCCGCCGTGCACGTTCGGTTTGCCGAGCAGCACGCAGGCGTCGTTGATCAGGTATCTAGTCGGGAAATTGTCCGCCCCATCGAGGACGATGTCGTAGCCCGCGATGGTGTCGAGCGCGTTGTCTTTGCTCAATCGCATCTCGTGGCCGATGACCTTGACGTCGGGGTTGAGCGCCTCGATCGTGAGCCGCGCCGACTCGACCTTGGGCATTCCGATGCGGTCGGTGGAATGGAGCACTTGCCGTTGCAGGTTGGAGTCGTCGACCACGTCGTCGTCGACCACCCCGAGCGTGCCGACGCCCGCCGCCGCCAGGTAGAGCGCGGCGGGGGAGCCGAGGCCACCCGCGCCGATCAGGAGGACCTTGGCGTCGAGGAGCCTGCGCTGTCCTTCCTCGCCGACCTCCGGCAGCAGGAAGTGGCGGGAGTAGCGGCGGCGCTGCTCGGCGGTGTACTTGGTGGGCACGCTCCAGGGCAGCCCGGCCCCCTTCCAGGCGCCGAAGCCGCCGGCGAGCGAGGCGACGTCGGTGTAGCCGAGGTCCTGGAGCGACTTGGCGGCGAAGGCGGAGCGGGCGCCGACGGCGCAGTAGACGACGATGGGGGCGTCGCGGTCGCGCACCGCGTCCTCGATCCGGGCCTCGAGGAAGCCGCGGGGGATGGCGAGGGCGCCGGGGATGGCCCCTTGCTCGACCTCGTCGGGTTCGCGGACGTCGATCGCACGGGCGCCCCGGTCGAGCAGGCCGCAGGCGGCGACGGCGTCGACCTCGTCGATCTCCGCTTTCGTTTGTGCGAGAAGATCGCGATAGGAAAGTGGCATGATAGGCTGCTCCGAAATGTTCCAAAATGGTGGACATAATCGTCCGCCGACGCAAGCTTAGGCCGATGCCACGGCCGCGGCAAGGGCGGGCGGGGCGACGCGCGTGCGAGCCGTTCGGAGGAGTGCGGTGTGACGCAGACCACCGGTCGCGACGAGGTCGAACACCAGGCGCGGGTGTTGTTGGCCCGGATGTTGGGTCCGGACGCGACGTTCCGCGATGGGCAGATGGAGGCCATCCATGCGCTCGTCGCGGCGCGGGCGCGCGTGCTCGTCGTGCAGCGGACCGGTTGGGGGAAGAGTCTCGTCTACTTCCTGGCGACGCGTCTCTTGCGGGATCGCGGAACGGGTCCGACCGTGCTGATCAGTCCGTTGTTGTCGTTGATGCGCAACCAGATCGCGATGGCCGACCGGCTCGGGATTCGGGCGCGGACGATCAACAGCGCCAACGACGAGGAGTGGGACGAGATCGCGCGCGACCTCGCGGCCGACCGCTGCGATGCCCTGATGATCTCGCCGGAGCGGTTGGGCAACGAGCGGTTCCGGACGCAGACGTTGCCGTTGCTGCGACGTGGGATCGGGCTCTTCGTCGTCGACGAGGCGCATTGCATCTCCGATTGGGGACACGACTTCCGCCCGGACTACCGCCGGATCGTCCAGATCGTGCGGTTGCTGCCGCCCTCGGTCCCCGTGCTGGCGACCACGGCGACGGCGAACGATCGGGTGGTCGCCGACGTCGCGACGCAACTCGGCCCCGATCTGTTGACGCTGCGCGGACCGCTGGCGCGACCGACGCTGCGCCTGCAAACGATCCGCCTCGACGACCAGGCGGAGCGGCTGGCGTGGTTGGCGCAGACGCTGCCGATCATACCCGGTTCCGGCATCGTCTATTGCCTGACGGTGGGCGACTGCGACCGCGTCGCGGCCTGGTTGGGCCGACGCGGGATCGATGCGGCGGCCTACCACGCCGATCTGCCGCCCGACCGCCGGGTGGAGCTCGAAGCGAGGTTGATCGCCAACCAGACCAAGGCCCTGGTGGCGACGGTGGCGCTCGGGATGGGTTTCGACAAACCCGATCTCGGGTTCGTCGTCCACTACCAGCGTCCCGGTTCGGTCGTGGCGTATTACCAGCAGATCGGGCGGGCCGGTCGCGCCGGCAGCGACGCATTCGCCATTCTGCTAAATGGTCGGGAGGACGACGACGTCCAGGAGTATTTCATCACGTCGGCGTTTCCCGGCGCGGCCGACCTTCGTGCGGTGCTGGCGGCGATCGAGGGGGCCGAGACGGACGGGCTGACCGCGCGGGAACTCCAGACCAGGGTCAATCTCTCGCACGGGAAGATCGAGCGGTGCTTGAAGTTCCTGGAGGTCGAGGGCGCGGTCGTCCACGAGCACCGGCGCTACGGCAGAACGGTCAAACCCTGGTCGCCGGACGAGGAGCGGTCCCGCCGGGTCACGGCGCTCCGGTACCACGAGTTGGCCCGGATGCAGGCGTTCGTCGATGCGGAGACGTGCCTGATGGAGTTCGTCGGGCGCGAGTTGGACGATCCGACGGCGCGGCCGTGCGGTCGGTGTGCCGTCTGTTGCGGGACACTCGTACCGACCGGCGTCGATCCCGCGCTCGTCGCCGAAGCCGTGCGGTTTCTGAAACGGGACGCACGGCGCATCGAACCGCGCGTGATGTTGCCCACGGGCGTCTTCCCCGACCGGAAAGCGAAGCTGGAGGAAGCGATCCGCAACGAACCCGGGTTGGCGCTCTGCGTCTACGGCGACGCCGGCTGGGGCCGGTTGGTGACGATGGGCAAATATCGGGACGGGCGGTTCGCCGACGAGCTCGTCGACGCCGCCGTCGACCTCATCCGGCGGCGATGGCAACCCGCGCCGGCGCCGGGGTGGGTGACGGCGGTTCCTTCCTTGCGGCATCCGGGGTTGGTGCCCGACTTCGCGGCGCGCCTGGCCGGGGCGCTTGAACTGCCGTTTCGCCCGGCACTGGTCAAGGTCCGCGAGACTCCGGAACAGAAAACGATGCAGAATAGCGCCCAGCAGGTTGCCAACATCGCCTCGGCGTTCCGGGCCGAGGCGAGATTGGTCTTGCCGGGGCCGGTCCTCCTCGTCGACGACATCGTCGACTCGCGGTGGACGTTCACCACCTGCGGCGCCTGGCTGCGCCGGGCCGGCAGCGGTCCGGTCATCCCCTTCGCCCTGGCGACGATGACGGGCATCGGAGACACCCCATGAACCCAGCGGCCCTTTCCGACGACGGTCTGGCGATGGTGACGCTCTGCTCGCGTCTCGTCGCCGCCGCGAACGGGGGTGAACCGATCAAGCCGCTGACCACCACGGAGTGGAACGGTCTTGCCGTGCGTCTGGCGGCATCCCCATGGGAACGGCCGCGCGGACTGCTGGGCCGGACGGAGGAGGAGCTCCGCGCCACGCTGGATCTCGACGGATCGATGGCCGTGCGCTTCGCACGGCTATTGGACCGGGCCGGACTCGTCTCGCTGGAGGTGGAACGGCTGGCGAACCGCGGGATATGGGCGACGACGCGGATGGACGAGGGATTTCCACCGAAGTGGAAGGCGCGGCTGGGGAGCCAGGCGCCGCCGGTGCTCTTCGGGGCCGGGGCGGCGAGCCTGCTGGACCGGGAAGGAGCCGCCGTCGTCGGTTCGCGCGACGTGGACGCGGTGGGGGCGGAGTTCGCGGAAGAGGTGGGGCGGCGGTGTGCGGGCGCGGGGGTGCTCGTCGTCTCCGGCGGGGCGCGCGGCGTCGATCGACTGGCGATCGGCGGGGCGCTCGCTGCCGAGGGAGAGGGTGTCGCCGTGCTCGCCGACAGCCTGGATCGGTTGGCGCGGGGGGCGGAGAACCGGCGTTTCGTGGCGGACGGTCGGCTGACCTTGGTCTCGCCGTTCCACCCCGGCGCCGGGTTCCAGGTCGGCAACGCGATGGCACGGAACAAGCTGATCTATTGCCTGGCCGACGTCGCGGTCGTGATCGCCAGCTCGCACAAAACCGGCGGCACCTGGCACGGCGCGATCGAGAATCTCAGACAAGGCTGGGTTCCGCTGTTCGTCCGCGACGGCGAAACCGCACCCGACGGCAACCGCGTCCTGATCGCCGAGGGCGGGATCGCGCTGCCGGCCCTACCGGATGAGCGCGATCTGCTGGTCTGGTTTCGGGATCGGGCCGCGGCGACGCCGCGACAGGAGCAAAGCGCGGCCCAACTCGCCTTGCTGACGGATTGAATGTGTCCTTATTCAAGATCGACGAGACGAACGAAGCCGGCGAAGACGACGCGGGAGCAGGATTGCCGCGCCGAGCAGGAGCAAAACGATCCCGCAGCCCGGCAGGCAGCCGCACCCGCAGCCGCGCCGCGGTTTCGTGGTCGTGAAGCGGACGCGCGTCCGGCCACGACGGTCGGTAAACCAGATGAGTTCCGCCTGCTGACGCCGCTGCATGCCTCCCCCCTCGCGTGTCGGCTGCGGGGGCGTTGTAACCAGCATAATCCAATACCGCAACGCGTCGCGGGTGTATCGCTTGATCCGAGCGGCCAAGGCGTGCGGCGGATGTTGGAGGGTGCGGGGGCCGGTGAGGAGCGAGGAGCGATGGACGACGTCGAGCCGCAGGTTGAGACCGTCGGCGCGCGGCTGAAGGTGCGTGACGACCACTACTGTTTCGGCTGCGGGCGGTTAAACCCGTGGGGATTGAAGCTGTCGTTTTACGAGAGCGCGGACGGGTCGGGTCTCTGGGCGCAGTGGACGCCGGTGCGGCAGCACGAGGGATACGATGGGATCGCGCACGGTGGGATCGTGACGACGGTGCTGGACGAGGTGATGGCCTGGACCGCCTACCGGCAGCGGATCTGGGCGGTGACCGGCCGGATCGCGGTCCGTTTCCGCCGGCCGGTCGAGATCGGGGTGGCGACGCGGGCGAGCGGGCGGATCGTGGCGGACCGGGGGCGCCTCCTCGAACTGGCCGGGGAACTGCGGCGGGAAAGCGACGGGGTGGTGCTGGCGGAGGCGACGGGGACGTTCGTGCGGGTAGCGGAGGAGCAGGCGGGGGAGTGGCGGCGGCGGTACCTTGGCGACATATCCCAGGAGGGTAAGATCGCGGTCGTGGACGCCAATGGCTGATCGGCCAGGAGACGCGCCTTGGGCGGCGTTTCGGTCAGGGGTGGGAGCGAGGGGCATGAACGCGATCGGTGCCAACACCTGGATCTGGGTCTCGCCGGCGACGGACGAACGCCTGGCGGGGCTGGCGCCGAAGATCAAGGCGTGGGGCTTCGACCAGATCGAGATTCCGATCGAGCAACCGACCGATTGGGAACCGGCGCGGACGGCGGCTCTGCTGCGCGAGTTGGAATTGCGGGTCTCGGTCTGCTGTGTCATGGCTCCCGGTCGCGACTTCACGGTCGAGGACCGGGCGACGGTCGCGGCGACGCGGGACTACCTGTGCACCTGCGTCGACGTCGCCGCGACCGTCGGCGCGAATGTCGTTGGCGGGCCGATGTACGCGCCGACCGGCAAAACCTGGGCGATGGAACCGGGAGAGCGGCGGACGGTCGTCGGCCGGATCGTCGAGGGGTTGCGGCCGGTCGCGAACTACGCGGGGGAGCGGGGTGTGGCGCTGGCGATCGAGCCGATCAACCGGTTCGAGACGAGCGTGGTCAACACGGCCGAACAGGCGCTGGAGCTCCTGGAGGGGATCGATTCGCCGGCCTGCGGCGTGCTGCTCGATACCTTCCACATGAACATCGAGGAGAAATCGCCGGCCGCGGCGATCCGCGCGGTGGGGGCAAGGTTGGTCCATGTCCACGCCTGCGGCAGCGATCGGGGAGCGCCGGGCGCGGACCACACGAATTGGGAGGAGAACTTCGCGGCGTTGACGGAGATCGGGTACGGCGGCGCGCTGGTGATCGAGTCCTTTACGGCCGAGAACACGACGATCGCGACGGCGGCCGCGATCTGGCGACGCCTCGCCCCGACGCAGGACGAACTCGCGACCGCCGGGCTCGCGTTTTTGCGGGAGATGTTGGCGACGCGCGCACCCGGTAGGAGCGAATCGGAACCAGCCCGGCGGAGCGCAAGACCAGTCGAACGCGCAATCGCTCAAACCTAGCGAATCTCGATCGATATGGTCACCGGATCGGCGCCGCAGTCAGCCTCTGCGGTCGCCGGGCCCTGGCCGAACGCATTGAGCACCGACCACAACCAGAAGACCGTCCCATCCGGCAGGGCATGAGTCGCCCGCGTCAGCAGGCGCTTACCCCCGGACGACGCCAAGGTGAGCGTGCATCGAATCCCGGGCGTCGCGGTGCCCGCGATCAGCCCCTGATCCCCGCGGGCCACCCGGTCGGGATAGACGTCGAGGGTGAGGAAGCTCGTGCCGTCCGCGAACGATGCCGGATAACGAATACGGCTCTGATCCGATCCCGACCAGACCAGACCGGCACGCACCCCGGCAAAGACGTCGTAGAACTCTTCCGGGGTTTGGCCGAATGCCTTGGCAAATGCATCCGCCCACGGTGTTCCCGTGCCGATGGCCGTGTAGTAGGCGCGCAGAGCCTTGATGCCCACGGAGGCCACCAATTCACCGACCGCGAGCGGCGCGACCTCGTACAAGCAGCACGCGACGCTCGGATCAACGTCGAACGCCAGTTGGTCGAGCGGTACGTCCGCCGTCGGGCCGTGGAGGGCGCCACCGACCCACCTGTCACGCACCGCCGACTCGTCCACGAGTCCCTGAGCGACAACCGCTTGCCAGGCCACATACTCGGCGGACCCTTCGAGGAGCCACCTCGGACCAGGTTGACGACCACCGTCCAGTTCGCTCTGGAGGACGTGAAAATACTCGTGGATGGCGATCTTCGTTCGGTGCAAGGCCGACGAATCCCGCCAGACGCTGTGCTCAGTTGAAAACGTCAGCGTGTGCTCGTTCGCGTAGGCGCTTGCCGGTGCGCTGGCCCCTCGCTGGATCACGACGATCACGGGTTGGGCCACATCGATCCCGAAGGAATCGTCAAAGAAGTCCTGTGCGAGTCGAAGTCCCTCCTTGATGTCGTCCCTGTCCTCGGTCGCGATCCCGGCTTCGGTTCGGAAGGTCAGCTTGGCGCGCGAAACGGGGCGGACTGCCCCGGCCGGACGCGCGATCAGCGTGCACAGCACGAGGGTCGCCACGAGGCACGCGACGAGGCGCTGACCACGCTTCGGACGAGGTGTATCCATCCATCGCTCCGTCATTTGGGGCCAACGGTTCAAAGGAAACCGGCCCATTATACCGAAGCGGAACCGCAGGCGTAGGGAAGTCGCCGTCCTAGCGCGATTGGTCGCCGCCGAGGGCGTCGGTCGCCTGCTGGCGAGCAGAGGAGATGAGGAGGTTCAGGGCGCGCAGGAGATTGCCGATGCTGCGATCGTCGAGGAGGAAGAGGGCGAGGGCGGTTTCGTCTTCGTTGAAGGCGAGGAGATCGGCGGCACCGGTGTCGCCGGCGGCGAGGCGGCCTTCGGCCTGGATCGCGCGCAGCCAGGCCGCAGCCAGGCCGTCGGCTTCGCGGAGGAGGCGGAGGAGGTCGGCGGCGGCGGTGCGGCGGGTTTCGGCCGTCTCGGCACCGGGGAGGAGATCGGCCGCGGTGGCTTCGAGGTCGGCGAGGGGCGGGGCGCCGGTGAGGGCGCGGTGGGTGGCCGGGGTGGTGGCGAGGACGTAGGCCTCGTCGCCGGCGGTCGCGTGGGCGAGAATCCGGGGACCGGGCGAATCGTGGGTGGCCGCGCGCTCGAGCGTCGCCAGATCGGCGTCGAACAGATCGCGACCGGAGCGTCCTTCGGCGTCAAGGACGTCGAGCAGGTAGTGGTAGACGAGGAAGGCGGCGGGGCCGATCGAGGAATCGAGTTCGAGCGAGGAGATACCGGCGTTGAGGTCGCGTTTGAGCGCGACGACTTCCGGGGCGAGTGCGGTCGGCTCGTCGCCGAGGTCGAGCGCCTGGATGACGAAGGCGGCGATTTTGAGGGAGAGGTCGTCGGTCATGGCGTGCGGTTCGCGATCGGAGACCGATGGGGATGAGACGAAGGAGCCGACGGCCGTCGACGAACGCGATGGCGCCGGTCGTTCGGGTCACCGTCCATCACATGATACCCGCATCGTGCTTCCGTTGCGGCTCTTGCCCGAGGATGCGCCGTCGCCGGGCGCGTCCTCGGGTCGACGACGGCCGATCCCCGGAAGGGCCGTGCGACGACGGTCCGGTTGACCGGTTTGCCCGGCCTCGTTCCGCATCGGGCAACCGCCACGGCCCGGGCTCCCATCGTGACAGCCGGACTGGCCGCAGCGATTGCATCGCTCGGGAATCCCCCCTGGAAATCACCCGCGCCGGCCGGCGGCCGCCCGCCGCCCGTGCCACCGTTTCTTGCGTGCTCGATGTCTTGCATTGTAAAGCGAGCATCGGCCGAGGTTATCGGGTATCGACCGCCTCGGCGGTCTCCGGTCTCGGCGGCGCGCCGTCTTCGGGCGAGACGAGAACCGGGAACCGCGGCCGCATGCCGGGCCGGTACAACAGGGACGGGCCGTTGGCGCGGGCGAGGGCTGCCGCCAAAGCCCGCAACGCCGACCGGATTCGACGCGGGCGGCGTGGTGGCGGGGCCACATTTGGGTCCGGTTCCGGCACCGTGCTCCCTCCTGGCGCCGATCAGGCCATCACGTCGGGCGCGTCGATCACGACCCATTGTTCGGCGATCTTGTCGCCGGCGATCCGGTCGGTCTCGGTGATCTCGATGTGCACGTTGCCGCCCGCGAGCGGGAGACCGAACAGGTCGCCACGCTGGGTACCGACCGCCGAGAGGCGCACGGCGACCGTATCGCCTTCGGTGACCAGCGCCTCGATCGTGAAGCGAAGGTCGGAGAACGCGGCCAGGTAGGTCGCGATCAGTTGCCGCTCGGCCGCGGGACCGCGCACCTCCGGCGAATCGGGGGCGTGGCGGACGAAATCGGGCGCGAGCAGGTCGTCGACCGCGTCCAGGTCGCCGGTATTCCAGACCTCGATCCATCGCCGGACCAGGTCCTCGTTGGGATCCGGGCCGAGCGGGTCGACCCGATGCGGGACGGGGAACGGCTTCTGTCCGGCGACGGCGATCGTCGCACCCGGCCAAAGGGCGACCAGGATGGCGCCGGCGACGAGGAGTGCAAGCATCCGCGTCGTCGCTGTTGGGACCATGGGTGCCTCCTCTCGCGCCCGCACGGCGGATGGCCCGGCCGCGGTACGGTGTCCGATCCGACCGCGCGGTCTGCGCCATCATGGGACTGCCGAGTTTCCGGCACATCGGAAGAAGTACGTATGAGCCGGCGGGCAGCCGACATCTGAGGCAAGCGCTCAAATCAGGCCGCGCCGGATCGCCTCGGCCGCGGCTGCCGTCCGGTTGTCGACGCCCAGTTTGTTGAGGATGTTTGTCAGGTGGGACGACACCGTACAGCGGCTGATGCCGAGCGCGTCGGCGATGACGCGGTCGCGGCAACCGGCGGCGACCAGCCCGAGTACCTCGCGTTCCTGCGCCGACAGTGCGGCGAAGTATCCGGTCGACTGCCGTGCCGCCGCGCCGTCGAGACCGGGTCCCGGCGGCACGCCCAGGGCGCGACCGAGCCGACCGGCGGCCGAGACCAGGCGCGTTGCACGGGAGCCGAGTGGGGCGGCATTGGAGCTTGCGGGTGACGCGAGGTCGCGCCACAAGGCCGTGCCTTCTTCGAGGGTCACCGCGAGGGGAACCGCCGCCTGCGATCTCGTAGGGTCTTCATGGCGCCACACCTCAAGCGCCGGGCGCCACCCGCCGACCGCGCTGGGGATCGGTGCCGCGCAACCGGCCTCCCGCACGGATCAGCGCCGAACCGACCGCTTCGCGCGTGGCCGCCAGGAGGGTCGCGAACACCGCCGGCTGCCTGCTGGATCCGCGAAGTTGCCGTGATGTGGCCGCCGCGGCCAACCAGTGCCGTTGCCGTTCTTCGGCGGCGAGCCGGCCCGCCGCGGACCAATGGCAGTCGCCGATCACGCGGAGGACATGGGCATGCCGCTCGACGGCGGTGCGGTGGGTCGGGTTGCGATACTCGGCGTCCATCGTCGAACCTCCCGTGTCGGTCCGGCCCGGCTCGGCGATTCGAAAACCTCCCCGTCGCCGGGCACGCCTCCATCGTGCGGCGCCGCCCGGCAAGGCGAATCGGAAGACTTACGGAATCGTGTGCGTAGCTGCCCCGCGGCAGGCGCTACGCACGGTGCGTAGCGGGCAACGGGTTACGCAGTCGGCGACCCGCCCCGGTCGAGGAGACCGAGCCGGTGGGCCGCGGCGACGGCCTCGCCGCGGGAGTGGACGCCGAGTTTGGCCAGGACGTTGCCGACGTGGGTGCGAGCAGTTGCGCGGCTGACGAAAAGCGCCTCGGCGATCTCCGGATTGGACCTGCCGTCCGCCAGCAGGTGCAAGACTTCGATCTCTCGTGCCGAAAGGCCCGCCCTCTTTGCCTGCGATTCGCGTTGCAGCGTATCACGATCTTCGGTGGTGGAGGTCGCCTCGGCGATCGCCTCCGCGAGGGAGAGCGCCCGTCCTGCCTCCCACGCCGCCGCGAATGCCTTCTCGCCGAGCGCCGCCCGCGTCGTGGCCACTCCCCGGTCCCAAACGGCGCGCATCGGCGCCTCCACGGGGAGTCCGGCCGCATCGCGCAACCGTTCCGCCGCACCAAACAAGTGCCCCGCCGTCCGAGCGTCGCCCTCGGTCGCTGCCAGTGCGGCCGCCCCTTCCAGTGCAAGAGCGAGAATGCGTTTGTCCCCGTGGGCAGCGCCGATGGCCAGAGCGTCACCAAAAGACGTTCGTGCCCGCGCGTGATCGCCGCGGTCACGAGCGACATGACCGAGCATGAGCAGGGTGAGGCCTGAATACCAACTGGCAGCGAGCGATCGCTCTCGCGCGAGCGCGTCTCCGAAGCGTTCCTCCGCCAGCGCCAAATCGCTACGGGTATAGGCCGAACAGCCGAGGTTGTGGAGAATGCCGACAACCCAGACATCTGCCCGCGGATCCGACTGTGCCAACTCACGGTAGCGGGCGAGCGCGTCCTGCCCGGGGACCTCTCCTCGGTCCGCATCTCCCCCGTACACACCGACGAGGTTGAGTCCAAGGAAGGCGAGCGCTGTTTCCCAGGGGTCGTCGTTCCTTTCGGCAAGCGCCAACCCTGCGGCCAACGGGGCTTCCGCTGCGTCGGGGTCGCCCCCGAAAACCATAAGGATGCCCAGCCCGACGAGGGCACGCGCACGCACACGAGATTGCCCGGCCTTCGGAAGCGCGAGCGCATGCTCCAACCACCGTCGTCCCTCACCGACGTTTCCCCGGACGTACCAAAAGAACCGTAGCGCACCTGCCAGGCGCAAGAAAGCGCCCGAATCGCCACCGTGCTCGAGCCAACTCATCGCCGCCCGCAGATTCGGGTGCTCGGCCTCCAGTCGCGCCAACCACGGCTCGTGTCCTGGCATCAGCAGGTGGGGATCGGCCTGATCGGCCAAAGCGACGAAATACGCGGCATGGGCCCGCCGCACCACGCGGTCCTCGCCACCCGCTGCCAGTTTTTCCAATCCGAACTCGCGGACCGTCTCCAGCATACCGAAGCGTGCCGACCCGCTCCCGGCTCCGTCGCTGCCGACCTCGAGCCGGCGAACCAGGCTTTGCTCCGCCAGGGCGGCGACACCGGCGACCACGTCGACTCCCGGATCTCCGCCCGCCACGGCCTCGGCCGCCTCCAGCGTGAAGCCACCGGCGAAGACGCCGAGGCGCCGAAACACGATCCGCTGCGCGGGGGTCAGGAGGTCGTAGGACCAGGCGATCGCGTCGCGCATCGTGCGCTGCCGCGCCGGAGCATCGCGCGCACCTTCGGTGAGGATCGGGAGCCGCCGCTCCAGGCGGGCGAGGAGTGCCGGCGGATCGAAGACGTCCACGCGCGCCGCTGCCAACTCCAGTGCCAGGGGGAGGCCATCGAGGCGGGCACAGACCGCGGCGACCGCGCCGGCATTGTCGGTCGTCAATACGAAACCCGGGTCGACCGCATGGGCAGTCCCGACGAAGACGGCGATCGCCGGATTGGCGTTCAGGGCGAGGGAGTCCGAGATCGCCGCCGCGTCCGGGGTTGGCAGCGGTTGGACGGGGATCACGCGCTCTCCCCGCAGGCGCAGACGGACCCGGCTGGTGGCCAAGGCCTTGACGTCGGGGCAGGCGCCGAGGAGGTCGGCGAGGGCCGGTGCGGCGGCCACGACCTGTTCGAGGTTGTCGAGGACGAGGAGCAAGTGGCGCTCGCGGAGTGCCGTCTTCAACGCCTCCATGATCGGCAGGTTTCCGGTTTCGTGCACGCCGAGCGCTTGGGCGATCACCGAGGTGACGAACTCCGGATCGCTCACCGGCGTCAGGTCGACGAACGAGACGCCGTCCGCAAACGTGTCCGCGAGTTCGGTCGCGACGCGCAGAGCGAGCCGGGTCTTGCCGACGCCGCCGGGTCCGGTGAGGGTCACCAGGCGGACATCGGGGTGACGCAGCACGTCGACGATCGCGGCGACCTCGTGTTCCCGCCCGATGAGGGGCGTGAGCGGGGTAGGGAGGGTGGTTGCGGCGGCGTAGGACGGCATCGGCATCCCGGGTCGTTGGGCGACGGCGGCGGATGCTGCATGATCGACGCCGACCGCGCCGGTCGTCAACCGACCCGGCGGGCGTGCGATGATGTCGGCGACGACGGAGGGCGGGCGGCATGGCGGATGCGGTGATCGAGAAGGCGGCGGCGGAGCGGTTGCTGGCCGCGGCGCGCGAGGCGGCGACGCGGGCGTACGCGCCCTATTCGAACTTTCCCGTTGGCGCGGCGCTGCTGGTCGAGGGCGAGCGCGTCGTGGTCGGCTGTAACGTCGAGAACGCGAGCTACGGGTTGACGGTCTGCGCCGAGCGGACGGCGGTCTTTACCGCTGCCTCGGCCGGGTACCGGACGATCCTCGCCGTTGCGGTCACGGCACCGCGGGTGCCGACGGTGACGCCGTGCGGCGCTTGCCGCCAGGTCCTCAACGAGTTCAAACCGCGCGATCGTGATCTGATCGTGATCCTGGATGGCGCGAATGGACCGGAGCTGGTGCCGCTCGGCGACCTGCTGCCGCGAGCGTTCGGACCGGCGGAACTCGGATGAGTGACGAGCTTCGGGCTTCGGGCTTCGGGCTTGACTGGCGCTGTGGACGCTGGCTGCGTCCGGAAGCGAGGTGATCGTGGACTCGAAGCCCGAAGCCCGAAGCCCGAAGCTCGTCACTTACTACGCCGCGGTGGCGGAGCGGATGGTGCCGTTCCTCGTCGGGCGGAAGCTGGCGGTCGAGCAGCGGTTCCGGGCGGGGGAGCGGCCGGTCTACCGGCGCCACGAGGGGACGGGCGGGGCACGGAAATGGATCGAGGTGCGGACTGCCGATGACGTGGTGCGCTGGGCGAAGCAACGGGCGGTCGCGTTCCACGCCCACCTCAAACCCGAGGGATCGGGCGCGTGGTTTCTTCTGGACATCGACTCGCGGGCGCTCCCGACCGAGATGGCACGCCTGGGGGCATCGCACGCGCTCGACGTGATCGAGGAGGCGGGATTGCGAGCGCTGGTCAAATTCTCCGGGTCCGATGGTTTTCACCTGATGTGGGAGATGCCGGATTTGCGGGCGCTCGGCAGGCGCGACCTCTGGGATTTCGAGCGGGCCGTGGTCGAGGCGATCGCCCGCCGGGTGGAGGCGCGGTTGGCGGCCGATCGGCGGGCGGCGCCGATCCGGGCGGCGGTCGGACCGGGGGCGCCGCTGATCTCGACCAATTCGCAACTCGAAGACCCGGTCGAACGGGCGGCGCTGCTCTTCGACAAGTTGATCCTGAAGGCGAATGCCAACGCGCGGGTCCCGTACTCGCTCCATCCGGCGAGCGGGTTGGTGAGCGTGCCGCTCGATCGCGCCGGATTGGAGCGATTCGACGAGGCGATGGCGGCGCCCGAGGTGGTCGCGGTCGACGACCGGCGGTGGGAAATGCCGCGGAACGGCGTCGCCGAGGTCAAGCGTGCACTGGCCGGTTGGAGCGACGGCGATGGGTGAGACGACCGAATTGCCGATCGTCAACCTGAGGGGTGACAAGGTCGCGCTCGGTCCGGTGCACGAGGGTCTGGTGCCGCTGATCGCCGCCTGGTACAACGACTTCGCGACCAGCGCCGTCTCCGGCGACGACCTTCGTCCGATCTCGCCGGCGGCGGTCCGCGCCGAATGGGAAGCCCTCATGCGCGGTGAGCGGCAGGGCTGGCTCGGTTTCGCGGTCTACGAGCTGGCGACGCTGCGGCCGATCGGGCTTGCCAACCTGCGCGATCTCGGTTCGGGCCACCGGACGGCCGAGTTCGGCATCTTGATCGGCGAAACCGACTGTCGCGGCAAGGGCTACGGCACCGAAGCGACGCAACTGGTGCTCGACTACGCCTTCACCGCGCTCGGCGTCCACAACGTCTGGCTCGACACGTTGAGTTTCAACCCCGCCGCTATTCGCGCCTACACGCGCGCCGGTTTCCGCGAGATCGGTCGCCGCCGCGAGGCGCATTGGATCGGCGACCGCGCCTACGACGTCGTGCTGATGGATTGCCTGGCGACCGAGTTCCGGCGGCCGCGCGACGCGGACTGGGGACTGGCCGGTATCGATCCCCCGCGCGGGATCGGCTGATCGCCGCCGCACCGGCGTGGTACGCTTGCGCGGTTTCGGCCCGAGCCGCCTCGGTGGTTCGGGTTTCTCATGTCCGATCCGGCCGTTTTCGGCCCGCGACCTGGCGGCGGCGGCCGACGGCTTCAGACAAAGCGAGGCGACGATGGCGACAGGAACGGTGAAGGTGTGGTCGAAGTCCGGCGGGTACGGCTGGATCAAACCGGACGGTCTCGGCGACAACGTCTACGTCCACAAATCGGGGATTGCCGAGCGCGAGGGCGACCGTGCGCCCTCCCTCGAACCGGGTGCGCGCGTCGAATACCAGATCGGTTCTCGCCCGAAAGGCGCCGCGGCGGTCAACGTCCGCGTGGTCACCTCCGAACCGACGAACGAGGGCGACGAGGCGACGAGCTAGCGACCCGATTGCCGGTTTTGAGGGATTCCCTGCTCATCCACAACCATCCGCCCCAGCGCGAGTGTCCTCGCTCTGACCCGCGCTTCGAAGGAGGGTCCTTCTCGGAACGTGACCTGGACTTGATGCTAACCTATGACGTCGCCGAGATGCGCGCGGTGACACCCGGATGGCGATACGTCGTCACACGATCAATCGATGGTTGGGTACCGGACGCCGACTCGGCTATTGCCGCGTATCGCGAAGAACTGGCGCGACTCGAGCTCGACGATGAACGTCTCGCGGAGGCTGGTGGGATAAGCTTGGCTCTTGCCGATGGGACTCGGCCGCATCGGGTGGTCGGGCATCTCTCCGCCTGGGGCCAATTCGCCTATCGTCGGGAGGAAACGTAGATGCAAGGTGCCTGGCTCGATGGCGACCATTCGATCCCAACATTTAGCGAGACGTGCCGAGGTTGCAAGCATCGTGACTTACTCCGCAAGCGAATCTGTGCAGCTTTCCCCGAGGGCATCCCGCTGGAAATCTGGCTCGGTAAGCACGATCATCGGGCCCCTTTCCCGGGCGACCACGGTTATCGCTACGCTCCGTACACCGATGAGGAACTCGATGCCCTCATCGCCGAATTGCAGGAGCGCTCCCGGCGGCGACCGCCTCCCGGACGTCGTTCCGCGATGGCCGATGACGCCGCCAAGTCGGCGGCCGAACGGGCTGCATCCCAATCGGGTCGGGCGGCTAAAAATCGGCCGTCTGACCTCGTTTATCGCGCCATTGTTATTGATCAATACCGCGGAAACGCCGCGGCTTGGGACCGTGTCCGCCACCGGCGGGGGCCGAGGATGACCGCGCCGAGGCCGAAGATGGCGGTGACGGCGGCGACGAAGGTGCCGACGAAGGGCAGGGGGATCAGGCGCAACCCGGCGAGGACGACGACGCCGATCGTCATCGCCAGCAGGTTGTAGCCACGTCCGGTGGTGTCCCAGGAATCGGGCAGGATGATGCGGCCGATCGCCAGCCCGAGGAAGATCTGGCTCAGATAGAGCACGCAAACGTAGCCGACGAGCAAGATCAGGGCGATCGGGATCCCGACCACCGTCACCAGCAAGATCAGCACGAGCACCGGCGCCAGGATCAGCACTGCCAGCCCGAGGACGAACGAGCTCGCGGGCGAACCGCGGATCCCGTCGGCGACGACCGCCATCGCGCGCGGCAGGAGCAGCACGAGCACGACGCCGGCGAACAAGGCGCACAGGAGCCGGAAGATGGGGCTGGCGAACCACGAGGCCAGGTTGTCGCCCGGGTAGAAGCGGGCGGGTTCGGTTTGCCGCTTCGTCCCGGCGACCGCGGCGCCGTCGTCGATCCGCGCCACCTTGCGGCTGGTGTAGACCAGATCGCCGGCCACCCGGCCATGCGACCGGAGCCGGATCCCGTCGGCGTGGACCCGGACGTCGCCGCCGACCCGGGCGTTCACCTCCAGCGAGCCGACGTTGCCCCGAATGTCGCCCGTGACCGGTCCGAGGACGGAGACGTCGCCGCCGGCCACCACCAGATCGCCGCCCACCGTGCCCGTGGTCTCGATCGTCACCGACCCGCCGGCGACCACGACGTCGCGGCCGACTTTGCCGCCGACGCTGACGTCGCCGCCGGCGATCCGGATGGAGCCGTCGATCTGGCCGTCGATCTCGGCATCACCGACGAGCACGGTGAGGCTGCCGTGCACGTGGCCGGGGACCTTGAGACGGCCGGCGCTGACGATCGCGTCGCCGGTGACGGTCCCGGCGATCTCGACGTCGCCGCCGAACAGGTAGAGATCGTCGGACACCGTTTCGGTCTTGCCGACGCTCGGCGAATCGCCGGTGCGAAACTCGGCCGCCGCCGCGGTCGACGTCCGCAGCGCCAGCGCGGCCACGGCGAGCAGGACCGCGATTCCCGCCATTGCCAGCCGCCTCGTCGTCGCATCCCGTTCGGTCGCCGGGCGCCGACCCATCCCCATCGCTTCCCCCGAGTCCGACCGTCCACTGTGGCCGTTCATCGTAGCAGAGCGGACAGCGGGACGAACGCAAGAGGACTGAGGACTGAGGACTGAGGACTGAGTGATACGACTGGTTCCACTCAGTCCTCAGTCCTCAGTCCTCAGCGCTTCGGCTCAGACCGCCGCCAGAACCGCGTTGCTCAGGCGCGACCAGCGCGCGGCCGGGACGAAGGGCCAGAGGTGGGTGGTGGTGCGATTGGCGAAGACGGCGAGGGCGACGCCGTAGGTCGGGTCGGCCCAGAGGAGGGTGCCGGCGGCGCCGAAGTGGCAAAAGGTCCGGGCGGAGGTCAGTTCGCCGGTCCAGTGGCGGCGCTTGTCGCCCTTGACTTCCCAGCCGAGACCCCAAAAGGCGGGGTGCCAGGTCACCCTCATGCTCTGGACGCCGCCGGAGACGCCGCGCACCTGGTCGCTCGTCATCAGGGCGACGGTTGGGGGCGCGAGCAGCCGGGGACCGCCGGGGAGGAACGAACCGGCTAAGCGGGCGAGATCGCGGGCGGACCCGAACAGCCCACCCCACGGCATGGCGAGACCGCGCCAGTAGGCGCTGTTATAGGTTTCGACGTCGCTGCCGACGTGGTTGGCGTCGGCGACGAGGGCGAGGCGATCCGCGACGGCGGCATCGGGGCGGGCGACGGTGTCGGCCATCGCCAGCGGCGCCAGGACCCGGCGCTGGGCCTCCTCCCAGAACTCGCCACCGGTGATCCGCTCGACGAGGCGACCGAGGAGGGCGAAACCGGCATTGGAGTAGAGCAACTCGGTGCCGGGAACGGTGCGCAGCGGCAGGCGCGCCATCGCCTCGGTCATCGTCGCGAGATCGGGCCGGTCGCGGTAGCGGAGGGTACCGGGCGCGAGGTCTTCGGGCAGCCCCGAGGTGTGCGACAGCAGCTGCCGGATCGTGACCTCGCGGCGCCGCGTCTCCAAATCGGGATCGGCGTTGGCCGAGTCCGCCGCCGGGGCGAATTCGGGCAAGAAGCGGTAGACCGGTTCGTCCGGCGCCAGCAGCCCTTCCTCGACCAGGGTCATGACCACGGCAGCGGTCACCGGTTTGGTGACCGACGCGAGCGCGAAGATCGTGCGCTCATCGACCGCCACGCCCGGTCGCGCCTCGCCCGCGTAGCGCTCCGCCGCGATCTCTCCGCCGTGCCACACGACGGCGGCGGTGCCGTTCACCCCTTGCGGTCCGATCCACTCGTCGATCTGCCGCAGCGCTTGGTCGAAATCCGCTCGTTGGACCATCTCTCCCTCCGCCGGCAAGGATAGAGCACCGGCGAGGCGGCGCGCCGTCCCAACCGAACGGCTATCATCGTTGGAGACGGACAGACGGACAGACGGACAGGCGGACTGACGGACAGGCGGACAGGCGGACAGACGGACAGGCGGACAGACGGACAGACGGACAGACGGACAGACGGACGGGAGGAGCGTGGATGGCGGGGGAACCGAAGGTGGTGGTGGTGGCCGATGCCGCGGCGGTCGGGAGGGCCGCGGCGGACGTCGTCGCGGCGACGGTGCGGCGGGCGCCGGAGGCGGCGATCGCGGTGCCGACGGGGAGTACGCCGCTGCCGATGTTCGAGGAGTTGGTCGGGCGTGTCCGCCGGGGCGAGCTCGACCTGTCGCGGCTCCAACTCTTCTGCCTCGACGAATACGTCGGCGTCGCGCCGTCCGACCCGAACAGCCTGACCGGATGGCTGGAACGGGTATTTCTCAAGCCGGCCGGCATCGCGCCCGCTCACGTCCATACGCTGCCGTCGACCGATCCCGATCTGGACGAGGCACCGCGACGCTACGAGCGATCGCTGGCGGCGCACGGCGGTCTGGAACTGGCCGTGCTGGGACTCGGCGGCAACGGCCACATCGCCTACAACGAGCCGGGCTCACCGGCAGATTCCCGGACGCGGGTGCTGACGCTGGCCCCGGAATCGGTCGACCAGGCCGCCGGCTACTTCGAGGGGCGAGCGGTGCCGACGCGGGCGATGACGGTCGGCGTCGGGACGCTACTCGAAGCCCGCACCATCGTCCTGATCGTCACCGGCGCCGCGAAGGCCGACGTGCTCCACCGCACGCTGCACGAACCGATGACGGCGGAGGTCCCGGCCTCGTGGTTGCGGATGGCGGGGGACCGGGTGACCGTCATCGCCGACGAGGCAGCCGCGACCGGGTAGTGGGTTGTGACCCGGCCCGAGCCGGGCGGCCAGTCGTTCCCGCGACCCGTTGGCAGACGGCGCGGCGTACGTCGATCGAAGGACACGCGATTAAGCATTATTACGGATGCCCACCAGAAACCCGGCTGCGACACTACGGTTGTTGGCAACGGTAAGCCGCCAACGAGGAGAGATGAGCGGAGAAGATGGACATGATCGACCTAAGCCAGGCATTGTCGCTCGTTGAGTCACGGGTCTCGGTCGTCGAGTCGCGCATCAAAGCGAACGACGCGTGGTTGACGTTTGGGTTCCTCGCGGACGACGCGTTCACGCCGCAAGACTACCTCCTCCGCGCCGAGTGCCAGCAAGAGCTCCGGCGCGAACTGGCGGCGGTGGCGGACTGGTTGCCCAGCGGGTTCATGACCGCGCCGGAAGCCTAATTTCGACCCGTAATCGAGCCGCCGGGTCCCCTTGAGGAGACCCGCGTGTGCGGACCGCGCCCTCCGGTAAGGGCGCGGTCCGCACGCGTCTCAGCGTGGCGTCCGTATTTCTTACGATGTTGACCCGCGGTGGAGGGTGCATCCTGACCACACACCGAGGCCGACTGGCGTCTCGATTGGTGCGGCAGAAGACCGGACCACGGCGGATGTCCAGCATCCCTCTGGCTGAAGGGACGCCCTCATGGCGCTTCGTCGACCGCTTCGTCTGGCGCTCACGATCGCGGCCGTCGCGCTGGTGCTCGCCGGCACGCCGCTTGCGCTCGCCGCCGCGCCGGCCTTCGACGTCAACGGCAACACCTACACCAGCCCACAGTTTGGCTATACCGTCACCTGGGCCGACAACTGGGTCGTGGTCGACGAGACGTCCGACCAGTTCGACCGGCTGCACCTGACCGACGGTCTCACCTACGCGGCCGTGATCGGCGGGCGCTCGTTCGCCGGCAACGCGCTGGTGGCGGCCACCGTCTACGCGGCCGGGATTCGGACGGAAGACGGGGTCAGCAACTTCGCCCCGCTGCTGGACGGAAACGGCGATCCGGTGCGCGGCGGCGACGCGACCCACGCCTTTTCGGCGGTGACCTTCACCTTCACCTTCGACGACGGCAGCACGGCCGACCTTACCGAGTACATCGAGACGTTCACCCTCATCCCTGGTCAGGCGGTCATCATCTTCGATGCGTTCACGCAGGCCGGGTTCTTCGACGGCGAGCGGCCGGCGATCGACCAGCTTGCGGCCGGGATCGTGCTGCCGGCGCCCGCCGCCCCGAAGTTGATCGCCGGCGAACCGGGCCCGGTCTACGTCTCCGGTCCCTGGCGCGTCGCCGTCGTGGTCGCGGCCCAAAACGACGAACTCGCCGCGGTCGGTCTCAAGGCGAAGAGCGGGAAGGAGTGGTTGGTCGTCGTCGCCGACGTGACCAATTGGAGCGATGACGACGACGAGTTCGCGGGGAAGGACTTCGGAATTCGGGTGGGAGGATCGAACTCGCTCAAAAAACCGGCCGCGGGATCGACGAAGACGGTCGCCAAGAAACTCGAATTGGCGCCGGCGGCGAGCGATCTCGTCGTGCCGATCGCGGCCGGCGTAACGACGCGGATCGCGCTGGTGTTCCAGGTGCCGGTGGGCAGCGAGGAACCGGTTCTGGTGCGTGAAGACGATGCGCTTCCCCTGACGGACGTGCTCGACAGTCGAATCCTGCCCGACGATCTGCCGGATCTGGCCGGACCGCCGAAGGTGTCGAAGGGCGAGATCGCCGGTGCGGTGGACGGCGAAACGGTCAGGGTGCAACTGGCCAACAAGGACAAGGCCGACAAGATTCGCCTGCTGGGGGTCGACGCGCCGGACACGGGCGACTGCTACGCCGCCGACGCGAAGGATTACCTGGCCGGTCTGGAAGGGAAAAGCGTTCTGCTCGAAAAGGACTCGGCGGTCACCGGCGGCTCCGGCGCGGTGCGCTACGTCTGGTTGGTCAATCGCGACGGGACGCGCACTTTGCTCAACCAGCAGGCGATCGCGCAGGGCTACGCCGTCGCCGGCGACATCCCGGAGGACGCCCGGTTCGCCGCCTGGCTCGGCGCCAATTCGCTCGCGGCCAAAGCGAGCGGGGTAGGAGTCTGGACCGAATGCGCGGGGACGCCGACACCTGCCGTAACCGCCACGGCGACCGGGACCGCGTCCGGCACGCCGAAGGCCGTCGGGTCACCGGCTGCCTCGCCGATCGCTTCGCCGCGGGCGAAGTCGTCGTAGCGGCCCGAAGGAGTTCCGCGATGGTGCCACGTCGTTTCCACCCAAGATGGGCAGGGCTGGTCGGGTGTTTCCTGGTTTTGTTGACGTCGGTCGCGCAGAGCCAACCGGCCACGGCCGCGGCCGACGTCGATTTCAGCGTCGGCGACACGGTCTCGTCGCGGGACGAGCAGGACGTCCGTGAGGCCGTGCGTTTCGCCCAGGACTACTTGCAGGAACTCTACGACTACGCGCCGGCCGATCCACTCGTCGTCAACATCCGAAACAGTTCCGATCCGGCGGATCCGGGGGCCGTCGCCTATTCCGGTGGCGATTTCCTGGTCGTCTACACCGGGTCGCAGGGTTGGGTCGAGGCGTCGCCGTTCGATCGCCTCCACGTCATCGTCCACGAGTACCTCCACGTCTACCAGTTCGACTTCGCCGGTCGCGGCGACGACGCGGCGCCGGCCTGGCTGCACGAAGGGATGGCGGAGTATCTGTCGTACCAGGCGGTGATCGAACGCGGTCTGGTCCGCGCCCGCGCCGTCGCCGACTACCAGGCATGGGCGGTCGCACAGGCCGACGAGGGGTTGGATCTCAAGACGGTCGAATCGCTGCGCGCCTTCCAGAGCGCCGAGGGGCCGATCTATCCGCTGTCGTACCTGGCGATCGCCTACCTGGTCGAGGACGGGAACACGCGCGACCTCGACCGCTTTTTCCGGACCGTCGGCGAGGGAGCGGATTGGCGATCGGCGTTCGCGGCCGTTTTCGGACGTGACGTCGATGCGTTCTATGAGGCATTCGCGCGGTGGCGGAGCGAGTTGATCGCCCCGACCAACATGCCGAAGGCGTTCGCGCCCGTGAAGGCTTCGACGGTACCGGCGGACGCCGCGATCGAGACGGTCGCGACCGCGGCTGCCGTTGGCGAGCAAACGACGGTCGTGGCCGAGACGGAGCCCGGCGCGCAGTGCAAACTCCGGCTTCGCAGCGGCAACCGGCCGGCGATGGTCAATCGGGGATCGGTGGCCGACGCCGGCGGGTTGGTGTTCTGGCTGGTCACGATCCCCGCGGAGTTGCCGCCCGGACCGGCAACGGTCACGGTGAGCTGCGGCGGCGAGCGGAGCACGGCGACGATCGAGATCGAGCCGGCCGCGTGAACGGTCCTAGTTCGCCAACGGCTCGGGCGGGTCGCCCACTTCGGGGCGCAGCGCCGCCAGGACCCGCCGGTGCGTCTCCGGGTCGACGGAGAGCACGATGCCGCCGACGTTGCGGGGGTCGGGTTTGTTGTAGCGGTGGCGGCGACCCCAGACGTCGGTGACGAGACCGCCCGCTTCGCGGGCGAGCACGTCGGCGGCGGCCAGGTCCCATTCCCAGGCCATGGTGGTGCGGCCGCCGACATCGATGCCGATCAGGGCGTCGGCGGGATGGTCCGGCGGCACGAACCCGCGCACGCTGACCCCGAGCGGCGAGGCGATCGGGGTACCGCCGCCGAGGCGGTCGGCGGTGCGCTGCAAGAGCGGCAGGTTGTCGGGCGCGCCGAACCAGAAGCTGGTGGCCAACCGGGGGACGGCGCTCGACGGGACCGGGGCAAAACAGAGCGGCCGGCGCTCACCGGCGCGCTCGATCCAGGCGCCGAGACCGTCGGCGGCGGCAAGGAGGGTGCCGGTGACCGGTTGGTAGAGCACACCGACGACGGGCCGATCCCCCGCGACGAGGGCAATCAAGACGTCGAACTCGCCGGTGCGGTCGACGAACTGCTGGGTCCCGTC
Organism: Thermomicrobiales bacterium; assembly: GCA_036558305.1. Lineage (GTDB taxonomy): Bacteria > Chloroflexota > Chloroflexia > Thermomicrobiales > UBA6265 > DATBFX01. The sequence continues at coordinate 27,862 of DATBFX010000227.1, read as the reverse complement.
GATCGGATCGACGATCCAGCAGCGTGCCGCGCCGAGCCGGGTCGGATCGTCCGCGCCCTCTTCGGTCAGGATCGCGTCGCCGGGGAAGGCGTCGCCGAGGGCGCGGCGGATGATGCGGTCGGCGGCGAGGTCGGCGTCGGTGACGGGGGAGCCATCGTGCTTGGTGTAGCGCCGGGCGGTGGCACGTTCGTAGAGATCGCGGACGGCGGCCCCGGCGTCCTTCGCCGCCGCGGTCGCGATCGCCAACTCGCCTTCCAGTGGTGCCGTCGCGTGCGTCACGCGTCTCGCTCCCGGTGTGGTCCTGGCGTCCGATGGTCGCCGGCGACGACTATACCCGAGGCGACGGGCGGGGTGATGTGCGCGACGCCTCGAGATCGGGGAATCGCGGCGACCGAGAGCCGATCCTGAACGAAGCCGGAGATTCCGCTATGATGTACGTGCGCACACTGGCGTAGACGCCGGGCATCGGATATGGTGTGCAAAATCGTGGGACCCGGAACGGTGGGGCGCCGCCAAGGCGAGTGTCCGGGGCGGGAGTCGGTTGAAGGACGGAGGGGATCGGTGTCGAACCCAGCGACTGAGAGTGGGCCGCGGCGGGGGCGGTGGTTGGCGGGGATGGCGGTGGTCGCCTTGAGCGCCACGCTGCTCGCGGCCTGCGGTGGCAACGACAACAAGGACAAAACGCCGACCGCGGCAGCCACGAAGCCGGCGGCAACCACCGTCCCGGCCACGTCGGGGTCGCCAAAGGCTGGCTCGCCGGCGGCTGGCTCGCCGGCGGCTGGTTCGCCGAAGGCCGGTTCGCCGGTGGCCGGCTCGCCGGTGGCGGGCACGCCGAAGGCGGGTTCGCCGGTTGCATCGCCGAGTTCCTAGTCATCCGTCTCTGGCGAAGCGACGCCCGAGTCGTGCGTCGGTTGGTGCGGTCCGCGCGGGAGATCGAAGTCGCCGACCCTTGATCTCGAAGCACCCCGGTCTCAACACCGGGGTGCTTCGTCGCGTTCGGCTAAGCCCGCAACGAGGCAAAACGAATGGAAACGGAACGATCGCCGCGGAACGTGACGGCGGTCGGCGGGGTCGTCGTCGGACCCGCGGGACTGCTCCTGGTGCGGATGGCGTACGGGCCGACCAAGGGGAGGTACATGCTGCCCGGCGGCATCGTCGAACCGGGCGAGACGTTGGACGTCGCCGTCGTGCGCGAGGTGCTCGAAGAGACCGGGGTAACGGCGCGGGTACGGGGGATCTGCGGGCTGCGCAGCCGCCACGACGGGCCGAACAACGACACCTACGTGCTGTTCCTGCTGGAACCGCTCGCGGGCGAGCCCGTCAGCGACGGCCGCGAAAACGACGACGCGCGCTACTTCTCGCTCGCCGAACTGGACCGCGAGGACGTGACCGACCTCTCCTGCTACCTCGGCCGGAAGGCGATCCGCGGCGAATTGAAGATGATGACCCTCTCGGACGATTTCGATTGGACCGCGGCGGGGCGCGACCCGGAGGCGTGGAAGTTGTTTCGTTGATCGGCAACGCGGTCCTGTCGACGGCCCGGCCCGGTCGGCGCCGACCGGGCCGGGCGCGGCGTCACGATGCCGGCGGCGTTTCGCGCATCCACGGGGTGACGGTGATGCCGATCAGCAAACCTTCCGGTCCGAGCAAGCGGCTGACGGTCTGACCCCACGGTTCGGTTCGGGCACGGACCAGGAGCTTGTGGCCCGCGGCCGTCAGTTCCGCCGTTGCCGCCTCGACGTCGTCCACGTCGAATTCGAGCCAGGCCTGGGGTACGGGGAGGTCGCTCGGCCAGGTATCGGTGCCGAAGCACGACTGGGCGGCCTGCGAGAGGGGCCAGAGGGCGAAAGTCTTGGTTCCCGCGACCTTTTCGGTGTGGTAATACCCGTCGTCCCCTTCGAACGGGAGACCAAGCAGGTCCCTATAGAGGGCGAGACTTGCCGCCTCGTCGCGGATGATCGGTCCGAAACCTGCTACGAACAGTACCTTCATCGGCAGTACCTTTCGTCGTCTTATGCAGAAGAACGCGCGTTCTTCTCGCCACAGAATAGACGATCAAAGGTGACAACGGTGTGTCACCAGTCCGGCGTTGCGTGGCGGCAAGGAGGGTCGTAAGGCGCCCAGCCGGCACCATTCTTGCGGCGCGACACCGCGCGTCGACGCCCGTGTGGCGGGATGACAAACCCGCGTCCCCCTTTCCGCGATGTCACCTGGCGAGACCTGGGGCGTTCTCTGGATAAGGGGCTTGATGCGTTCGGACCCGGCACGCCCCGGTCATGTTCCCGAGGTACTCCAGCGCGGCGGGACGGGAGTCTTGCGATGCCTGATGCGTTCGGACGGCTCGTACTCTTCGGCTCCGGAGAGACCTCGGCGAGCGGCCGCAAAGTTTTCGACCGACTCTTTCGGCAACTCCCCGCACCGGTTCGCGTCGCGATCCTGGAGACACCGGCCGGATTTCAGCCGAATTCGGCCGCGGTGGCCGGGCGGATCGCCGATTCCTTGCGGCAGGGTCTCCAAAACGTCGCGATGGACGTCGCCGTCGTTCCCGCGCGGAAGCGAGGCACCCCGTTCAGCCCGGACGATTCGGGGCTCGCCGACGTTGTGCTGGCGGCCGATTGCATCTTTCTTGGTCCGGGAAGCCCGACCTATGCGGTCCGGCAACTCCGCGCCAGCGTCGTGTGGGACGCGGTGCGACTGCGCTTCGCCGAGGGGGCCACGCTCGTCCTCTCCAGCGCGGCGGTGCTGGCGATCGGCGCGTACACGCTGCCGGTCTACGAAATCTACAAAGTGGGCGCCGATCTCGGCTGGGAAGCCGGTCTCGATGTGCTGGGACCGACCGGGCATCGCCTGGTCTTCGTTCCGCACTGGAACAACCGCGAGGGTGGCGTGGACCTCGACACCAGCCGCTGTTTCATGGGCGAGGACCGCTTCGCCCGGCTGCGGGCGCTCCTGCCGTCGACGGCCACCGTCGTCGGCATCGACGAGCACACGACGCTGATCGTGGAACCGGCGATGGCGTCGGCGCAGGTGGTGGGCCAGGGAGGCGTCACCATCGAGCAAGCCGGACAGGCGGTGCGGTATGAGCATGGGAGCGCATTCGCCCTCGGCCATCTCGGAGAGTTCGACTGGACGGCGCTCGCCCAGGACCTGCCGCCCGAACTCCGCGACCGGGCACGCGACCTGAAGAACGCGCCGCAATCGGGGACGCCAGCCGATGAGCCGATACCGTCCGATGTCCAAGCACTGGTCGAGCGCCGGGAGGAGGCCCGTCGACGCCGCGAGTGGGCCACTGCCGATGCGCTCCGGGCCGAACTCGCCGATCGGGGCTACCACCTGCAAGACACGCCGGCCGGTCCGCTCCTCCAACCGGCGGCAGTGTCTGGCGCCGAGTCATCTCACTGAAGTGGTGGCGAGATCCGTGCCGGTGCATTGGTTCTTGGTGGACGCGTCGATTAGGGGATTCATCCCTTCCACCAAGCGAATGACGAGGAGAGCGCTGCCTCGGCTTCCCGAAAGCTGCGTTCAGCGGCCGCACGCGCTTCCTCGATGCTTTCCCCTTGGCGACGAAGCGGCTCGACTCCAAGATTTCGAATGGCCGCACGCAGGATTTGAGTGAAGGGGACGAGTCCGGTCGGCAAGTGAGCGGCCGCCAAGGTACCGAGGCGGTCTCGGTCCACGCGCGGTAGGCCGGTATGTGCGAGGTCTTTACCGAAGTGCACGTGTGGTGTCTGGATTCCGATGACGGCCTCGTCATCCCAGTGATATCCGACCTCCTCACGGTCATCGCGGAAGAGGAGATACGAGTACGCAAATGTCTGAATCTCCCACCGGTCCTCACCCGAGGTGTTTGCGGTGACACGGAACCGCATGGCCAGCGAGAGAGCGCGGTTGCTCGCGGGACGACCCAACGCGGCCTTGATCTCGCTCACGCGCAGCCGGCCACTCATCTCGTCTGGTGGGAACGGCCCATCCACCAAGAGGATCGCTTGCGTGACGCGGGCGATCGCGGCCTGGAGTGTGTCGTGGAAGACCTGGACAGTCTCCCAGTAGCCACTACCAACCAAGGGGACGTGCGACCACGAGGTGCACGACGCGCGGATCGTCCAGAGGGAGATCGTTGCTTTCTAACCGTTCGAGGAACTCGGTTGCGCTTATGCCCAACAGGGCATGAGTCTCGTCATCGAACGCTTGATAATCTTCCTCAGCGGTCGACCATGTCAAGGCGATCCGAAGGGCACGAAGAAGCGCCATCATTCGATTTCGGTCGCGAGCAATGGCCGACCGCGATTGGGAGACCGTGCGCCATTCCTGAATCTCTGCTTTCCAGCCCGGCGGATCTCCCTCACGCTCAATATTGGGTTCCCAGCCCTTATGCCGGATCGCCCTGAGGACATCTTCTTCGACGTATTGCGATACCTCTCGGGGCGCAATCCCAAACCGAGCCAGGAAGTCCCTCGTCGCGGCGAACTCTTCGCTCCAGATGTCATCTTTGGTTAGGGGTTGGATGCTCATGATCTGTCCCACAATACATCCTTAGGCGGACCACATTTTGACACCAGCCATATGATACGGCTTCTGTCGAGGCGAACGATGGTCAGGAAGGCTGGGGCCGCTTGATCTGCGGTCTGACTTCCCGCGCCAGCAACCGGAACGTCTCCTCGTCGCGGGCGTCCATGATCTGGACGACGAAGTACTGGATGCCGGCGTCGGCGAGGGTTTGGAAGTAGGGGACGATGCGGTCGGGGGTGCCGACGATGCGGGTCAGGCGCTGCTCGTCGGTGAGACCGCTCGGGTAGTAGCGGTCGAGTTTGGCCCGCGCGGCCGCGTCGGTCTCGGCCAGGATCAACCAGGTCGTGAAGTGGCTGCGGAGGATGGCGTCGTAGGGGCGGCCGATCTCCTCGCAGTGGCGGCGGAGGACGGCGAGTTTGTGCTGGATGCCGGCGGAGTCGCGGACCCTGCCGACGTTGCGGCCGGAACCGAAGTTGCAGACGTCGGCGTAGCGGGCGACTTGACGTAACGTCGTCTTCTCGCCGGCGCCGGCGATCAGCAGCGGGATCGACGGGCGCTGGCGTGGGGGAGGGGCGACCTGACCGCGCTCGGTTTGCCAGTGTTTGCCGTGGAAGGTGAACGGTTGCGGACCCCAGACGCCGCGGACGATCTGGATCGCCTCCTCGAGTGCCTCCTGGCGGGCGGGAACGGGCGGGAACGCGATGCCGAGTTGGGCAAACTCGGCGCCGTTCCAACCGATGCCGAGTCCGAGGACGACGCGACCGCCGCTGACGTGGTCGAGGTCGGCGGCGAGGCGAGCCAGCATCACCGGGTGCCGGTGGTAGACGCAATTGACGACCGAACCGAGCCCGATTCGCTCCGTCGTCATCGCCACCGCGGTCAGGTGCAGCCACGGTTCGCTCTGATACCCCGGATGATCGCCGACGAAAAAGTCGTCGAACCCCAACTCTTCGGCGAGTTGCCCCGCCCGGATCACACTCGCCCCCGGCGCCGGATCGTCGCCCCAGGCGAACGTCTGAACGCCGAAGCCGAGGCGAGCGCGCCGCGTCTCGACCCAGGAGAACATCGGGAGTTGGCTTGCCATCGCCGTCCAGTCGTCGGTCGTCGGTCGTCAGTGACAAGTTTCAAGCCTCAGGTCCCGGGTCGCAAGTGGGCAGTCCGTCATAACCGCCACCCCCAGATCGATCTCGACGAGCAACCGCCGCGCCCGGCTGAGTCCCTGGTCGCAGCCGTTCCTGCCCGCGCCCGACGAGATCGCGTGGCATCCCGCGCGTCGGTTGGCCCCCGACCGGCCGCGCCGCCCGCGCAGCGACTTGCCGCGACAGGGCCGGCTCTTTGCGCCCGAAGATCGCACCGGCGCGACCGGTCGTGCCGGGGTCGCTCGACACGGTCGGTGACCGCGTGAACCAGAACGCGCGGTCGCGCGGCTCCCCTCACCCGTGCTATCGGCCATCGATGCCGCTGCTCTGCGTCAACCACTCGCTGACTCGGTTTGTCACGTGCCTCCGTGCAAGGCGTTATACCAACGGAGGTCAGTGGACCGCGGGGATGGCCGACGGCGGCGCCGGCGCCGCTCGCCGAACGCCGGTCCACGATCCGGGCTCCTGCCACGACCTCCGAAATCCCGATCGTGCCGTGCCGAAGCGGTCGCAGCACCGCGGGCTTCGTATTGCCCAACCACGTCGGGATCCCCGTCACGGGCAGTCGCGAGCGCGACGTCGGCGTTGACCGACGACCCGGGCCGAGCGTGTGTCACGCCGGCCGAGGAAGGACCCGTTCGCGACGCCCAACGTACGCCCGCGCCGTCCGCCGAGCCGACGGCGACACCGCCCCGAGGACGGCGGCAGTGCGGTCGCAGTACGCGCCGCGGAGGGGGCGCACACCCGCTCCCGGCGCCCGAAAGGAGTCACTTGTGAATCTGTCGTCCGTGAACCCCACCACGGCGTTCGTCGTTCCGGAGCTCCGCGCGGTCCTGCGCGGTCGCGTCATCACTCCGGAGGATTCCGACTTCGACGAGGCCCGTACCATCTTCTACGGCGGTTTCGATCGCCGGCCCGCGGCGATCGTGCGGCCGGTCGACGCGACCGACGTCTCGCGCGTCGTGACACTCGCCCGCGAGGCCGGGGTGGAGCTTGCCGTGCGCAGCGGTGGGCACAGCGCCGCCGGCCACGGCACGACCGAGGGCGGTATCGTGCTCGACCTCCGGAGCTTAAGGGCCCTGGAGATCGACCCCGAGTGGCGCAGCGCCTGGGCCCAGACCGGGCTCACGGCGGGCGAATACACGGCCGCGACCGCTGCCTTTGGCCTGGCGACCGGTTTCGGGGACACCGGCTCGGTCGGCATCGGCGGGATCACCCTCGGCGGCGGGGTCGGGTACCTGGTGCGCAAGCACGGCCTGACCGTCGACAGCCTGCTCGCCGCCGAGGTGGTGACCGCCGACGGGGAGCTGCGGCACGTCGACGCCGAAACGGAACCGGACCTCTTCTGGGCGATCCGGGGCGGCGGCGGCAACGTCGGCGTCGCGACCCGGTTCCGGTTCCGGTTGCACGAGGTCGACACGGTCGTGGGCGGCATCCTGGTCCTGCCGGCGACGCCCGACGTGATCGCCTCGTTCGTCGCGGCAGCAGAGGCGGCCCCGGACGAGTTGTCGACCATCGCCAACGTCATGCCCGCGCCACCGATGCCGTTCCTGGCCGCCGAGCACCACGGCCGTCTCGTCGTGATGGCCACGGTGGTCTACGCCGGCGACGTCGACGCCGGGCTCCGCGCCATCGCGCCGTTCCGGGCGCTCGCCACGCCGCTCGCCGACCTGGTGCGACCGATGCCCTATCCGGCGATCTACGCGTTTGCGGAGGGCGGCGGCCACCCGTTCGCCGCGGTCCGCACGCTGTTCGCCGACACCATCGATCGAGGGATGGCCGAGACGATTCTCGACCGTCTTCGGGCCGGGAGCGCGCCGATGCGCGCGGCGCAGTTGCGGGTGCTCGGTGGGGCCATGGCCCGCGTACCCGACGAGGCCACCGCCTTCGCGCACCGCCGCCGCCGGATCATGGTGAACGTTGCGGCGATGGACGGGCGGCCCGACGGGATGGCGGAGCACGAGGCGTGGGCCACCGCCTTCGCCGCCGCGCTGCGGCAAGACGATCCGGGAGCGTACGTCAACTTCCTGGGAAACGAGGGTGAGGGGCGGGTGCGCGAGGCCTATCCGGGACCGACCTGGGACCGGCTGGTGGCGGTCAAGCGTCGCTACGATCCGACCAACCTCTTCCGGCTCAACCAGAACATCCCGCCGACCGCCTGGCCAGCGGAAAAGACGGGCAGCGTCGGCGAGACCGGATGGGGCCGGACCGGTGGCCGAATCGAAGATCGTTCGCCGGTTCCCGCAGGGACGCGGCGCTGAGGACGCGGCACCGCGCGGCACGTGCCCCGCGGTGCCGGCGACGGCGACGGCGCGAATGAAGCACCACCCGCGCCGTCGCCGTGCGGCTGCCGGACCGGCCAACCGGCAAGGTACGGGCCACGACGGGGAGCGCCGAAGAGCTACGGTATTGGGTACTCAAGATGACAGCGGTCCGTGTCACCTTCCACGTGGAACTCCGTTCTGACGACTGACGGCTAGCGACTCGTCCCCTCGATCGGATCGCTGCGGAACGACTCGACAAATTCCTCGAACGTCGCCGGGCCGGCGAGGTAGGCGGCGGCGATCTGGTTTTCCCAGGCGGCGGCGGAGTCGGGGTTCGTCTTGCCGCGGCGGCCGTAAGCGGCGAGCCACCAGCGGGCTTCGGCGGCGTGCGCGGCGACCTCCTCGTCGAGGACGACGCCGTTGTCGAGGACGGTGCAGTCGTCGTGGTTCAGGCAATTGGTCCCCTGGATCGAGCGGTCGATGTGGGTGGCCTCGTGGACGAGGGTGGCGGCGAGGACGTCGGCGCCGGCCGTGTCGACCTGCTCGCGGTCGATCTCGATCGTGCTGTGTCCCCAACCGCCGCCGATCGCCTGGCGCGGCAGGGCGAGACCGGCGTAGTAGGTCAGGTCGCGGACGGTGACGCAGACATTGTTGCCGATGAGTTCCTCGTAGAGCCGGTCGCCCTCGCGGGTGCGGCGCATCAGGGCGAAGCCGCGGCTCAGGCGTGTCGCCTCGGTCGCGGCGACGTCGCGGCAGAGGACGGAACCGGGGTCGTTGCCGGGATCGGTCGGGACGATCGCGGCGTTGCGGGCGAAAGCGACGAGCGGTGCCAACTCGTCGGTCACGAAGTGGACGAGGCTGCCGGCGTAGACGAAAACGGCAACAAGGGCGACGGCGAACCAACACAGACCGACGACCGCGAGCGACGATCGCCAGCCGGTGCCGGTCGGTTTCGACGGAGCGATCGGAGCCTGGGGAACTGGAGCGGCACCGCCGTCGGATGGGGTTGCCGGCTGCTGAAGATCGAGGGCTTGCTCCACCATCCGTCCTCCGCCGACGCGGTCGGCATGGAGCGATGGTAGGCGGCGGCGCAATGGACGGGCACGGCCCAAACGTCATGAACCGGGCGGGACGTCAAATCCCCTCGCCTTCCCGCGCGTCGGAGCGCATGCTGCTGACGTAGGCGTGGAACGACGACGGTCCGCGTACGTAGGCCGCGAGGAGCCGGTTTTCCGAGTAGTCGCTGCGCCAGGCGAACCGCTTGCCGTCGTCGCCGTACGCGGCCAGCCACCACTCGGCTTCGGCGCTGTGGGCGGCGACTTCCTCCTCGACCTCGACGCCGTTCGGGAGTCTCGTGCAGGCATCGCCGCTTCCGTTCGACCGCTTGAGGTAGCACGCTTGCCCGGTGATGGCGCGGTCGAGGTGGGTCGCCTCGTGGACGAGGATGGCGGCGAGGACGTCGGCGTCGAGCGAGCGCACGAAGCGGCGATCGACCATGATCGTGCTGCCGGACCAGTCGTCTCCGAGGTGGCGAGCGGACGAGTAGGCGGTGTTGTACGGCAGGTCGGTCACGCCGATGCAGATGTCGTGGTCGATCAGCAGAGCGTAGAGACGGCTTCCTTCCGCCGTGCCGCGCATCAGGCCAAATGCCAAACGGAACGCATGACCGTAGACGGGCGGCACGTCGTCGCAGAGCGGGAGTGCACCCGACGGCTGCCGCGGCGTCAGATGAGGATCCTCGCCCAATTCCGCGATCGCGACAGAACCGATTGCCTCGGCTCGGCTGGTCACCGGCACGCCGTTGAGCGCGAAGACGCCGGGGACGATGGCGTCGACAACCGCCGCGAAGACCAGACCGCCGGCGATCAGGGTCAGCAAGACAGCGGCGAGCGCACCGGTCAGACATCCGAGGCGACGCAGACACGACGGATTGGCGCGAGCGGTCGGTTGGCGGTACACGCGGTCCTCGCTGCTCTGTTGGCCGCCACGGCGCGGGCGGATCGCTCCCGCAAAGCGTACGACGGGGGATGGACTTCGCGAGCGGAGCGGGATGTTGGAGCGTGCGTCGAGGCTTGCCCACCGACGGCCACAATTGCGTAAGATTGGCGACACGCGTTCCGTGCGCGAAGTAGCGACGCGATGCGCCATGGCCACTGAACGACCGCCGTCGATCGAAGCGGAACTGCTCGGGTGCGCCAACCTGCGGGTGGGCGGACGAGCCATCCCGCGGGACGCCTGGCCGGTGCGGAGCGGGCGATCGCTGCTGCTCTTGTTGTTGATCACCCCCGGTCACGAATTGGCGCGCGAACGCGCAATGGAGGTGCTCTGGCCGCGGCTCTCGCGGGACGCGGCGCGAAACGCCTGCTCCAAGGCACTGCACGCGGTGCGCCGTGTGCTCGCGCTCGGGGGAGACGTCGAGTCGTCGCTCCTTGCCGATCGCGAACGGATCGCGCTACGACCCGGACTGGAAATTCGGATCGACGCCGAGGCGTTCGAGCGCGGTGTCTCGCGGGCCGCGAGCCAGGTGACCGATCGGCGCGGTGCGCTACGCGGGGTGCTCGCGCTGTACCGGGGCGATCTCCTGGCCACCGAGGTCGACTCGGAATGGGCCGACGAGCGGCGGGAGGAACTCCGGCGGTTGCGGCGCCGGGCGGTGCTCGACCTCGCCGGGTTCGATGTCGACGCCGGCGCGCCGCTCGCCGCGACCGACCATTTGCGGGCGCTGCTGCGAACCGACGAAACGGATGAGGCCGTTCACCGGGCGTTGATGCGGGCGCATCATGCCGGCGGGCAGCGCGATCTGGCACTGCGGCAATACCAACGGTGCGTCGAGGTCCTCAGGCGGGAATTGGGGGTGCCGCCGGAGCCGGAAACGGCGGCGTTGCACGCCTTCATCCTGCGCGCGCCCACCGCTCTTGCCACGCCGATGCGCTCCCTCAAACGGTACCAACCTCCCCTCCCGGCGACGCCGCTGGTCGGACGCGTCCGCGACCTCGAGGCAATCGAGGACCGGTTGGCCCAGCCCGACGTCCGCCTGGTGACGCTGACCGGTCCGGGGGGCGTGGGGAAAACGCGGCTCGCCCTCGAGGTGGCCCACCGGTTGAGCGAAGACTTCGCGCACGGTGCCTGCGTCGTGGAACTGGCCTCGGTCCGCCAACCGGAGCTCGTCGTCGCCGCGCTGGCACGGGCGCTTGGTGTGCCCGAACAGGGGGGGACGCCGTTGGTGGAGACGTTGCGGGAGGCGCTCACCGGTCGGGAGCTGCTGCTCGTTCTCGACAACTTCGAGCAGGTGCTGGACGCGGCCGACGTCGTCGCGGAGCTGATCGGCGCCTGCGCGGCGCTGAAGATCCTGGCGACCAGCCGGGAACCGCTCCACTTGCGGGCGGAGCACGAGCACCCGGTGCCGCCCCTCGACGTGCCGATCGCCGTCGTCGCGGCTCCCACCGACTCGGTCGACTTGCCGAGTCTGCGCTCCCTGGCACGAACCGAATCGGTGGCGTTGTTCGTCCAGCGGGCGAGCGCGATCCGGCCGGGTTTCGTGCTGGGTGAGGACAACGCGCGTCGGGTGGCGGAGATCTGCCACCGCCTCGACGGGCTGCCGCTGGCGATCGAACTGGCCGCGGCCCAAATGCGCCGCTTCACCCTCGACGATCTGCTTGCCGGCATCGGCAACCGATTGGCCTCACTGACCGGTGGCTACCGCGACCTCCCGGCCCGGCACCGGGCACTCCACGACGCCATCGCCTGGAGCTACGACCTGCTCGACGAGTCGGAGCGGGTCCTCTTCCGCCGCCTCGCGGTCTTTGCCGGCGGTTTCACGCTCGATGCGGCGGAGTACGTAGACGGACAGACGGACAGACGGGCAGACGGAAGCGGCAGTTCTATTCTGTCCGCCTGTCCGTCTGTCCGTCTGTCCGTCTCGAATCGGATCGCGGCGCTCGTCAACAAGAGCCTGCTCACCCGCCGTGAGGACGACGAGCTGCGGTTCGCGATGCTGGAGACGATCCGGGAGTTCGGGATCGCGATGTTGCGGGCGGAGGGCGAAGAGGAGGAGACGCGGCGGGCGCATGCGGCGTGGTTTGCGGCGGTGGCCAGCGCGGGGGCCGGTCAGTTGTATGGAGCGGCGCAAGTTGAATGGCTCGATCGCCTCGACCGCGAGCACGGCAACTTCCGCGCGGCGTTGGATTGGACATTGGCGGAGCGGGAGGTCGAGGTGGCGCGGCAATTGGGCGCGTCACTGTGGCGGTTCTGGTTGGCGCGGTCGGCGTTTGCCGAGGGAGCATCCTGGCTGCGTCGGGTGATCGACCTCGACGCGAGTGGAATGACACCGGAATTGGCCGAGATCTGGTACGGATTGGGGTCGTTGCGGAACCGGCTCGGCGACTACCCGGCGGCGCAGCAGGCCCACCGCCGGGCGCTGGCGATCTGGCGCGGGGTGGGTGACCGGCGCGGCGAGTCGAGGACGCTGACCGCACTGGCGGCGCTGACCCGGCGGGAGACCGACTACGGCGGCGCCCTGGCGATGCTGAACGAGGCGCTGGCACTGGCACGCGAGGTCGAGTACGAGGCCGGAGTGGCGACGGCGCTCAACCACATCGGGCTGACACTGACCCTGCAGGGGTGGGACGACGAGGCCGAGGCGCACTTCGCGGAGAGCTTGGCGATCCACGACCGCCTCGGGGATCGCTACGCCGTTTCCATCCTCCTCAACAACCTGGGTGAGATCGCGAACCGCCGGGGCGACCTGGAGGGAGCCGCGGGTTATTACGAGGAGGCGCTACGCATCTCGCGAGAGATCGACAGCAGGGACGGGATCGCCGCCGAGTTGGTCAATCTCGCCGGTGTCCGGTTGCGGCTCGGGGAGGTTGCCGCGGCGCGGACGCTGGCGGTGGAGGCGGTCGCGCAGTTGCGCGCGCTCGGCGACGTCGATTACCTCGCCGAGGCGCTCGGCATGCTCGGGGAGGCGCAGTGGGTGGCGGGAGAGTTCGTCCATGCCCGGCGCTCCTTTGCAGAGGCGTTGACGCTGAATCAGCGGCGCGGCGGTTTGCCCGAGATCGCGAATTGTCTGGAATCCCTCGCCGCGGTGATCGCGTACGAGGCGCGACCCGAGCTCGCGGTCCGCCTTCTTGCTGCCGCCTCGGCGTTGCGGCAGTCGATCGGGGTGCCGCCGACGTCCATCGAGCGAACCCGTCTGGCCGAGCGCCTCTCCGTCCTGCGGGCCACGCTCGGCGAGGAGCGCTACGCGGTCGCCTGGTCAGACGGGAGCGGCCTGGCGATCGAGACCGCGATCGCCGAGGCCCTGGCGCGACCGGGTTGACGCGCGCCGTCACGGCCAGACGCAGGTGCCGTTGGTGCCGACCGCGGTGCAGCAGCAGGCGCCGCCGCCGGGCCTCGGGAGGCCGTCAACGTCGGGGCCGCAGAGCGAGCCTTCGTCCGGGCGGGAACACCAGAGATCGCAGCCGCCGGGACCGGTCTGGGAGAGCGCGCCGTCGCATTTGAACCGGCCGCAGAAGTAGCTGTTGCCGCCGCCGGTCGGGCAGCAGGTCTCGCCGCGGATGGTGAGCACCCCCGCCGGGTGCGTGCACGCCCCCCGGCACACCCCACTCTGGCAACTGTTCCCCTCGGGGCAGCAGGTGCCGCCGCAGACCTGGCCGGCCGGGCAGCACACGCCACCGAGGCACGACTGCCCAATCGGGCAGCAGATGCTGTCGCAGGTCCGCTCCGGTGGGCAACAGCCACCGTTGAGCAGATCGCAGAACGCGACGTCGGGCGGACAGCAGGTGCCGTCGCAGCAGACGTTCGCCGCGGGGCAACAGTCGCCGCCACAGACGCGCTCGTCGGACCCGCACCCGCAGGAACCGCTCGGGCCGTGACAGGTCGTGACGTTCGCCGCGCAGCAGGTATGGTCGCAACACAGCCGTTCCTCGGGGCAGCAGCCTTGCCCGCATTGGCGCTCGCCCTCGTCGCACCCGCAACGCCCGGCGACGCACGGCGCCCCTCGCGAGCACCGGTGGCCGCAGGCGCCGCAGTGGCGGCGGTCGGTGTTGGTGTCGACGCACTCGTCTTTGCAAATCGCGTATCCGGGTTGGTCCGTCCCCGGCACGCACTGCCCGTCGAGGCAGCGACCGGGGTATGCAAGATCGCCGACGTGGCATACCGGACAGAAATGACCGCAGGCGCCGCAGTCGGAATTGAAGGTCCGAAGATCGACACAGCGGTCCTCGCAATGGATCTTGCTCGGGTCGGCGCAGACGCAGGTGCCGTCGCGACAGACCTCACCGAGGACCACGTTGCACTGCCGCCCGCACCGCCCGCAGTGATCGCCGTCGCTCGTCGTGTCGATGCAGCGACGCACGCCGGCGACGTTGCAGACCCGCGTCCCGGCCGGACACCGGCAGCTCCCCTCGTCGCAGACCGCGTCCTCCGGGCAGCGGTTGAAGCACCCGTTGCAGTTGGCCGGATCGGAGAGCAGATCGACGCAGCCCGGTATACCCCGGCACGTCACCTGACCCGGCGGGCATGCCAGGCACTCGCCGTCTTCGCAGTGCTCGCGGCTGCCACAGCGCTGGCCGCACCCGCCGCAGTTGTTCTTGTCGTTGCGAGGGTCGACACAACGCTCGCCGCAAATGAGCAACGCCCGGCCGTCGGCGGGCGGCACGCACTGCCCCCCGACGCACGCCGCGGGCTCGTGCGCGTCGCCGACCAGGCAGGTCGGGCAGAGACGACCGCAGGCACCGCAGTGACCGTTGTACGTCTGGAGATCGACGCAGGCTCCGTCGCAGAGGGTTTTCGCCGGATCGTCGCAGACGCAGACCCGATCCTGGCACGAGCTGCCCGCCGGGCACTGGCTGGAATCGCGGCAGCGCGGTGGGCGGTCGGAAGCAGCGGCGGCTCGCGACCCGATGCCGCAGGCCGCGAGCACCCCGACCACGGTGGCGCTCGCCGCGGCGCCGATCAAACTCCGGCGCGAGGAGGCGGCTCCGAACGTCCGAACCCACTCATCGAACCGATTCCCGTCCACGCCCCGCCTCCTGCCACTGGCCCCGTTGCCGATGAATACCTTGCGCGCCGCCCCGCGGCAGTCGCGGGCATCCGTCGCTCTCGCATCGCCCCCACTCGGCACGATAGCGACGGAGTCTTCCCAAACTCTTCCATGTCAGTAGCGGCCACGACCATTGCCACCCAACGAGGGCCGGCCTCGGTCCCCGTCGAAGGAACGCAGCGTGACCGGAGCGGGAGCGGTACGATAGCGGGTGCGCAACGGCCACCGGAGGAGGCGGGGCGGGTGAGCGTGCCTGTCGGCCCGAAGTGCGCGACGCTCGGAGGGGTATCGATGGACAAAGTCAAAGTCGGTCTGATCGGGTCGCAGTTCATCTCCAGTCTCCACGCCGAGGCATTCGAGCGGGTACCGAATGCCGAAGTGGTCGCGGTCGCCTCACCGACGAAGGAGCACGTCGAGGCGTTCGCCGGGCAGTGGGGGATCCCGCGGGCGTTGACCGACTACCGCGATCTCCTCAACATCGACGAGATCGACCTGATTGCGATCGGCGTCCCGAACGACCTCCACGCCCAGGTCGCGATCGACGCGGCGAAGGCCGGCAAACACGTCGTCTGCGAAAAACCGCTCTGCCTCTCCCTGGACCAGGCCGACGCGATGATCGCCGCCTGCCGCGACGCCAAAGTCAAGCTGATGTACGCCGAGGAACTCTGCTTCGCCCCGAAGTACGTGCGCGCGAAGAGGCTCGTGGACGAAGGGGCGCTCGGCGACGTCTTCATCGTCAAGCAGAGCGAGGAGCATTACGGCCCGCACTCTCCGTGGTTCTGGGACACCCGCCGCTCCGGCGGCGGTGTCCTGCTCGACATGGGGTGCCACTCGATTGCCTTCTGCCGGTGGGTGCTGGGGAACAAACCGATCAAGCGGGTCTCGGCGACGATGGGGACCTATGTCCACGGCGACAAGACGCGGGGCGAGGACCACGCGCTCTGCGTGCTCACCTTCGAAGGCGGCGCGATCGGTCTTTGCGAGAATTCCTGGGCGAAGGCCGGCGGCGTCGACGACAAGTGCGAGATCTACGGGTCGAAGGGGAACACGCGGGCCGATCTGCTGCGCGGGTCCTCGCTGGTAACCTACAGCGATGCCGGCTACGGCTACGCGGTCGAGAAGGCGACCTCGACCACCGGCTGGACCTTTACGATGTTCGAGGAGAGCTGGAACTACGGGTTCCCGCAGGAGATGCAGCACTTCACCGACTGCGTCGCCCGCGACGAGGAACCGATGATCACCGGCGAAGACGGGCGGGTCGTCCTGGAGGCGATCCTGGCCGCCTACCAGTCGGCCGGCACCGGCCGGGCGGTCGAACTGCCGTTCACCCCGCCAAGGATCGAGCAACCGATCGATCTCTGGCGCGGACCCGCGTCGTAGGGACGGGGCGATGGTCGGCAAGACGTACCACATCGGGATCGATCTCGGCGGGACGAACGTCAAGTTCGCCCTGATCGACGACGCCGGGAAAGTGATCGAGCGGGAGACGGTCCCGAGCAAGGCCTACGAGGGCCACGACGCCGTCCTCGGGCGGATGATCGACGGTGCGCGCGACATCGCGCGCGTGGTGCCGAGCGGTGGCAAAGTCACCTCGATCGGCGCCGCGGTACCGGGCGTCATCGACATGGACACCGGGTTGGTGAAGTTCCTCCCCAATCTCCCCGGTCAATGGCCCGGCGTCGAGGTCGGCGGGCCGATGCAGGAGGCGACCGGGTTGCCGACGTCGCTCATCAACGACGTCCGCGCCTTCACCGTCGGCGAGTCGGAACTCGGCGCGGCGAAGGGCGCGACGACGGCGATCTGCTACGCGATCGGGACGGGGATCGGTGGCGGGATCGTCGCCCATGGGCAGGTCAACCTGGGAGTCGGCGGCGCCGGCGGCGAGCTCGGACACATGATCGTCGACGTCAACGGTCCGCGGTGCGGGTGCGGCAACCGCGGTTGTGCCGAGGCGTTCGCGAGCGGTCCGTCGATCACCGCCGAGGCGAACCGGCGCATCCTCCAGGGATTCACCACCATCCTCGGCGATCTGGTCGGCCACGATCTCAACAAGATGTCGCCGGCCGTCGTCGAAGAGGCGGCGACAGCGGGCGACGAAGTCGCGATCGACGTCCTGGAGTGGGCCGGGATGCACATGGGTGTGGCGGTTGCGAGCGCGATCGCGGCGCTGGCGCCCGAAGTCGTCGTGATCGGCGGCGGCAACGTCAAACCCGGCGGCGTCTTCTGGCGCGCGATGGAATCGACGGCGCGCGCGAACTGCCACGTCACGGAGGTCGACCGGATCGCCTTCCGCCCCGCGGCGCTCGGTTACGACGCGGGCGTGATCGGGGCGGCGCTGTGGGGGAAGAAGCGAGCGGGGAGCGGGTAGCCGGTAGGAAACGGATCGATGAACCAGGGACTCCGACCGGGCGTCCATTGCGTGATGGTGACGCCCTTTCTGCCCGACGAATCGCTCGACGAGGCGAGCCTGGGTACGCTCGTTCGTGCGATTGAGCGCGCCGGTTGCGATGGCATCCTGGTCCTCGGCGTGATGGGCGAGGCGGCCCGCCTCGCGGACGCCGAGCGCGACCGTGTCGTCAAGCTCGCAATCGAGCACGCCGCTGGCCGGATACAGGTGTCGGTCGGGATCACCCACAACGCGACCGTCGTGGTCGCCGCACGGGCCAGAGCGGCGGCAGATGCCGGGGCCACGGCGGTGATGGTCTCGCCGCCGGCGGGGAGCGCCGCCGGGCCGGCATTACGCGAGCACTTTTGCCGGATCGGCGATGGGCTGCCGATTCCCGTGATCGTGCAGGATCACCCGGCGTCGAGCGGCGTCAAGCTGCCCGTGGACTTCATCGCCGGCCTGGCAGAGGTGTTGCCTCCCGGATCGGTCGTGAAACTCGAAGATCCGCCGTCGCCGGCGAAGATCGCGCGCCTGCGGGAGGTGACGGAGGCGTTCGACGTCTTCGGCGGGCTCGGCGGCGTGTCGCTGTTGCACGAGTTGGAGGCGGGGGCGAGCGGAACCATGACCGGGTTCGCGTTGCCGGAGGTATTGGTCGGAATCGTCGAGGCGTTCCAAAACGGCGACACGACGACGGCGCGGCGGTTGTTCGAGCGGGCGTTGCCGTTGATGGTGTTCGAGTCGCAACCGGGTGCCGGTGCCGCGCTCCGCAAGGAGATCCTGGTCCGGCGGGGGGCGATCGCCCACGCGACGGTCCGTCAACCGGCGCCGCTGCCGGAGCCGTTAACGCTGCGATTGCTCAGCGATTTGCTCACGGCCTGGCAAGAGGACGAGACGAACGCGGGAGGGAAACGATGACGAGATTGTGGGGAGACGAGCTTCGGCGGACCGAGCTCTTGCGCCGGGTCGGTGGGCTCGACCAGATCGCTGGGGTGCGGTTGGTCACGCTCGGCGACGGAAACGAGCGCGGGGTGCGGGTGCTGGAGTTCCGAACCGGGTCGGGGTTTGAGTTCGACGTGATCGTCGACCGCGCCTTCGACATCGGACGGTGCGAGTTCGCGGGCAAGGCGCTCGGTTGGCAGTCGGGTGTCGGATACGGCGGACCGTGGTTCGCCGAGCACGAGGGACTCGGTTGGTTGCGCAACTGGGGCGGCGGTTTGCTGACGACGTGCGGTCTCGACCACGCCCTGTTCATGGCGGAGGACACGGCGGAGCAGTACCACTACCCGGCAAAGTCGACGGAAAACTTTGGGCTACACGGGCGAGTTTCGAACCGGCCGGCCCGGATCGTCGGCTACGGGCAACGCTGGGAGGGCGACGAGTGCGTCCTCTACGCCGAGGGCGAGGTGCTCCAGGCGTCGGTCTTCGGGGAGCGCCTGCGGTTGCGGCGGCGCGTCGAGGCGCGCGTCGGCGAATCGCGGTTGACCGTCCACGACGAGGTCGAGAACACCGGCTGGGACCCGACGCCCCACATGCTCCTCTACCACGTCAATGTCGGGTTCCCGGTCGTCGACGAGGGGGCAGAGTTGCTGGTGCCGACCCGGAGCGTGACACCGCGCGGCGACTACTCCGCCGACGGATACCGCACGCTCGAAGCGCCGACTCCATCGTACGTCGAGCGGGTTTTTGAGCACGACGCGATCGCAGAAGCGGACGGTAGCGTGCCCGTTGCCATCGTCAACCGGACGCGTAGTCTCGGCGCCTACGAGGTCTTCAACACCAAGCAACTGCCGTTCCATTTCGTCTGGCGGATGCTCGGCGAGGGGACCTACGTCGTCGGCATCGAGCCGTGCACGAACCGGGTCGCCGGTCGGCTCGACGCCCGAGAGCGGGGCGAGTTGATCGTCCTGGCACCGGGCGAGCAACGGGCATACGACCTGGAACTCGGTGCGCTCGACGGGTCGTCGGCGGTCGAGGCGTTTGCGGCTCGCGTCGCGGCGCTGGGCGGCATTTGAGCGGTTCGAGATGATGCCGCGCGACGAGACGTACGACTTCGGTTTGGCGCCGGGCGAGCGGTTCGAACCAGAAGACGAAGAGGAGGCGTTCGACCTCTCACAACCGCACGTGATGACCGTGCTCGGTCCGATCGATCCGGACGACCTCGGTTTCACCCTCCACCACGAGCACGTCGTCCGTAAATCGCTCGCTGGAACCGCTGATCCTGACGTGGTCCTCGACGACCCCGCGCGTTCACTGGCGGAACTCGAAGATGCCTACAACGTGGGTTTGCGCGCGATCGTCGACGTGACGACGGCGGATGTCGGGCGCGATGTCGTGGCCGCAACGTGGGTGGCCCAACGTTCGCCGGTGCATTTGATCCTGGTCACGGGTCAGCACAACGATGCGTACGCGGCACCGGACGTCGGAAACGAGTCGATCGACGGGATCGCCGCCCGCTACGTCCGCGAATTGGTCGAGGGGATCGACGGGACCGCGGTCAAGGCCGGGGCGATCGTGGTCGGCACGAGTCTGGACCGAATCACGGCCGTCGAAGACCGGGTGCTGCGCGCGGCGGCGCGGGCACACCTGGCGACCGGTGCGCCGATTTCGACGGACGCCGAGGGGGGGACGATGGCGCTGCAACAGATCGCGGTTGTCCGCGAGGAGGGCGTCGATCCGAGGCGGGTGATCGTCGGGCACCTGGACGCCGTGCTCGACGAGGCCCAACTGCGCCGCGTGCTCGAAACCGGCGCCTTCGTCTCCTTCGATCGGATCGGCCAAGCCAGCGGCGCCTCCGATCGTGACCGGGCGGCGATGGTCAATCGCCTCGTCGCCGCCGGGTACGCCGCGCGCCTGCTCCTCTCCGGCGACCTCGGGCGGAGGTCGTACCTGAAGGCGTACGGCGGTGGACCCGGCTGGTCGTACCTCGTCGAGCAATTCCCCCTCGTCCTCATGGATGCTGGTCTCGACGCCCCCACCGTGCGCCGCCTCTTCGTCGATAATCCGGCCCGGGCGCTGACGATCTGGCGCTGACGAGGCAAACGATTCCGGAGGCGGAGAGAGATTCGCGAGAACGGAGAAAACACTGAACGACAAGGCGAATCCGCCGATCCGGGCGCTGATCTTCGACATGGACGGGTTGCTGGTCGACAGCGAGCCGCTGTCCGAGGCGGCGATGTCGGATTTTCTCCGGCGCTACGGGCACGAACCGCGGGCGGAGGTGGCGGCACAACTGCTCGGGCGGCGGTTGCCGGAAGCGCTGGCGATCGTGCGCGAGGCGTACGAACTGTCCTTGCCGATCGACGAGTTGATCGCGGTCTACGGCGAGCTGCGGCTGGCTGCCCTACGCGGCAACGTGCGACCGATGCCGGGGGCGGCGGAGATCATCGCCTTCGGCCGCGCGGCCGGTTTGCGGTTGGCGCTGGCGACCTCCGGGCACCGGACGCACGCCGATCTCTCGCTCGGCGAAACCGGTTTGGCGGGCCTGTTCGACGCCGAGGCGACCGGCGACGACGTCGCGCGCGGCAAACCGGCGCCCGACCTCTTCCTCCTCGCCGCCGGCCGGGTCGGCGTCGAACCCGCCGCCTGCGTCGTCTTCGAGGACGCGCCGCTCGGCGTGGCCGCGGCGGTCGCTGCCGGGACGCGCGCCGTCGCCGTGCCGAACGCCAAGAGCCGGGAGATGCCGTTCCCGGTCGTGCCCGAGGCGACGCTGCCGGATTTGACGGCGGGGATCGCCTGGTTGCGGGAGCAAGGTGTCGACGACGACCGCGGTGAGGATTGGGCAGGAACGTAACGCTTCCGTTAGGATAGTGGCGGCGGCCACGCCACGGGTGCCATCCTCGGACGATCAGCGGGGGAGCGGGACGGGATGACGGTTCGGGTCTATCTCCAGGCGGCGCGTTTGCTGCAAGAATCGCCCCAGGCGAGCGACCTGCCGGCCGAGCGCATCTTCATCCACGCCTCCGAAGTGCCGGAACTCTGGGTCGAGACCGAAAGCACCGCCGTCCCCGGACCGGGTCGGGCCGTCTCCTTTGCCCTCGCCCACCACCTCGACATCGGGTTCGAGCGGATCGTCGGCACCGTCGAGCGCGCCGTCAGCAAGCGCACCAAGCGCCGGGTCGAGACCGCGGGTGCGGCCGATTGATTACCGTTCGGCCAGTTGCATCCAGGCCGGCTCGGCAAAAAGTTCGACCGGGTCGACCCCGAACCCCGGCAATACCAGGGAGCGAGCGATGCCGTCGGTGGACGTGACGGGAACATAGACGCCGTCGCGCCACGTTTGGACCCGAATCGAGTCTTGTTCGGGATCGACTAACCAGTATTCGGGCACGCCGAACGTCGCGTAGAGGGCCGCTTTGACGACGATGTCGTGTCTCCGATTCGACGGCGAAACCACCTCCATCAACAAATCGGGAATGCCTTCGATCTTTTGTGCACGGATGATGCTTGCGCGAGCACGGCTCACGTAGATGATGTCGGGTTGGACCGTGTTGTGCGGCGAGAGGTAGACGTCGAGCGGAGCAAAAAAGACCTCTCCGAGCTCGCGCGTGGTGACGAATTGGTTGAGGTTTGTCGAGAGACGCAGGGTCGAACGCTGGTGCTTCGGAGTCGGTCCGGTCAACTCGATCAACTCCCCGTTGATGAGCTCGTAACGCTTGCCGTCGTCCGGCATCGCGGCGAGGTCGTCGTAGGTCAATGGGCGATCGAGTGCGGGAAGGGCCACCACTGCCGTGTCGGTCTCCTTGTCATACCTTGGGATGCATTGTAGCAGCGGCAATTCGTGGCCTGAAATCCATGTCCGGGTCGATCATCCGGTTCGATCTGTGCATCGCCGGACATGCAAAGACGGCCGTGGCGAAGACAAGGAGTGTAAGTGGGCAGGTCAGCGTCGGTCGATCTCGTCGTCGTGGGCGCGGGGGCGGCCGGGTTGGCGGCGGCCGCGACGGCGCGGGACCTGGGGCTCGACGTCGTGGTGTTCGAGGCGATGGACCGGATCGGCGGGCGCGCCCACACCGATCACCAGACCTTCGGCGTGCCCTGGGATCGCGGTTGCCATCGGCTGCACTCCGCGAGCATCAACCCGATGCGCGAATTGGCCGACCGCTACGGATTCCGGTACCAGCGGGCGCGAACGCCGTGGCGACCGAGAGAAGGGGATCGCTGGGCGATCGATGCCGAAGAGCGATCCCGCGACGAGATCCTCGAATCTTTCTACGCCGACGTTTTGGCGGCGGGCAACGCCGGACGTGACGTGCCGGTCGCCTCCGTCGTCGATGCCGCCGACCCGCTCTACCCGCTCTTCGAGACGTCGATCCATGCCGAGTGGGGCGTCCCGCCGGACGAAGCGTCGACCCTCGACGCGGTCCGCTATCGCGACACGAACGAGGACTGCCCGGTGCAGGACGGCTACGGCGCCCTCGTCGCTCGCCATGCCGAGGGTATCCCGGTCGAACTCTCGACACCGGTCTGGCGGATCGATTGGAGCGGTCCGCGCGTCAAGGTGGTGACCGCGGACGGGACCGTCGAAACCGGTGCGGTGATCGTGACGGTCTCGACGAACGTCCTGTCCGCGGGGTTGATCGGTTTCGAGCCGGCACTGCCTGCTTGGAAACTGGACGCGGCGGCGGCCGTACCGCTCGGCCGCGCGAACAAGGTGGCGTTCGGGATCGCCGGGCGGCATCTCGGCGTCGACGGGCACACGAACGTCGTCGTACCCATCGGCGACCGCGGCTGATCGGTTTTCAACTTCGGCCGTTCGGTTGCGACGTGACGAACGGGTACCTGGCCGGCCCGCTCTGCCGCGAACTCGAGGAGGCCGGCGAAGCGGAGATGATCGCGGCGGCACTCGATGCCCTGACCGGTGCCCTCGGGAATACCGTCGCCAGGCACGTCACGGTTTCCGCGTGCTCCCGCTGGGGCACGGACCCGTTCGTCCTCGGCGCCTACGCCGCGGCCAAACCGGGGCCGGCCCACCGGCGGTCCGACCTCGGGACGCCGCTGGAGAACCGCCTCTTTTTTGCCGGCGAGGCGACTTCACCCGACTTCTTCTCCACCTGCCACGGCGCGCATTTGAGCGGGATTGCGGCGGCGAATGCGGCGGCAATGTCGCTGGGGCGGTTTGCGGTTCGCTAACACGGCCCTCGCCCCATAAACGGGCGGCTACGCGGCCGTTGCGACCGACTTCCGCCAGAACAGCATCTTCAGGAATTCGAAGAGCACTTCCTCGGCGGGTGCTCCCCCGTCACGGACGAGCAGGAACGGCATATCGCCCAACGGGTCGTGCCGCCACATGCGCATCTCCAGGTTGCCGTCCTTGCAGATCGTCACGGACTTCTTGCCGCTCACCTGCTGGTACTCTTCGGCCGGCAGGTGAAGGGTCGCCGTGAAGTAGACGACAACATCCCACTCCCTACCGTCGTCCGGGGCAGGGGCGCGACCGCCGAGGGCCGTCGCATAGAGGGGGGCAAGCCCGTCGCGCACGGTCTCGACGGTCCGGCCGGAGATCGTCACGGGCGCGGCCAGACCGGTCGAGTCGACGCGCTGCACCGTTGCCTCCCAGACGTAGTCGTCGTCCTCTGCGAAGACGGTCAGCCGGACGACGACGCGGCCGCTCTCACGGACGGTCGGCATCAAACTATGAATGTCCAGCCAAAACTCCACGAGCAAGAGGATGTCATCCGGATCTCGCCAGATCCGTTCGGAAACGATACTGTCGTCGATCATTGTGCCGCCCTCTCCCACCAAGACCAGCGCCTTTCCTCGCGAGCAGGCCGTGCCGACCGCGGCAAGAGCGCCGTTCAGACTGGGAAAAGCGGCGGGATGGCCAGCGCCACCCCGCCACGGCGGGATCGACTGACCGGCTAGTTCGCCCGTCGGGACGGTTTCGGGTTCCCCCGGAGTCGACGGATCGCAGTGCCTTGCGGGCGCTGCGACTTGAGGAACTGAATATACAGTTCTACGTTCCGAACCTCCTCGTCCATCAGATCGTGCAACGCCTCCACGACGCGGTGGCGGCAGGTGCCTTGCTCGAACGGATTGGCAGTCGCCGGTGCTTCGCCCTCAGGATCGGTGATGACGCCAGCCAGGCGCAAGAGCGAGCACTCGCTGGTGTGGAGAAAAGCCGCAATTTGAGCCAGGTGCTGCCACGGGACCCGAATGCGGCCGGCCTCGGTCTGCACGAGGTAGTTGGGATCGACGTAGGGGCCCGTTCCGCTCAGCAGCACGGCGAGGTCACGATGGGACAGCCCGGCTTGCTCCCGGCTTTGCTTGAGCAAAGCGGCGATCGGTGGCAATCCTGCCGCCGCTCCGTCACTTTTGGCCGGTTGCCTCTCCGTACTCTGCTCCACAGGAGCGCTCCCTTCCTCAATAGGTCTTGGCGAAGCCATCACTCTCTTCCCCCTGCTGAGTCCGACATCCCCTGTCACGCGGACCTTCGCGGTTGTCAGTGATCATGATACCAGCATCAGGGACGTTGACAAGTTATTGAAAATAACCTATGATGTGTATATAGATAACCGATCCAGACACGGCGACGTGCCCGGTGCGGTGACCCCGTGGTAGCCCGCTCGACCACTTGGAAGGAGGTGGCGATCCTGTTGACCGGCGGTTCGTTGTCGTGTCGTCCGTCGTGCCGTTCTAGACCCCGAGTACCTTGACAACAGGCGAGAGACCCCGCTGGCGGTCATTCCGGCCGGCGGTTAGCACGATCCGACCACGCAAAGAACAAGGAGAATGATGCGATGAGCGCCCAACCGGATTACCAGCCCACACGTCCTGGCCAGGTGGTCGACATCCAGCCCGTCGCCCAAGAAGAGCGGCGGGTCCGGCTCAAACACGCCTACCAGGACTTGCGGCAGACGGACAAAGGACGTACTCCCGATCTCCCGGACATCCTCGTCGACGCTCCCGATTGGCCGAGCCCGCGGCGGGGGCTGTGGGACCGACTCCACGGACCTGCGGGCTTGGCGCAGGGCCTCACCGTCATCAGACAACAGATCAAAGCGGCGGCCCTGAAGCTTCACGCCGCCATCACCCGCGGCAAATGGGTCATGGAGGTGCAAACCAGCGTCGAGGCCGACAGCCTCGAGGGACTGGCTCGCAAGCTAAACGAAATGCAGAGCGTGGTCGATCAAACCGACGAGAATACGATCGCGGGCGAGGTGCTCGAACGCCAATACTTGATGGCGGTACGCCGCATCGAGGAGACCCGCGAAGACGTCCTCGACGACATTTCCAAACAAGCGCGCTCGATGCCCAACGAGCTTACCCAGTTCGCGGAATAGATCGCCCGGAGCATCGGCGAGAAGGAACGGGGGAGCGGCGAACCCGCTCCCCCGTTCCTTCTCGCCGATAGTCGACCGCCGAGCGCCAGGTCGTTGCGCCCGCGGAGGCCATCCGAAGGGATTGGGGATGATCCGGCTGCCATGGAAGCCGCGTCCGCACAGCCGGCATTTGACCGGCGAACGGGCTCGCGTTTGGGGATTCACGAACGGACGGTGCTGGTGGTGCGGTGTCCGGCTCGATCCCGACGTGAATTACCACGTGGACCACGTTGTGCCCCGCGCAAGAGGCGGGGGCGACGGCCCGCTCGTGCCCGCCTGCGCGGCGTGCAACCTCCGTCGTGGCGCGCTCGACGTTGAAGCGTTTCGGCAGAGGGAGAGGGCACGGCGCATCGAGGGGAAGGGCTGGATCGCCAAGATCGCGAACCGACGTCACACTTTCTGGTTCGAGCAGAAGGGATTCAAAATCCCACCTCCCCGGTTGTCCCGGCCCGACCGCCGATCGCCAGTGACGACAGGGCGCACCAAGAAGCATGCTCTCCCGGCGAAGCACCGAGCCTCAGCGAAGCGAACAGCCCTCAAGCGAAAAGCAGATTGACGGCGATGGGCCTCTGCGCGGCGTGCTCCCCCGCACGGCGATGAACGCGCCGGTCCACGCCAGCGTGGATGAACGGCTACAGCATGCCGCGCTGCTGCACCGAACGGCGGCCGGTGGTCGTCGGCTTCTGACACTTCCGGACCGCCGCCTTCGTCGTCGGCCGCCGGCTCAAGTAATCCCTTTTGCTGGTCGGTCCTACGCAAACCCCAAATGCCGCCCAAACCATTCGTGCGCTGCTTCGAGGTCGATCAACTCGGCGTGGGCACGTCTCGGTGGGACGATACCGTGGCTGGCATCGTCGACCCGGAGGAATTCCACCGCGCGACCGAGCGATTTCAGGGTCGTGTAGAACTGCTCGCTCTGCGCGATCGGTCAGCGCAGGTCTTGCTCGTGGTGGACGAGCAAGAGCGGCGTGACGACGTTCTCGGCGTGGGGCAGCGGTGACATTCGGACGTGGCGGTCACGGTCTGCCCAAGGTCGGCACCCCATCTCGAATGGCGCGAAGTAGCGGCCGATGTCGCTTCCTACGGTTCGTCGATCGTGACCGCGCCGGGCGTCAGGATCGACAGGTGGGTGAAGTCCTGTCCCGGTTCGGCGCCGTGCCAGTGGCGTTCGCCGGCGGGTATCAGGATGACGTCGCCGGGCGCGACGTGGAGTTCCTCGGTTTCGGTCGCGACGATGCCGCGACCGTGGGTGACGACGAGTACCTGATCGACGGCGTGGTGGTGGAGTTTGTTGCGGGCGCCGTCTTGGAAGGTGACGGCGGTGACGCGGAGGAGCGCGGCGTCGCCGTCCGCGACGAGGTTTTGCCGGAGGACATCCCCGACGAAGATGGGCGAGTGGTCGGGATTGGCCTGGCCGAGATCCTGGGTGATCCGTTTCATGGCGTTGTCCTGCCGATCAGTGCCGACGTCCGGTCGTGTTCGAGAGTATGGCATGCCTTTTGGCCGGTCGTCTCCCCTTCCATCGGAAGGTCTATCTCCCCACAGCGCGCATCGCCGGTCGTTAGGGAACCGTTGGCACATCGTTTGCGATGTCAAGGCCGATAGCGCCCCGAATTCCCGCCTCGGTCGAACCCGAGGAGGTGGCAGCAGATGGAGACGCCCAAGGACGACACCCGAAACCCCGCTTCGGACGAACGATCCCGCACCGATCCCGTCGGGACGGGCCGGCGGCTCTTTGCCGAAGTCCTCGGCACGTTCGCCTTGACGGTGGTGGCGGCGGGCGGTGAGGTGATCAACGCCGTCAGTCACGGTGAGGTCTCGGCGGCGGCGCGGGCGGTGGCGCCCGGTCTCGTCGTCATGGCCTTCATCTACACCGTCGGCGAGGTCTCCGGCGCCCATTTCAATCCGGCGGTGACGCTCGCCTTCGCGGTGCGGGGCGTTTTCCCGTGGCGGCGGGTACCGGCGTATTGGCTCGCCGAGTTCAGTGGGGCACTTCTGGCGGCGGGGTTGTTGCGCGCACTGTTCGGCAACGAGGCCGAAGTCGGGTCCAACCGGGCCGAACATGGAATCGGCACGGCACTGGCGATGGAGATCCTCCTGACCTGGCTCCTGGTGATGGTCATCCTCGGCACCGCCTGCGAGAAGGGACTGGTGGGACCGAACGCCGCGCTCGCCGTCGGCGCCACGATCGCCCTCTGCGGACT
>DATBFX010000226.1:0-8120 GCA_036558305.1 Thermomicrobiales bacterium | reverse complement strand
CCGCCGAAGCGTCCGGTTCTCGCCCCCCTCGGGAGGCCGACGCACAGGAGCCTTCCGCGACCGACGACGTTGAGACCAACGTCGACCCGGCGACCATCCCCGACGCGGTCTTGGCGACCGCCCTCCGCGAACTGATCGACGCCGAAGACGACCCGAGCGGCGAACCGATCACCCCAACGATCTGGCGCCGGCGCCTGCGCCAGGCGATCGAGCGCGCCGACGGCCCCCGCCTCGGCCCCAAAGCCATGAGCCGGCTCATCCGCTCCCGCCTGCTCCCCCGCCGCCTCGTGGAACCGACCGGCGAGCCGCCCAGCCCAGGCACCAGGCTCCGCCCGTACCGGGTCAACCGCGATCACCCGGTCGTTATCGCCCTCCTGGCAGCAAGCAACGGCGGATCACCAGAGGAGCAATACCCCGTACCGGATTACGGAGGTCGACGGCCGAGGAATCGATGACGTCAATGCTACCGGACGCAGTTCGTGGCGACGGATGCCCGTACGCTCCCGATCACAAGTCGTCCAGCAGCCCGTGATAGTCGTCCACGGAGAGACCCGCCTGGCGCAATATCTTCCCCAGAAGGCCACGACCGATCTCGCGGGCTCCATGGTCGGGATTGACAAGAACTCTGCCGTCCGAATTCTGAAAGATGTTGTGACTCCCATCTCGACGGACCCATCGAAAGCCGGCGGCCTCGACGACCTTCTTCAGCCGCCGATAGGGGACGAGACGCGCCTGGGTCACGCGATCGCCTTCAGTTGCCAGTGCTCGTAAAACTCGGTGGGAACGGGCGATTCGGGTTCGGCAACCTTGAGGAAACCGACGATCGCCTCCCAGATATTGCGGTGCAGCGTCGGCAGATCGGGCGCTTCGGTGAAGCACCCCGGCAACTCGGGGACCTCGCCGACAAGCCAGCCGCTGTCGGGATCGGTCTCCACGACGACGGTGAACGTGCGGATCTTCATTGAATCGCCCCCTGCTCTGCCGGCGATCGGAAACCCTTACGTCTGATCGGCTAACCCTCGACCTCACCACCAACCTACCAATTGGGGAGGCAGCAGTCAATCCGCCGGTCAAACGCGAATCACTCGATCCTCCGCCGCGACGTCACCACTCCGGTATTCATCCCAACAAGGTTCAACCCGCCGAAGAACCGCGCGTGCTCGATCTTGACGCAACGGTTCATCACCACCTCGAGCCCGCCGGCACGGGCGCGGCGGGCGGCCTCCTCGTTGACGATGCCGAGTTGCAGCCAGAACACCTTCGCCCCGATCGCGATCGCCTCGTCCGCGATCGGCGGCGCATCGGACGACCTGCGGAAGACGTCGACGATCTCGACCGGGCGGGGGATGTCCGCGAGGGAGGCATAGACCGGTTGACCGAGAATCGTCGTGCCGGCCAGGCGCGGGTTGACCGGGACGATGTCGTACCCCCAGGACTGCATGTAGATCGCCGCGAAGTAGCTCGGTCGATACGGGTCGTCCGAAAGCCCGACCATCGCGATCGTCTTGTAGCTGGTCAGGATCCGCAATCGCTCGTAGGCCCCGGCCGTGACGACGACCGTGCCTGCCCCGTCGATCCCCGTTACCGCACCGGTTCCGCCCATCTCACGCCCCCACCGCGGTTGCCGCCGTCGCACCCGCCGCCCGCTTCAGCGCCCGGTTCAGGTCCCAGCAGATGTCGTCGACCTCTTCTAAGCCGACCGAGAGCCGGATCAGGTCGGGACCGACGCCGGCGGAGACCAACTGCTCGTCGGAGAGTTGCTGGTGGGTCGTGCTGGCGGGGTGGATCACCAGCGTCTTGGCATCGCCGATGTTGGCGAGGTGGGAGATCAGGCGCAACTCCTCGATGAAGCGGGCACCCGTTTCCCGCCCGCCCTTGACGCCGAAGGTCAAGACCGCACCCGTCCCCTTCGGCAGGTACTTCTCCGCCAGCGGCCGATACGGGCTATCCGGCAGACCGGGATAGGAGACCCAACCCACCTGGGGATGCTCGGCCAGGAACGCGGCGACCTGCTCGGTGTTGCGGACGTGGCGCTCCATCCGGACGTGGAGCGTCTCCAGCCCTTGCAAAAAGAGGAAGGAGTTGAACGGGCTGAGGGCCGGACCGAGATCGCGCAGGTTTTCGACCCGCGCCTTCATCAGGTAACCGTACTCGCCGAACGTCTCGCGGAAGCGGATGCCGTGGTACCCCGGCGACGGCTCCGTCATCCCCGGATACTTGCCGTTGTCCCAGGGGAAACGGCCAGACTCGACGATGATCCCGCCGATCGAGGTGCCGTGCCCGCCAATGAACTTGGTCGCCGAGTGGACGACGATGTCGGCGCCCCACTCGAGCGGCCGGCAGAGGTAGGGCGACGCGAACGTGTTGTCGACGATCAGCGGCACCCCCGCCTCGTGCGCGATCGCCGCCACCGCCTCGATGTCGAGCACGTCGATCCGCGGGTTGCCGATCGTTTCGCCGTAGAGCGCCCGCGTCTGGGGGGTGATCGCCCGCCGGAAATTCTCCGGGTCGGAAGGATCGACGAAGACAACGTCGACCCCCCACCGCCGCAGCGTAATGTCGAACTGCGTATACGTGCCGCCGTAGAGGGCGCCGGACGAGACGATCTGGTCGCCCGGTCCCAGCAGCGTCGCGATCGCGATGAACTGCGCCGCCATCCCCGAGGAGACGGCAAGGGCGCCGATCCCCCGTTCCAGCGCGGCAACCCGCTCCTCGAAGGCCGCGGTCGTCGGGTTCATGATCCGCGTGTAGATGTTGCCGAAGGTTTGGAGGGCGAACAGCTCGGCGGCGTGGTCGGTGTCCTCGAACACGTAGGAGGTCGTCTGGTAGATCGGCATCGCCCGCGCCCCGGTCACCGGATCGGGCCGCTGCCCGGCATGGACCGCCAGCGTCGCGAACCCGAAGACGTGGTCCTCCTCCGTCTCCGTCTCGACGTACCCCCCATTCACGCCCGGCACGTGCCCATTCTGTCCGCTCATCGATGCCCTCAATTCTCGTTCTGTCCGCCTGACCGGGGGTACCCTTTGGGTCCCGTCTGCCCGTCGACGGAAAACGACAACTCCATCACCGGGGACTGCCGCAGCGTCGAGGCGACGACGCAGTACCGTTCGGCGCGCTGCGCCAACCGCTGCAACCGGTCCTCCGGCGCATCGGCCACGACTCGGATCTCGGTCCGGATGCGCTGGAACCCGACCGGCGTCTCGGGATCGATCCCCATCGTGCCCCGGAAATCCATGTCGCCGTGGACCGTCACTTCGACCTCGTGGAGGGTGATCCCCATCGCCGCCGCGACCATCCGCAGCGTGATCTCCTGGCAGGCAGCGAGCGACGCCAGCAGCACATCCCCCGAGCAGGCGAGATCGCCCACCCCGCCGGCGTACGGATGCGCCCCGACCTCCCACTCCACACCCCCGGCCGCGTCGGACCCGATGCGGACCCTGGTCGGCTCGGTCCCCTCCGTCGTACTGCGCACGGTGATCGTCAACTTCGCCGAATCGGGATCGGATTCGTACCGCGCCTTCAGCGGCGCCTGCCGCTCCCGCAGCGTCGGTGTCACGGTCACAGCGATCTCCTTACCAGTGGCCAGCGGCGAAGAGCGCGCCGCCCCGGCTCGAAGCTCGTAGCTCGAAGCTCGCCACTCCGTCAGCCCGCCGCCAGTTGGGCGCGGAGGCGGTCGGCGTCGACCAACCCGCCGTTGATGCCGACGATCCGCCCGTCCGGCGCCGCGACGACCGTCGTCGGTACCACCATCACGCCGAAGCGATGCGCCATCTCGCGCTCGGCGACCGCGTCAACATACGCGACCTCGACCGTCCCGTTCCAGTCGGCGACGACGGCGTCGAGGATGCGCCGCTGCGTCCGGCAGGCGGCACAGCCCGGTCCCGAGAAGGCGATCACCCGCGGGATACCCGCCGCCGAGGCGACGACCGTCTCCTCGCTCATGACCGCCGCGAGTCGGCGTGCCCTCAATCGTCGTGCCAGGAATCCGAGAAGCGCGATGCCGGCGACGATCGCCAACGCCAGGACGAGCCGGTCGGTCATGAGGCGACGGCTCCGTGCCGCATCAGGCGGCGGAGGTGGTAGAAGACGAAGCATCCGGCGCAGAATCCGAACAGCAGGTTGACGAGCGCCAACGCCACCACCAGCCACGCCAACGCCCAGCCCACCGTCGCGGCGCCCGCGAAAAGCGCGACCGCACCGACGACCAGGAATGTCCCTCCGAGCGCCTGGGCGAACCGATGCGGTGCCGGATCGTCCGGTCGCGGCCGGGGCTTGACAACACCCGCCCGGCGCACGACGCGCCGGTAGAACAATTGGAACGGCCCGTAACCGGGCACCGCCGCGCCGATTGCCAACGACGCGGCGACCAGCACCACCAACCAGGCTCCGCCGGCATCGACCCCGAGGACGAATGCCAGGGCGACGAGGCCGACGATCAGGGCTTGGTTGGTCTTGAGACCGTTCACGTCGACCAACGGTCCCAGCTCCCGGGGTTCGATCGATTGCGCCACCATGCCAGCCCTCACCTCAAAGTGGAGTTCTTGAGTACGAACTCAATTATCCACCCGCGGAGGTCCAAAGGCAAGCTGATGGGGGATGAAGTGTCACGCACAAAAAAGGGGACGCCGAGGTGGCATCCCCTTCGTTCCGACCCCGAATCGAGAATCACGCTCTGGCGTTGGCCGTCGACTTCGCCTTGGCCTTCGCCTCGACGACGTAACCCGCGACAACGGCCTTGCCGTCATCGTCCTCGCCGTCGGACAGTTCCGGATCGACGGCGGGCAAGATCGCCTCCGCGGCCTTTCGCTTCGCCGCGACGACCTTTCCGCCGAGCGCTTCCAGCGCGCCGAGGGCCTCGGCGATCTGGCGGTGCGCGTATTGCACCTCGCGTGCGATCTCGGCGGCCTGTTTGCCTTTCGTGCCGGGATCCAGCGACGACGCGCCCTCGTCGGTCAGGACCCACTGCGGAGTTTCGGCGACGTCCGCCAAGATCGAGGTGAGGACCTCGCGGGTGACCGGGAAGTGGAAAATGAACGGCTTGACGGTAACGGTGACGGGAGCCGAGGCGATACCGTTCGCGATCACGACCAATTCGGAAGCGCCCAGGGCCGCCCCGAACGGAACGGTGAACTGCGTCGTGTGGACGACCGACCCGGTCGCGACGCCCATCGTGCTGTGATTGTGCGTTCGACAGTAGGTGACCTTGCCGGTCGCCAGATTCTCAAGCCGAACGATCGGATAGTTCGTGGCGGAGGCAGCGTCGTCGCCGTATCCGACCGCCTGCGAAAGACCGTTGAGTTGCGTGCCGCTGAGGGTATGGGTGCCCAGCCACGTGACCGTTCCCGGCGCACCGGTGATGTGCGGGCGCCAGGAGGGATGGGGGCCGCCACTTGGGAAGTAGGCATACATGGCGGGGGTTCCGGCGGCGAAGAGGACCTGACCCGCCGGCGTGAGCATCATGCGACCGACGAAGGGGACGCCCGCCGCGTTCGGCGGATCGCTCACCTTATGCAGTGCAACTCCGTCGAATTCGAAGAACGACGTGGGCCCGAGGTAGTGACCGCTGACCCCATCCACCGGCCCGGCAACGCAGAGGACGTTCCCGTTGGGCATCAGGCAGCCCGGCGCGTCCTTCGCCCCCATCGGTTGGCCGGACGGGCCGACCGGGAACGACGGTCCGATCGCCCACGTACCCGGTAAGGTCGGCGTGGCCGACATCGTGTAAAGCGCCGTGTGATTGGTCGCACCGATGAAGAAGGCACGCCCGTCCGGCAGCAGGAAGGACGGCCCGATCTCGATCGATGACGCCTCCACCAGATCGACGGGCGTCGTCCCGGCGCTGACCCATGCGCCCGCCGATGGCACGTATTTCTCGGCCTTCGGATGGGCGGTGCACTCGGCGGCCAGCACCGAGTGGTCCGGCAACAGCGACCAACTCTCTTCGGAGCTTCGGTCATGCTTGTTGGGTCCCGCGGACCAGATACCGGTCGTCGGGTCATACAACGCCGTTCGCACGTCGCCGATCGATCCCAGCAAGAAGCGACCGTCCGGCAGGACGCAGCAGGCCGCGTCGCCGATTTGCGCCCAGCCGGGCGGGCCCGGGATCACGGTCCAAGTGTTGGTGATGGGGTTATACATTTCCGCAGTGTTCGTCTCGGAACCGGCATCGCTGTACTCGCCGCCGGCCACGAGGACGCGGCCGTCCGCCAGTACGGCCGATGCGTAATAGAGTCGCGTGTGGTGCATCGGTGCGAGCTCGCTCCACGTCCCATTGACGTAGTTTCCGGTTGTGTCCGGTCTGAGTCTCCACCAGCGCACGCCGCCCGATTCCTGGCACATGATGGTGCCGTCCGTCAGCAGCAGCATCGTGCTGGCGTTGAACGGCGGCTGGTGAACGAGCGCCTTCCAGATTCCTGCCATCTTCGTCTCTCCTTGCGAAACGTTCGTCGTCGTCGAATTGGCAGCCGCATCCTAGTCACGCGACGGTGAGTTCGCGTCATGAAAATGCATGACGATCGGACTCGGGTTTTTCAGCCATCCGTGGGCGACGGCGAAGGGAACGTGACGGACGATGAGCCGGCATGCAGTGAGCGCGCTCGATTCGGCGCCTCCTCAAACCTCCTGGCCAAACGCGGGACAGCCCCCCAAATGCGCGGCATCCGCTCCCGACCGTCAAGAGGTCGCGCCAGGCGACGACCGTCTTCTCTCTCCGTCGTGATCGGTTTCGTACGTATGCCGATCGCCGTAGGCGCTTAGTTCCCACCAGAGACGACACTCGGCCGCACCCGTACGGACCGACACCGACCGGCCTGGACCTCGGCGCCGCGACCCCGGTATCCGCCGTTCCCTGCTGGCCTCATGTCCTGCATCCGTCGCTTTCGAGATTCCCGGTGCCGTGGGCTTCTTGGCCGCCTTCGGACTCGGCAAACGCCCCGTGTGGTTGGTGGGTCGGGGCACGAGGACTGCCGCGACGCCCGTCGCAGCCAACGCAACCCACACCGACGGGTCCGAGCAGCTCTTGGTTTTGAACAGGGCGTCGAAGATCCCCGGCTAAGGATGGCCGATGAAAGCGCTTTGGGTTATCGATCCCGAGTCCGATCGGGGCACGGTCACCCTCCAGGGCAGATCGCGCGATGGGGGCAACCCCCTCTGGTTCCAAATCAATCGAGGAGTCATTTCCGACCGGGCGGTCGATGATCCGGAACACCCCGCCAGACCCCATCTTGGATGGGGTCTGGCGGGGTGTTCACTTCCCCGTGATCTTCCCAGCGACTGGGTGCTATCAACTCGTCGTTGAATCGGATGGAGACTCGTGGC
This sequence comes from Thermomicrobiales bacterium, assembly GCA_036558305.1. GTDB lineage: Bacteria > Chloroflexota > Chloroflexia > Thermomicrobiales > UBA6265 > DATBFX01. Next base: position 803 of record DATBFX010000226.1, on the reverse strand, counting down.
AGGCGCGGATACCGTTCTTCGCCGCCAACGGGGCACCCTGAGTTGTGGACAACGCCCTCCCATCAGACCGCGGCCCGGACTTCCGGCCAACGCCGCGCAGCCCTCCGGCGTCGGTGGCGACGAGTCTTTCACGTTGGCGGCTTCGATCAGAACTCGTTTCCGCGGGTCGGTGGAGCGAGCCTGGCACGAGTCGGTTTACCCGACGACCAACCTGTCCCGGCGGTTCCTAATCCGCGGCGGTCGCCACCCGAGCGCGCACCTGCGTCAGCCAATCCGCGTACCGCGGCGACCGGCCGCGGACGGTGTCGAAGAAGATCGTCCGCAGGTGCTCGGCGGGAGACGGTATCCAAACCGCTCCTCAGAAGTGCGGCATCATGTTCGGCGTTGCCGGAGCAAGCACCTGCGTTGCCCTACGCAGCGTCCGCTCCCGACCGTCCGCGGTGGCTAGCGATCGTGATGGGCGGCACAGGGGTAGCATCAACAACATCCGAGCGACTCCTAGAACTTGGCCGATCCATCATTCTCAAGATAAAAAAGGGTTGTTCTGTCCTTTTCGTCCAAGAGGTGATTGACATCTCGGGAATGGCCGCGTACGATAGCGCGACCTCATGTGAGGACGCTGTCAGGAACTGCAATGCTCCTCGCCCAGTGAACGGTGCCTTGGTCACCGGTTGACCGACCCTGTTGCTGCTCCCGCGGCCTGGCGACAACCGATGGGAATCGGAGCAAACGAGCAATGTCGACGAAGACAGTGCTCATCATCTGTTCGGACGAATGCGGGTGGCCGGCACTGACGCAAACTC
>DATBFX010000225.1:0-2490 GCA_036558305.1 Thermomicrobiales bacterium | reverse complement strand
GTCCAATTCCAGGCACTCGGCGGCGGCCCGGCGTGGTTGTGGGTCACACTGACCCGTACCTGCGCCTCGGGGATACCGAGCGTCGCCGCCACCGCCGCCCGGATCGCCTGCGCCTCCTCGCCCGTGATGACGACGATGTCGAGGTCGATCCAGGCTGCCCTGGTCGCCCCGTCGTCCACGACCAGCGCCGTCGCCCAGAGCGCGGCCTCGACCCCGTCCGGCAGGACGTGGACCTGCGCCCCCCAACTCGCGTGCGGCGCCGTCAACGGCGGCGTGATCTCCACCCGGCCGACACCGGCCCGGAACCCGTTCGCGGCCATGCTTCCTCCATCGTGCGGCAACGGACCGGCGCTCAAGCCGGCGCAGGAGGCTATCTTACGGCTCCGCCTTTCCCGCCGCATCGGCCGTCTCTTCGAACACCACGCCCATCGGCGCGTGCTGGAAGATCTGGTAGAGGATGATCGCCCCGAAGGTGCCGAGGGCGATCCCGCCGAGTTCGAAGTCGCCGAAGTGAACGGTGTAGTCCGCGGCGCCGGCGATCAGCGTCACGGCGGCGACGAAGAGGTTGACCCCGCGCGTGAAATCGACCCGGTTGTCGACCCAGATTCGGGCGCCGGTCACCGCGATCAACCCGAACAGCACCGTCGTCACCCCGCCGAGCACCCCGCTCGGGATCGACCCGATCAACGCCCCGAATTTCGGCGACAGCCCGAGCACGATCGCGACCAGCGCGGCGATCACGAAGATCAGCGTCGAGTAGACCCGCGTCACCGCCATCACCCCGATGTTCTCGGCGTAGGTCGTGACCCCGGTCCCCCCGCGCATCCCGGCGACCATCGTCGCTACGCCGTCGCCGATGAACCCGCGCCCCAAATACGGCATCAGGTTGCGGCCCGTCATCGCCGACACCGCCTTGATGTGCCCCGTGTTCTCGGCGACGAGCACGACGGCGACCGGCCCGATCAGCGAGATCGCGTGCCAGGAAAACGACGGCGAAACGAAGTCCGGCACCCCGAACCAATCGGCCCGCCGCACCGGCCCAAAGTCGATCCCGTGGACGTCGAAGAACCAGTACGATCGCCCCTCGACCGACGTCCCGCCCAGAACCAGCGCCCCCAGGTACCCGACCACCGTCCCCAGCAAGATCGGCAGCCGCCCGAGCAACCCACCCGTGTAGAGCGCGACCACGAGGATGCTGAGGATCGTCAGCACGGCCAGGAACGGATCGGCCATCGCCAACCCTTTTGCCGCCCCCGCCAGGTTGAGCCCGATGATCGCCACCACCGCCCCCGTCACCAGCGGCGGCATCAACCGGTCGATCCACGCCGACCCCGCCGCCTGGACGACGACCCCGATCGCCGTGTAGATCGCCCCGGCGGCGACGATCCCGCCGAGCGCCTTCGGGATGTCCGCCGCGGTGAACGTTCCCGCCGCCGTGCTCCCGACGACCGCCCCCACCGGCCCGATGAAGGCGAAACTCGACCCCAGGTAACTCGGCACGTGCCCGCCGACGATCACGAAAAAGATCAGCGTCCCGATTCCCGAAAACAGGATGGCCAGGTTCGGATCGAACCCCATGATCAGCGGCGCCACCACCGTTGCCCCGAACATCGCCAGCACGTGCTGGAACCCGAGCGCGATCGTGCCGCCCCACGGCAACCGCTCCTCCGGCGCGATGATGCCCGACCGCTTTTCTCGCCAGCGCATGCCAAACATCTGCCTTGACTCTTTCGCGTGAAACGTCAGACAAAGCATTTGGTTGCGGCGACCACGAGAGAGGTCCTTCGCAAGCTCAGGATGACAGGGAGTGGCGCATCCTCAAATGGTCATCCTGAGCGCCAGCGAAGGACCTCTTTGCGTCGGGATTTCTACTCTACGTGGTCGCTTTCACGCACGCGTAGTCCGCGAAGATCCGCGAGTCGCTGTACTCGGCTCGCTGGATGACGAAACCTGCGTGCTCCAGCATCGGCGCCAGCAGCCAACTGAACGTGCTGTACTCGTCCCGCAGGTGCGTCGCCAGTTCGGCCCGCGACCAACCGATCCCCGGTTGCGTGCTCGCCCCGCCCAGCCACGCCTCGATGGTCGACCCGGTCTCACCCAACGCACACGAGAAGATCAGGTCGCGCAGCCGCAGCACCCCACCCGGCCGCAGGATCGCCGCCATCCGTGCCAGCGCAATCGCCTTCCAGAAATCCGGGAGGTGGTGCAGCGCGTGCCGCGAGTAGACGAAGTCCGCCGGCTCACCCGTGTGCTCGTACGACAGCAACCCCGCGTGGACGCACTCAAGGTTGCCCAGACCCGCCTGCGCCGCACGATCCCGCAGGACCTTGATCATCGCCGGCGAGACAACGACCGCCACCACCCGCCGGCAAACCGGCGCCGCCGCCAGCGCGAGCCCACCGGTACCCGCCCCAAGGTCGACCAGGGTGCTGGAACCGTCGAGACCGAGCCCGCGCAGGTCCGCCAACTCGGCCTCCCAGTCGACCCCCG
>DATBFX010000224.1:0-1993 GCA_036558305.1 Thermomicrobiales bacterium | reverse complement strand
TTTCGGTTCGCCGGTGAGGCCGCCTGGCCCGTCGGCGACTTCGGCAGTTCCTTCCGACTCGCGCGACTGCTGCGGTCGCAGACGGGCGAGGTCCGCGTCGACGTCGCCTTTTTGGCACCCGGCGATTGCGTCGGCGCTCACCGCGCCGGTCTACCGCAACTCTTCTGCGTGATCTCCGGGTCGGGTTGGGTCCAAGGCGGCGATGGGTCGGAGTTCGCGATCTCCGGCGGTGAGGCGGCCTATTGGGCAAGCGGGGAGTGGCACGCGACGCGGACCGACCACGGTCTCACGGCCGTCATCGTCCAGGCCGAGGCGCTGGATCCGGCGGCCTCGCTCGTCGCGATCTAACCGGGGCCGGGTCACGCCACGGACGTCACCGTTCGCGGATTAGGCCGGCAGCGCCTGGACCTTCCGCCAATCCGACCGCGCCTGGAAAATCAGCGCGACGGAGACGACGGCCAGCGCCGCCACGATCAGCCATTCCAACGAGCCGTTGCCGTGGTCGGGATCCCACCCGGTCAGCGCCTCGATCCATTCGCGCGTGATCAGGGTCAAGACGAAAAGGGCGGTGGTCAGCACCGCCAGGGCGGTTTCGATGCGGAACCGCTTGGTGAGGCGGCGTCGCGCGTCCATCGGATCTCCCTTCGCTCTGCGACTGCCGGGAAAGCAGGACCGTCCCCGGCGAAAGCGGGCCGGGGCGGGGTCAATCCTACGCCCGCAACCGTGCGCGATCAAGACGCGTGTCGGGATGACGACGTCGACGTCGGTAACCGCTTTCGAGGGGGAGCCGCGTAGCGGACTTTGGACCCTCGTCAAGCGCAGCGCGGTCGCGCTTGGACCCCGTTTCGTCCGCTGGAGGAGGGCGCCTCTCCCAGAGCGATCCGCTGGCTCATCCTCCGGCGATCCGCTCTGCCGCGATCCGCTCGAACGTGGCCTGCTGGCTGGCTGAGACCGGAAGCGGCGGATCGAAAACCGGTTCCGGGTCCGCCGAACCCCGGCGTCTCGGGAAGATGTTGTCGAGCGGCGGCCAGTAGAAGGCGACCTCGTCGATGCCGATCTCCCGATAGCGGCCGACGTACTCGTCGAAGGCGTCGAGCGACCCGAGGGGGTCCACCTGGGGCCGGTAGGCCAGGACCGTCCGTCGCAGCGTCGCCGGGTCTCGGCCCACCTCGCGGCAGATCTCGTCGAGGCGCCGGTTCAACTGCTGCGTCGTGGCCACCGCGTCGATCAACGAGACCCGCTTCGTCGGGTCCTGGGCCACCTTGTAGGGCTGACCGCCAAAGCTATTCCACCCGTCGGCGTGGCGGGCCGCTACCCGCAACCCCCGCTCCCCGTGGGCGGCGATGACGAAGGGTGGACGCGGGCGCTGCACCGGCGCGGACAGGCCGGCCTCATGGGCCCGGTAGTGTCTCCCCTCGAAGGTGACGGACTCGCCACGCAGCAACCGGTCGAGGATGGCGGCCTGCTCCTCGAAGCGCTCGGTCCGCTCCCGCACCGGCCACTCGTGCTGTCCGACCGCGCCGTAGTTGTTCGGCGGCCCACCCGCCCCGAAACCGAGTTGGGCACGGCCGCCGGAGAGATGGTCGAGGGTGATGACCTGCGCGGCGAGGAAGGAGGGATGGCGGAACGTCGGCACCGCCACCAGGGTACCGAGCCGGAGGCGGCTCGTGTCGCGCGCCAGGGCCGCCAGGAGCGTCCACGCTTCGAAGTCGACGTACCCCGGCGTGAGGATGTCGTCGTCGACCCAGGCGCTGGCGAAGCCGAGTTCCTCGGCCAACCGAAAGCGGGACGCGATCTCCTCGTAGGGCGCCCGGCAGAAACTCATGATCCCGAACCGCATCGGAGCCCTCGGTCCCCTCATTTCGCGACTCGCCACCCGGTTCTCTCCGACCGGAGGAGGACGGCGGGGCGTGCGTCGCGCACACTACGCCAAATCGGCGGCCTGTCAAGATCGCGGAGGGGACACGGCATCGGATCGCAGCGGGTGACGGCG
>DATBFX010000223.1:0-22149 GCA_036558305.1 Thermomicrobiales bacterium | reverse complement strand
GGCCGAAGGGCGTATTCGCCATGGCACCGGCGCGGTCGGAGCGGTCGCGTGCGACCGGTTTTCGATCCTCCCCAGTACCATGCGACCTTCCCAGCGGACGGGCGCCGCCTGAAGGAGGAGGACGAGCCGCGCACGGACAGGGCACGCGAGCAGGGCTTTTGAAACGCGCTTGCGCGGTCGAAAACGGGGTTTCGCGCTTCGCGCGGGTGACCGTCTCGGTGGTGGCTTGGCCGCGTCCGGTCATCGTCACGCCGCACGGGTCAGCTTGCCGACGACGACGCCGATCGTCGTGCCGACGGCGATCACCAACCCCATCCCCAACAGCCCCATCACGGCGAAAACGAGGAAGCCCGCATCCGGGTCGTCCGCGGTGACCATCATCCGGTAGAAGAGGAACGCGCCGGCGAGACCCGGCAGCGGGGCGACGAGGGGCAACCACCAGGAGCGCAGGAACCACCCCGCGGCGCCGCAACCGGCGACGAAGCCGACGAGTGCCAGCAGGCCGACGGCGCCGCCCCCCAGCGGGGCGGCGGTCCGCGCGAGGACCTCGGAGGCGACGGGAAGGGCCAGGTAGAGCCCGACCGTCGCGGGTACCGCCAACCCGAGACCGCGGGGGTTGCCGCGGTGGTGGCGCCGGATGGGAGCGACGTGGTTGGTCGGGAAGATCGCCGTCGTCGGGGTCGCCATCGGGGTCTCCTTCCGTTTCGGTTCGCGTCTGCGTCTGATGCCATCATGGGGTCCCGCTGGGGGGCCGGCAGCCGACGGCGGCACGCCGCGGGTGTGTGCCACGACACAGGCGCGCGAGCCGAGCGCTCGGCCGGTGCACGTCATGGCTGCTACCCTCGCAACCGGTTGACAGCGCGGTGGATGGCCGTCGAGTGGTGCTCCTCGGATAGTCACCAATCCGGTCGCTGCCTCACCGGCGAGCGCCACACGAAGGAAAGCCGACCATGACGATCACCGAATCGGACGACGCGGCGGCCAAGCGGGCACGGCAGCGGAACGATTGGGATCTCGCCGCGCCGGGCTGGCGCCGCGGTCAGGAGGCGCGCGACCCCGCCGATCGGACCGTCAACGAGGTCACGGCGCAGCTGCTGGCGTTGGCCGGCATCCGGTCGGGTCAGCGGGTGCTCGATCTGGCCTGCGGCGTTGGCGAACCCGCCTTCGTCATCGCCGAGCACGTGGGTCCCACCGGCGCGGTCCTTGGGCTCGACCTCAGCACGACGATGGTCGAGGGGGTGCAGGCGCTGGCGGGGGCGCGCGGCATCCCCAACGCGGAGTTCCGCCGGATCGAGAGCGAGTTGGAGTTGGGCGTCCCCGACGGCGGTTTCGATGCGGCGACGTGCCGTTTCGGGCTGATGTTCACGCCGGACCCCGACCGCGCGCTGGCGACCCTCCGCCGGGCGCTCAAACCGGGCGGACGCATCGCCGTCAGTACCTGGGGCCCACCGGAGCAGGTTCGCTTCCTCGCCCTGGCGACGGAGATCGTCGGTCGCCACGTCGCGCTGCCGCCCTTCGACCCGACCGCACCCGGTTTGTCGGCCCTGCCGACACCGGCGGCACTGCGGCGCGTCTTCGCCGCGGCCGGGTTCGCCGACGTCGAGGTGGTCGGCGTCACGGTTCCCTTCCTGGCCGAGTCGCCGGCCGCGTTTTGGGACGCGCAAGAAGAGGGGTGCGGGCCGATCCTGGGGATGCTCGCCGCGTCGCCGCCGGCAGCGCGGCGGGCGATCCGCGAGGATGCGATCCGCACGGTGGGCGCGATGTTCCCGGGGGGAGGGGTTCGGTTGGAGAGCGAGGCGCTGGTGGCAGGCGGGGTCAATCCGGGCTGAGCAAGACTGGTAGCTCGGCGCGGCATCCCTTCGGGTAGCCAGGGGATTGACACGTCCACGATAAGGTGTATCGTGGTAGCGTCCGCGACTCACGAGGAGGTACGGCGGTTCGCGCGCCCACGCGCGATGTCGGGCTGCCGTCTGGAGGATGATCCGATGGCCGTCGACCGCCCCTTTGCCGATCCCGCGTTTCTGGTCGATCCCTACCCCGTCTACGCGCGGCTACGGAGCGAGGCCCCGGTGGTCCAGGATGCGGCGACGGGCGACTGGATCGTCACCGGCTACGCGGCGTCGATCGCCGCGCTCGGCGATGGCCGGCTCTCGTCCGACCGGACCGCCGTCTACCTGGCGGACTTTCCCGAGGAAACGCGGGAGCGATTGCGGCCGTTCGCCCGGCTGCGGACCGACATGATGCTGTTCGTCGATCCGCCCAAACACACGCGCCTGCGGGGGTTGGTCAATCGCGCCTTCACGCCGCGCGTCATCGAGGCCCTGCGGCCGCGGATCGCGGCACTCGTCGACGAGATGCTGGCGCCGGCACGGGAGCGCGGCGAGTTCGACGTGATCGCCGACCTGGCCGAGCCGCTGCCCGGTGTCGTCATCGCCGAACTGCTCGGGGTGCCGCCGGTCGACCGACCCGCCTTCAAACGGTGGAGCGACGACTTCGTGCGGGCGATCGGCGGTGCGGTGACGCCGCAGATAGCGGAGCAGGCGCAGGCGAGCATGCTGGCGATGAAGGAGTACCTGCGGGACGCGGCCGAGGAGCGCCGTGTGCGGCCGGGCGACGACCTGCTCAGCGGTCTGGTAGCGACAGAAGCCGAAGATGACCGCCTGACGGAGGATGAGGTGCTGGCGACCTGCGCCCTGCTGCTGTTCGCCGGCAACGAGACGACGACCAACCTGATCGGGAACGGCATACTCGCCCTGCTGCGCCATCGCGACCAGTGGGACCGGCTCCGCGCCGAACCCACCCTGATCCGGATGGCGGTTGAGGAATTCCTCCGCTACGACAGTCCGGTCCAGGGGACGGTGCGGGTGGCGGCGGCGGACCTCGACCTCGGCGATGCCGGCATCGGCCGGGGGGCGCGGGTGTCCCTGATGCTGGCCGCGGCCAACCGCGATCCCGCCCAGTTCCCCGAGCCGGACAAACTCGACGTGGCGCGCGGCGAGCGGCGGCACCTGGCATTCGGACTCGGTCCCCACTTCTGCCTGGGGGCGGCCCTGGCGCGACTGGAAGGGCAGATTGCGATCGCGGCGGTGGTCGAGCAGTTCCCGGCGCTGCGCCTGATGACCGAGCCGCCGGACTGGAAGCCGAGCGTCTTCTTCCGGGGCTTGCGGACGTTGCCGGTGGCGTGCTGGCCCAGCCCAATGACCCATAACCGAACGATGACATCGTCAGTCCGCCTGTGACGGAGGCGGGAGCGACCGGTCATGGCGAGAACGGCGGCACGACGCGTGCCGCCGTTGCCGGTGGCCGGGCAACGCCCGGCGTTCCCTTTCCCGGGCTCAGGCGCCCACCCGCAGAGAGGACGGCTCCGCGTTGCGGGTCGAGGCCAGCATCCCCGAAGGCGCGCCGCCGAACCTCGAAGCCGACCCGCAATCGACGGCGCCCGGCTTCGACTTGTTGCTCGCGCAAGAGGCGGTCCAGACGTTGCTGCGGTCAACGCGTGGGGCAAGCTCGCCCCGGCGCCATCCCGGAGTCGCAGCCGCAGCGAATCGGTCGCGCGGTTCCCCGCCACCGGCAGCTCACCAGCAGCGACCAACGGCGACCGGCGCGGAAGACCCTTTCCGTGCCGGTCGTACTATGTCCGCCGAATCAAAAGGGTGTATCCCGGACAAGAAGGCATCATTCCTCGACTATTCATGAAACGCATGCGTGGTTTCGTAGGTACCGAGTCCTAACCTGGCATACGCTTTGCTACCGGGGTGTCCGTGGGGCTGCCTTCGTGCTGTCGTGGGCGATCGACGATGACGGCAAGAACAGAATGCGTGTGCGGTCACGGGACGATGGCGGACGAGGGACGATCATGACCCCCGACCAGGAACGGGGCCACCTGACGGGCGCCGGCCGCGATTGCGGGCGAGTCCGGATTCTGGCGATCGGGCAGGGGATGTACTTCCTGGCGACCGGGATCTGGCCGCTGCTCGACCTCTGCAGCTTCGAGCGCGTGACCGGGCCCAAAGTCGATCGCTGGCTGGTCAAGACGGTCGGCACGCAAGTCGGGGCGGTCGGTGCTGCCCTCATGCTCGCCGCGCGGCGGCGACGGGTTGCGCCGGAGACGGCGTTGCTCGCGGCCGGCAGCGCCGCCGGCCTGGCGGCGATCGACGTGGTGTACGTGGCGCGCTGCCGCATCCGCCGCGTCTACCTCTTCGATGCGGCCGCAGAGCTTGGCTTCGTCGTTGGCTGGGCGGTCGTCGGCGCGAAGGGGCTGCGGAATGGGTGAGCCGCCGCTCAGCCATGCTGCGCCTCGGACGCTGCTGCCGGTGGCGGCACCGGCGCCGCACTCGGCACGGTGGCCGCGCGGGCGCATCGGACCGTGCAACGACGGTTCGGGGGACCGGTGCAGCCCAGGATCGCCTTGGCCGGCGATGTCGCCGTCGCGGCTGGGGGATCAATGACCGTTCAGGTGGTCCTGCGCCGGACGTCGCTGATCCCTCCTGCCGACGAGCGAAGCGCCGAAGGCAAGGCGATCCGGGAGCGGATACCGCGGTCGTGCCACGCCGCCTGGACGGCACCGGGCGAGCGGGCGGACCCGATTGCCCTCCTGCGGCACACCGATCGGGATCGGCTGAAACGGTTGATCCCGATCCGCTACGGGCGGATGCTCGCCTCGCCCTCGGCCTTCCTGCGCGGTGCGGCGGTCGTCATGGCGCACGACCTGGCCCCGACGCCGGTGACGGGCTTGCGCGCCTGGATCTGCGGCGACGCGCACCTGGGCAACTTCGGCGGGTTCGCGACGCCGGAGCGGCACCTGATCTTCGACCTGAACGACTTCGACGAGGCGCTGGACGGCCCGTGGGAGTGGGACGTCAAACGGCTGGCCGCCAGCGTCGTCGTCGCCGGTCGCGGCAACGGCCTGTCCGACGCCGAATGCCGCGATGCGGCGGAGGCCTGCGTGCGGTCGTACCGGCAGCGCGTGCGCCAACTCGCGGCGATGGGGTTCCTCGATGCCTGGTACAGCCGCCTCGACGCGGCGGACGCGTTCGCGCGCTTCGACGACAACGGCGTGGCCGAGCGGGCGATCGCGGAGGCGCACCGGCGGACCAACCCCGGGACGCTGCCGAAGCTGGCGGAGGAGACCGGCGATGGGTACCGGATCGCCGACGACGCGCCCCTGGTCACCCACCACACGCAGTCCCTGGGCAACCGGCTACCGGCGGCCTGGTCGGTCTACCAGGCGTCGCTGGCCGCGGATCGGCGGGTGCTCCTGGCGCGTTACCGGCTCGTCGACGTCGCGCGCAAGGTCGTCGGCGTCGGCAGCGTCGGACTTCGCTGTTTCGTCGCCCTGCTGCTCGGGAACGACGACGACGACCCGTTGTTCCTGCAGATCAAAGAGGCGCGGGCGTCGGTGCTGGAGCCGTTTCTGGCGAAGCGTCCGTACGGCAATCACGGTAAGCGGGTGGTGAGCGGCCAGCGGATCATGCAGGCGGCGAGCGACCTCTTTCTCGGCTGGACGCACGCCGGCCGCGTCGACTACTACGTGCGCCAGCTCCGCGACATGAAGTTCGGCGTGTCGACCGACGAACTGGACGCGGACGACCTGGTCGCCTACGGCGGGCTCTGCGGCTGGTCGCTGGCGCGCGCCCACGCCTGCTCCGGCGATCCCGCCCGGATCGGCGGCTACCTCGGGCCGGGCGACGCCTTCGACCGCGCCGTGGCGGCGTTCGCCGTCGCCTACGCCGACCAGACCGAACGCGACCACGCCACGCTGGTGGCGGCGGCAAAGCGCGGGCGCGTCCCGGCCGAGCGGGGGGTTTGACGCCCGAACCACGTATGGCGATCGGACCGTCTGGATTGATTGTGTTTTGCTACCGTTCGAGCGGCTCCGGCCATTCGTGATACGGGAGGAGGTCCTTCAGCTTCAGGACCTTGTTCTTCCCGAGCAGGACGTCGGTCTCCAGGTTCGCCTCGTCGATTTGCCGGATGAATTCCCGACACCGACCGCACGGCGGCAGCACGTAGAGCTTTCCGTCGCGGTCGTCCCGCCAGACGGCGACGATCCTGGCGATCCTGTATTCGCCGCCGGTGACCATGGCCGCGATGGCACTGTGCTCGGCGCAGAAACCGGTACCGCACGTAGTGTCGATGCAGACGCCGGAGTAGGCGTTGCCCTGGTCGGTGATGAGCGTCGCCGCCACGTCCCCAAAGAGGCGTCCGTCGGAATTGGTGTGGGGCTTTAGCACGCTCGCTGCGCTTTTGATGAGTTCTTCGTTGGTCATCGCAGGGTCTCAGGAAGTGGATTGCGGCTCGAGCAGTCCCGCCCGCTCCAGGATCTTCCAGAAAGCGATGTCGGCGTACTGGACGATGACGTTGGCGAGGCTGGGGGCGACGAACGACCCCTCGGCCAGCATCGAGTGCGCCCCGACGACGTGGACGATCGCCTCCGGCAGTCCCGCCAGCAGCGCGAGGTGGACGCCGTAGACCGGGTGCCGGATCGACGGGTTGCCGGCCGCCGCGGGGTTGGCGCGCCAGCGCGCCAGATTGCGCGGGCCGAATTCGAACGGTTTGCCCACGTCGTGACAAAGGGCGGCGGCGATCAATTCGTCGCGGTCGACACCCAGCGGGCCGAGCACCTCTTCAAGCCCGTCCGCCAGCGCGACCGCCATCCGAGCGACGCCGCGCAGGTGGTCCGCCTGGGTACCGCGCCGCATCGCCGGGCTGCCGGGGACGCCGGTCGGCGGGATCTCCTCGATCCGCGCGAACTCCGACTCGGCGAGCGCCAGCGCCCAGGCCTCGACGACCCTGTCCCGCAGATCGGCATTCCGGATCTCGGCCAGCTCGGGCAGACTCGCCCGCACACCTTCACGCAGTGCCGGCAGTTCGGCCATGACTCCTCCTCGTTCCTCGCCGGTGCCCAGATGGCGGACAGCAGGCCGGCTCGAACCGCCGCCAGAACCCCTCTCCGGCGCCGAGATCGAGCGCCGGCGCCCGAAGTGCTAGGCGGCCTTCTTTTTGCGCGGCGCGGGTTTCGGCCGACTCGCCTGCTCGGCGACGTAGCCGATGGAGGTCTCGAACAACGGGGCGTCGGCCGCATAGCTCTCCGCCTCCGGGCGGCTGATCTGGACCCAACCGCCCATCTTCTTGCCCATCACCTCGAACGGCGCGATCTCGTCGTCGGCGAGGCGAGCGATCGTGTCGGGCGGGAGTTTCAAGGCCACGCCGTCGCCCATGACGGTGGCGAAGACCTTGCCGCCGGTCGAGAAGGCGGGCAACCCGAACATCTTGCCGCGCCGCACGTCCGGTCTGCCGTCGAAGAGGTCGTCCAGCACCGCCAGCACGTCCTCTCGATGCCGCGGCGCCTGCCACTCCATCGCCTTTGCCGATCCCGCACCTGCCATCGATGCACCTCCGCGAGCGCCGACGATCACCTCGGATCGGATGGTGTACGTACGCCCCTTGGCGGTAGCTTAGAACATTTGACCGGCCGGCACAAGACCCCTTGGGCGTCGGCTTTCTCCCGATCGTTGGCACGGGATGCGCGAAGCAGACCGGCAGATCGTCCACGAAGGACGAGGTTGTCCTGGACCTTCGGTGAGGCAAGAGAGGAACGGGAAGATGGTCGAGTTCGGTTACGCGCTTTCGAGCGAGGAGCACGCACCCACTGATCTTGTTCGACACGCCCGGTTGGCGGAAGACGCCGGGTTCACCTTCGCGCTCATCTCGGATCACTACCACCCCTGGGTCGATGCCCAGGGACAGTCGCCGTTCGTGTGGGCGGTGATCGGCGGCATCGCGCAGGCGACCGAGCGGCTGCGACTCGGCACCGGCGTCACCTGCCCCACCGTTCGCGTCCACACCGCGATCGTCGCCCAGGCGGCCGCGACCGCCGCGGCGATGATGCCGGGTCGCTTCGTCCTCGGCGTCGGCACCGGCGAAAACCTGAACGAGCACATCCTCGGCGACCGCTGGCCGGAGCAGACGGTCCGCGCCGAGATGCTCGAAGAGGCGGTCGCGGTCATCCGCCTCCTCTGGCAGGGCGGCAACCGGAGTCACCACGGCCGCCACTACACGGTCGAGAACGCCCGCGTCTACACCCTGCCGAAGGACCCGACCCCGATCTACGTCGCCGCCGCCGGTTCCTCCGCCGCGGAGCTGGCCGGTCGCCTCGGCGACGGCCTGATCTCGACCGCCCCCGACGCCAAGATCGTCCAGACCTTCGAGCGCGCCGGCGGCAGCGGCAAACCCCGCTACGCCCAGGCCACGGTCTGTTGGGCGCAGGACGAGGCGAGCGCCCGCAAGACGGCGCACCGCCTCTGGGCATTCTCGTCCCTTCCCGGCGAGTTGTCTCAAGAACTGCCGACCCCCGCCCACTTTGAGCAGGGGGCGCAGGTCATCACGGAGGAGATGGTCGCCAAGTCCGTCGTCTGCGGTCCCGACCCGGCCAGGCACGTCGAAAACATCCAGCAATGCATCGACGCCGGCTTCGACCACGTTTACGTCCACCAGATCGGTCCCGACCAGGAAGGTTTCATGCGCTTCTACCAGCGCGAGGTGTTGCCACGGCTTCGACAACCGCTGCCGATGGTGAGCGACGTGTCTGCCGAGGCATCGGTAGCGGGAGCGTGAGTAGACACGGAAAGATCCTTGGTCTCACCCCTCCGGGAAGAACACACCCACCGCGTACGTGACGACGCCGACGGTGATTCCGGCCGCGGTCATCTCGAGCCCGGATGCCCACCATGAGCGCAGGGTGAAGAGCGCCTTCGCCGCCCCGACCAGGAAGTGGGCGACGAGCGAGACGACCGCCGCCGTCACGATCGCCGCCGTCCCGCTCAACCAGAAAAACGGCAGGACCGGAATGATCGCCCCGACGCCCGTGCTGATCCCCGCCGCCAGCGCCGACTCCACCGGGTTGGCGCCGCCCTCCATCCCCCCGAACTCTTCCGTCGCCAGCACCCGCAGCATGGCGTCCGGGTGCCGGCCAAGCGCCTCCGCCAGCGCGTCCGCCTCCTCCTCGGTCAACCCTTTCAATTGGTAGTAGAGGGAGAGTTCTTCCTTCTCCTCGGCCGGGTGCTGCGCGATCTCCTCCCGCTCTCGCGCCACGTTGGCGGCGGCCACCTCGGCCTCCGACCGCTCGGCCAGGAACGCCCCGGTCGCCATCGACAGGGCCGAGGCGACCGCTCCGGCCAACCCGGCCGTCAACACGAAGTGCGAGCCGCCGGTGGCGCCCGAGACACCGGCGACGATGCCGAACACCGCCGCCAACCCGTCGTTGGCGCCGTAGATCGCGCCGGAGATCCAGCCCGCCCCGCTCCGGTGCCACGTCTCCCGCCCGATGATCCGATCCAGCCGCGTCTGGACGTGGGATTCCCCCGCGCCGCTCGCCTCGTCCCGCCGCATCGCCGCGATCTGTCGCGAATGGTGCTGCTCGTCCGCCCGAATCTCGCGCAGCAACGCGTCCGTCTGCGCATCGCCCGTCGGCGTCCCGTAGCGACCGGCGACCTCGTCGTCTTCCGCCGCTTCCCGCTGCCGTAGGATCCGCTCGACCGGCGCCAGCCGGATTTGCCAGCGCCGCCACCGCGACAGCGTCACGCCCGCGGGATCGGGGATCGGCACCCCCAACTCCCGCAACCGCGCTTCGATCCGCCGCCGGTGCCCGCCCTCCGCCTCGGCCATCCGCCGGATGACGTCGGCCCGGCGCGGATCGCGCTCCCGCGCCGCCAGCTCCGCGTAGACCGCCCCCGCTTCGACCTCGCCCCGCCACGCCTCCAGCAACCGCGCAACCGATTCGCCCTTTGCGCCGTCGCTCACCGGTCACGCCCCGGCGTCGTATTACCACCACGCATCACACGAGGGATGGTCTGCGTGATTCTGTAGGGGCGGTCCGCCCCTACGCACAGGCACCCAAATCCCCTGCGACACGTGGTGATCCAGCGCCTACGGGCAGACATGCGGGGCCGGTTCTTCGCCGCGCTGGAAGCGTTCTTCCGAACTGCGCTCGATCTCGTCCATCAGCTCTTCGGTCAGCTCGACGCCCTCTCCGCTGTTTAGACCGGCCAGGATGAGGGCTCGCGCTTGGAGGAACTTCGTCGCTTCCCGGTCTTTCAGCGCCTGGAGCGCTTGTCGGATCACCGCATCGGCATCGGGGTAGTGCCCACGCTCGATCCAGTCGCGGATTTGCTGCTCGACTTGGGGGTCAGGGTGACGCTCATCGGTTGGTTCCTCCTGCACCAATCCTAGCAGTCCTCGGGCAGCCCGGGGAGCGAACTGCAACCGAAGACAGACACCCTGACCCAACTCCGCTTCACGCCACCAGGTCGTGCGCCATCTCCTCGAACGCGGCGACGTATTTGTCCGCGTCCTCCAGCGTGTGCGCGACCGAGAGCGTCCACTCCTCCTCGCGCCCCGGCGTCATGAAGACGCCGCGGTTCATCATGTAGAGCCAGGCGAGGTGGGTCAACTCGGCATCCTGGTTCTCCATGAACGTCTCGTAGTCGACGATCTTCTTCGGCGAGAAGGTGACGCAGCCCTTCGAGCTGATCCCGACCGTGTAGCCGGGCAACCCGTACGTTGCCAAAACCTGGTCGCACCCGGTCATCAGGTGGTCGTTCAGGTCGTTCAGGTGGTCGTACGCGGCCGGTGTCAGGACCTCGTCCAGACTGGCGCGGGCGGCGGCCATCGTCAGCGGGTTCCCGTTGTAGGTCCCGACCTGGTAGACCTTGCCGCTGGTGACGACCTCCATCACCTCCTCGGTGGCGCCGATCCCACCCGACGGCAGCCCCCCGCCGAGCGCCTTCGCCAGCGTCACCATGTCCGGCACCACCCCGAACTTCTCCGTGGCGCCGCCGGCGGCGACGCAGAGCCCGGTTTTGACCTCGTCGAAGATGAGGACGATCCCGTGTCGCCGCGTGATCTCCCGCACCGCCTCCAGGTATCCCGGTTCCGGCAGCACCACCCCGAGGTTCATCATCGCCGCTTCCATGATGACGCAGGCCGGTTTGCGCCCCTCCTCGGTCAACCGCTCGATCCGCCGCTCCATCGCCGGTGCGTCGTTGAACGGCACCGGCACCGTCAGTTCCGCCGCCGCCTTCGGGATGCCGGCGCCGTAGGGGAGGGAGGCGAGGTTGTCGCGGTCGCCGATCTGCTCGTACGGCACCGAGATCGAGACCATCGCGTAGTCGTGGTGCCCGTGGTAGGAGCCGAAGATCTTCATCACCGTTTCGCGCCCGGTGTAGGCGCGGGCGATCCGCATCGCGTCCATCGTCGCCTCGGTGCCGGAGTTGACGTACCGCCAGAGCGGCAACCCGAACCGCCTTGCAAGCTCCTCGCTGACGAAGAGCGCGTCTTCGATCGGCGCCGCGAAGTGGGTGCCGCGGGCGACCCGATCCTGGACCGCCTTGACGATCGCCGGGTGGGCGTGGCCCTGGACCATCGAGCCGAACCCGTTGTGGAAGTCGATCAACTCGTTGCCGTCGACGTCCCACACCTTCGACCCGCGCCCCTCCTTCAGGTAGATCGGCCACGGATCGCGCACCTGGTACGACGACGGCACCCCACCGGCCATCGTCCGCCGCGCGCGCTCGTACATCCTGCCGGAACCGCGGGTGCGGTCGTTGAGCCGCCGCTCTTCCCGGTCCGTCAATTCCTCGATGCGCGCACGCTCGATCTTGGCTGTGACTGGCGCGGTTGCCGTCATCGGTTCTGTCCTTTCCCTTGTTCGGATGATGCCTACCTGCTTGGCAACATTATCCCACGGTGCTCGCGTGGCCCCGGCGACGGGCCGGACGAGCGTTCGATTCGGGGTTAACGGGATCGAGCGAGCCGCTTTACGAGGCCAACATCACGACGCGATCGAGCATCAATCGAACTGAGGTGGGACATTCTACCCGTACGTTCACCTAAGTCTGGTCAGATGGGGAGACCGACTTGAGTCCCAACGGCAAGAATGCCTAGACTTTCGCACATCTGTCGGCTAGGATACCTTCCGGCCAGGGCACGTCGCTTTGCCTTGGGGAAACTGGCGACGCGGGCTCCTGGATTGGGGGATACGGGTGGCGGGTGTGCACCACCCGAATCGAGAAAGGGGCGGGGACATGCGGCGACGTGCGCTTGCGCGGACACTCGCGGGTCTGGCACTGGTCTTCGGCGTGCTCATCCTGCGCGCCGGTGGTGCGGGCGCGCAGGACGGGACCTACTCGGCCGATCTGAACGTCGAGAAGCTGGAGTGCTACCACGGCGTCGGGTCCGAGATCTTCGAGCAGTGCGGCCAAAACGACATCAGCGGCGTGACGATCTACATCGGCGACTTCGCGTCGGACACGACCGGTCCCGACGGCACCTTCTCCGGGACGGTTTCCTGGGACGGCTCCCCGACCACGACCCTGACCTTGACCGAGGACCCGGCCGTCCTCGCCAACTACCTCGGCGCCTACGTCTATTGCCGCGACCTCGTCGACGACGAGGTGCTCTTCGACGGCAGCGCCACCGATACCGGCGGCTCCGTCACGATCACCATCGAAGACGGCGACAACATCTACTGCGACTGGTACAACATCACCGAAGCGGTCGACAACGGCGACGACGGCGGCGGCGACACCGGCGGCACGACGACCGACAACACCAGCAGCGGTAGCAGTTCCAGCAGCACCACCCTGCCGACCACCGGCATCGGTCCCGCCGGCGGCTCCGACGAATCCGCGCTGCTGCCGATGCTCGGTCTCGCCACCCTTGCCCTCGGCGGCGCGGCCGTCGCCCGGCGCCGGCGCACCGCGCGCTGACCCCTCGACCGCGACAATCGATTGCCGAGGTGCGCGGGCCGGTTCGGAGTTGTCCGAACCGGCCGCCGCTTTTGGACTTTCGGATGTGGCCGCGTCGTGGTAGCCTCAAGCCACGAAGCAGCGTTCGCATCGGGAGCCGATCGCGGCAACGACCGCACCGGGAGGGAGAGCATGGCCGCGCAGGATTTCGAGGTCCTCGACGAGCGATTCAACCGCTGCGTGAGCATGAGCGCGCGCGTCGAGAAGCTGTACGAGGGGACGCGCTGGGCCGAGGGACCGGCCTACTTCGCCGCCGGTCGCTACCTCGTCTGGAGCGACATCCCGAACGACCGCATCATGCGCTGGGACGAAACCACCGGCGCCGTCGGCGTCTTCCGCCAACCCGCCGGCTACACCAACGGTCACACGGTCGACCGCCAGGGCCGCCTCGTCAGTTGCGAACACGGCAACCGCCGCGTCAGCCGCACCGAGTACGACGGTACGATCACCGCCGTCGCCGACCGCTACCAGGGCAAACGCCTCAACAGCCCGAACGACGTCGTCGTCAAATCGGACGGTTCGATCTGGTTCACCGACCCCGCCTACGGCATCGACACCGACTACGAGGGCTACAAGGCCGAAAGCGAGATCGGCGCCTGCCACGTCTACCGCGTCGACCCCAACTCCGGCGAGGTCCGCATCGCCGCCGACGACTTCGTCCGCCCCAACGGCCTCGCCTTCTCCCCCGACGAGCGCCGCCTCTACGTCTCCGACACCGGCGCCTCCCACGTCCCCGACGGTCCCCGCCACATCCGCGTCTTCGACGTCGGCGACGACGGCAAACTCACCGGGGGCAACGTCTTCGCCACCTGCACCGCCGGTTTCTTCGACGGCTTCCGCTTCGACGAATCCGGCCGCATCTGGGCCAGCGCCGGCGACGGCGTCCACTGCTACGAACCGGACGGCACCCTCACCGGCAAGGTCCTCGTCCCCGAAACCGTCGCCAACGTCGAATTCGGCGGTCCCCGCCGCAACCGCCTCTTCGTCTGCGGCACGACCTCGCTCTACTCGATCCTGTTGCCAGTCAAAGGCGCCAAGAGGTATTAGCACCGGCGGGCGTTCCGCGATACCGTGTAGGGGAGGGCCCTGTGCCCTCCCGGTCTCGCGAGCGCGTTTGTCGCTGTGAGACATGTCGCCCATGAGGGCGGGAGGGCACAGGGCCCTCCCCTACAGACCTTCGTCGTGGCGACGGGGCAACGTCGAGGCTTATATGACCGACAGACCGGCCAACCGAACCACCCGCCGCTTCCGCGTCCAATCCATCGGCACCGTCCGCCGTCCGGGCGCCGCTGAACCGACCGCGGGCGAATTCTTCGACCCCTGGCAGGAATCGATCCTCGAGCTCGATCCCCGCTGGGCGGCGGGACTGGACGGCTTGGAGGGGTTCAGCCACCTCGTCGTCCTTTTCTACCTCGACCGGGCCACGCGCCGTCGCACCGCGGGGAAACCCCGCCGGCCCGAAGACCACCCCGACACACCGCCGGTCGGGTTTTTCGCGACCCGCACGCCGAAACGGCCCAACCCGATCGGCATCGCCTGCCCCCGCCTGATCCGCCGCGAGGGCAACCGCCTCGTCGTCGCCGGCATCGACGCCTGGGACGGCACCCCCATCCTCGACGTCAAGGGCTATTACCCACGCGACGAACTCCGCCCCGACGCCACCGTGCCGGACTGGCTTCTGCGACTTTGGTCCAGTCACGACGCAGACGAACGGCGATACCCGCCCGACGATTTTCCTCCCCCAGATAGATCGTAAGTCAGTACTGATTACTACCGGCATCTTCTCTAGACAATCTTGCGCATTGCCTTTATGATCCAGGCAGGATCGCCACGTTCTAGGTTTGGGTTCAGACTCACACGGTGAGCCTGATCTGGGCGTCCTGTGCGCTCGTCGGTGCCACCGATCAGGGAAAGGGAGAACTGGATGCGAGGGATTCCGCTCGTGGGGCGCTCGCTTGCAACGGCGGGACTGGTCTTCGGGTTGTTCGTCGCCGTCGCCGCGACCGGGGCATCCGCCCAGGCGGACGACGTCGCGCTCACCCTCCACGTCCTGTCGTGTCCGTCGGATACCACCGGCGACATCTTCGAGGAGTGCCACGACAACAAGGTCAAAGACGCCGAATTCGACGTCGCCGGCACCTCGGCCAAGAGCGACGACAAAGGCGAGTTCACCGTCACGGTCGCCGCCGGGTCCGTCGAGATCGAGGAGATCGACTTCGCCACCCTCGCGACCGACCAGCGCGCCGACGTCTTCTGCTCGCCGCAACCGGGCGGCGACCCGCTCAGCCAGTACAAGTCGACCGACGGCAAGGTCACGATCGCGCTGGACGCCGCCGACGCCCAGGTCACCTGTGACTGGTACAACCGCACCAAGCCGACTGCCAAGCGACTCTGGATCCACGCCCTCGAGTGCCCGGTCGACGCCGAAGGCGACATCTTCGAAGCCTGCCACGACAACCGCCTCGAAGGCGTCGAATACCAGATCGACGACACCGTCGTCGCCTCCGACAGCGACGGCGTCGCGAACTTCGACAATCCGCCGGCCGGCAAGGTCGAGATCGAGGAACTCGACTTCGAGAACATCGCCACCGCCGGTCGCGCCTACGTCCATTGCTCGGTCCAACCGGGCGGCGATCCGGTCCTCTTCGCCGACAACACCGACGACGGCAAGGTCACCCTCGACGTCCCGGCCGACTCGGAGGTCCACTGCGACTGGTACAACCGCACCGCCGCCGCCGGTCCGACCGAGACCCCCAGCGCCACCGACACGCCATACCCGACCGACACGCCCCAACCCACGGACACTCCCGAGCCGACCGAAGACGACGGTTCGGGCGGCAGCGGCGGTTCCAACGCCACCGCCACGCAAGGCACGACCCTTCCGGACACCGGTTCCGGTCCGACCAGCAGCTCCTCCGGTACCGGCTTCGCCTTCGGCCTGGCCCTGATCGTCCTGGCGGTCGCCGGTCTTGCGTACGGTCTGCGCCGTCCGGTGAAGCCAAACACGGACGCCTAAAGACAACCCCGTCGTAGGGGCGCCGCTTGCGGCGTCCGGCTCAACGGCACGGAAGCCGCCTTCGTGAGCCGGGTGCCGCAAGCAGTGCGCCCCTACACGCGTCCCAACAATCACCCCCGGTCCAACAACTCCAACGCCGGTGCCAGCGCCTCGATCCCGGCGACCGTGCACGGGTCGGGATAGAGTTGGATGTGGGAGATACCGGCGCGGGCGTAGGCGCGGAATTCTTCGGCCAACTCCTCGGGGGTGCCGGTCAGGGAGGGCACGGTCTGACCGGGGCGGCCGTAGGCGCCGGGGAAGTCCACCATCACCGCCGCCGAGCGTTCCAGCGTCGCCGGATCGCGCCCGACCTCCCGGCAGATCGCGTCCATCTTCTCGCAGAGCGGTGTGATCCCGGCGGCCCGGTTGCCCGTCCACTGCGCCCAGACATTCCACTGGTCCGCGTGCTGCGCGGTCAGGCGCATCATCCGCTCGCCGTGGAAGGTGCCGATCATGATCGGCATCCCCTTCGGCCGCGGCCCGCGCGGCCGCAACTCGCAGTCCTCGGCGGCGTAGTACTCGCCCTTGAAATCGACGCGACCGGTGCGGATCAACGAGGCGATGATGTGCAGCGCCTCCTCGAACCGCCCGGCCCGGTGGTCGAACGGATACCCGAAGGCCCGGTACTCCGGTTCGGCCCACCCCGCGCCGAGCCCGAGCACCAGCCGGCCGCCGCTGATCTCGTCGACCGTCTCCGCGATCTTCGCGATCAGGGCCGGGTTCCGATAACCGGTGCAGGTGACGAACGGGGCCAGTTCGAGCCGCGTCGTCGTCGCCGCGAAGGCGGCGAGCATCGACCACGCTTCCCAGGCGCCCTGCGGTTCGTGGCTCGGTACCTTCATGTAGAGGTGGTCGGCGAACCAGAGCGAGTCGAATCCCAACTCCTCCGTCGTCCGCGCCATCGCCAGGAAGTCTGACCAGCGCGCGGTGGCGCCGGCCATCTCCCGCTCCGACTCCGGCAGCATGATCCCCACCTTGAGCGGACGCTTCCGTCCGCCTCCCTCAACCATCACCCGACCTCCCCAGATCGAATCGCTTCGCGAGGTAGTAACGCACGTGCCCCGGCGGCAAACCGGGCAATTCGCCGAAGACGGAGTATCCCCGTTTCTGATAGAACGCGGGCGCCTGGAAATCCAGCGTGTCGAGGAAAGCGCCAGTGCACCCCCGCCGGATCGCCTCCTGCTCGGCGGTTGCCAACAAACGGCCGCCGATCCCGCGCCCCCGCAAGTCTTCCCGCACCCAAAGCAGATCGACGACCAGCCACCCCCAAAAGGTGCCGCCCGTCAACCCGGCGACGATCTCCCCCGTCTCGTCGCGGCAGAAGACCGCGAGCAGCCGGTGGTGATCCTCGCCCGCGTGCCGCCGGTTGAACGCGTCGAGTTGCCGCCCGACCGTCGCCACGTCGACCGGATGCGGGTCGTCTTCGACCGACAACCTCAAGGTGGACTCGGGCGACGCCGGGTCCCTTCCGGTCACTCCCATCAGGACCGATCGAGGATCTCGATGACCCGCGCGAACTGCTCCAGACTCGCCGGCGTGCACGGATCGAGCCCGGCGACGTAGTGGCGCAGGCCGATCTCACGGAATCCGGCGACCGCCTCCGCGATCTGCTCCGGTTCGCCGGTGATCGGATTCGGGCGGCGACCCAGGCAACCCGGCATCGCGATGTTGCTGCCCGCCGACCGGACGACCGTCGCCGGGTCCCGCCCGACCTCGCGGCAGGCCTCATCCAGTTGCGCCAGCAACGGGACGACGGTCGAGGGATCGTGGTGCCAATCGGAGTTCCAGGCGTCGGCGTAGGCGGCGGTCAACCGCATCATCCGCGGCCCGTTCGTCCCGACCAGGATCGGCGGTCCGCCCTCGGCGCCGCGCGGCCCGCGCGGCAGATTGACGGCCTCGTGCACCTGGTAGTAGGTCCCCTGGAAGTCGGCGCGGCCCGCGCGGAGGAGCGGTTGGATGATCTTGATCGCCTCTTCGAACCGCCCCACCCGATGATCGAACGGCATGCCGAACATCCGGTATTCCGGTTCGTGCCAACCGGCGCCGAGCCCGAGCACGAAGCGGCCGCCGCTGATCTCGTCGAGGTTCTCGGCCATCTTGGCGACGATGCCGGGATTGCGCCAGCCGAGGCAGGTGACGAACACCCCGAGCGTGATCCGCGACGTCGCCGCCGCGATCCCCGCCAGCGTCGTCCACCCTTCCCAGACCCCCCGGAGCGGCGTTCCGTCCTGCTTGACGACGAAGTGGTCCGGGAACCAGGCGGCGTCGTACCCGGCCGCCTCCCCGACCCGCGTCATCTCCAGCATGTCGCGGAAACGCGGCGTCGGCCCGAACGCCCCGAGATCGGAGATCGGCATGATGAAACCGATCCCCATCCGGCGCTTCGATTCCGGCCAACGCCCAAGCGGGGCAGGGGAAGCAACAGAAACAGTCACGCGGCGCGTCTCCTCACGGCTCGATATCGTCCGGTCGCCATCGCCGTGACTCTACCGCACCCCGCAGATCGCCGCTCGTTCCCACCTGACCCCTGACCCCTAATCGAGGCTCATCCGCCGCAGCCGCCAGGCGGCGAGGACGATCGAGAGAACCGTCGCCGCACCGATCGTGATCAGCGAGGCTTCGACACTCGTCGCGCTTTTCACCGTCACCTGAGGGTCGTCGAGGATCTTGACGAAGATCGACTCGACGAAATGGCGGACGCTGACGACGCGCAGTCCCGGCAGGAACCGCCCGAGGAGACTTTCCCAGAGCAGGGCGTAGATGATCCCGGCCAACAACGCCCGCGAGATCAGCAAACTGACGAGCAGGAAGATCGCCCCGTAGCCGACGACACCGACCGCGGCGGAGGCGAGCATCGCCCAGAGCAGCCGAAGGTTGTCCCCCGCGTCTCCCCGAAATGCCAGGAAATAGGTCGCCGCGATGCCGGCGCACATCAGCGGGGTGGCGACGATCAGCACCCCGACAAACTTCTCGACGACGATGCGCAGGCGCCCGATCGGTTTGAGCGTCAAATACGGCAACGTCCGATCCTCGATCTCGTTGCCGAGCGCCCCGGTCGCCAGGATCAAGACGGTGATCGGCAGCAACGGCGCGACGATCAACCCCCGAAACATCGTCTGGGCGACGAAATGTCGCGGATCGTCCACGTCCGGATTGATCAAATAGATCAACGCGAACACGGCCGGAATAAACGACAAGGCCGCGACGACGCGTACGGCCTTTCCGCCCGCGAACTGGCGGACCGTGAGGGTGAAAACGGGGAGGACGCGCCAGGAGAGGGTTGCCATGTCAGCCCTCACCCCCAACCCCTCTCCCTTCCGAGGGAGAGGGGAGCGTTTCCTTTAGCGCGTCACCTGTCGGGGCCCACGGCCGTGCGCCCGACCCGTCTGCAATCCGCTTCATGTTGGCAACCCATCTCGTTGGCGCGCTCCCCTCTCCCTCGGAAGGGAGAGGGGCCGGGGGTGAGGGCAGTCCATCACCGTTCCACCAAATACGCGAACACCGACGTCAGCGATTCGTCCGCGGCCTGCACCTCGTACAACCTCACGTTCGACCGCTGCGCCAACCTCGGCAACTCGCGATAGAAGGCGCGCACGTCGTTCGTCTCGGCCACGATCTTGCCGTCAGGGTCGATCCGAATCGAGCGGGTCGCCGGGTGGTTGATCAGGGCGGCGGCCAGGAAACGCGGTTCGTTGGCGCGGATGCGGACGGCGTGGTCGTGATTGTCGATGCGCTCGCGGATGGCGCGGAAGTCGCCGGCGGCGGCGAGTTTGCCGTTGACGATGACCAGGATGTTCTCGGCGAAGCGCTCCACCTCGACCAGGACGTGGGAAGAGACCAGGATCGTTTTGCCGATGCTGCCGAGCTCGCGGATCAGCCGGATCAGGTGCGCCCGTTGCGCCGGGTCGGTGCCGTTCAGCGGCTCGTCCATCAGCAGCACGTCGGGGTTGTGGACCAGGGCGGCGGCGACCTTGATCCGCTGCCGCATTCCCTTCGAATAGCCGCCGACCTTCCGCCTCGACGCCTCGACCATGTCGACCGTCTCGATCGCGCGGTCGGTGGCCGCGTCGACGTCCGGCAGCCGCTGGAGGATGGCGTTCATCCGCACGAATTCGCGCCCAGTCAGGAATGGGTAGAGCTGCTCCTGCTCCGGCACCAACCCCAGCCGCTTGTAGGCACCCGGTTTGCCGCGCGCCGGTGCGCCGAGGATCGTGACCTTCCCGCCGGAGGGAGCGAGCAACCCCGAGATCATCTTCAGGCAGGTCGACTTGCCGGCGCCGTTCGGCCCCAGCAGCGCCGTCACGCCCGGCGTCACCCCGAAGGTGACGTCCGAGACGGCGACGATGTCGCCGTACCACTTCGAGACGTGGTCCATGACGATCGTCGGCTCGCGACCGGCGGTCACACCGGGCAGCGGTGCGGGTCGGGCATCGGCGAGCGCGGTCGGAATCGGAACCGGATGGCCAGCGTTATTCATTCGGTACGTACCGCCAGTACATCACGCCAAGGCAGGCCAAGACGATCCCCGCGATCCCGGCAACGACCTCCCAGAGCGCCAACGGGGACCCGAACTCGCTGTTCTCGATGCGCTGGTTGAAGATTTGGTACGAGAGCGTTTCGATCGTGTTGACCGGGCTGAGAAGGACGAAGTACTTCTTGTAATCCGAGTCGATCGCCGCGGCCAGGGCGAAGGCGAGACTGGTCGAGATCACGAAGCCGACGATGATGATCGCGACCGCGATACTCTTGCGCCCGGTAAACGACGAGATGGCCAGACCGAGCGCCCCGAGGTAGGCCGCAATCAGCACCCCGCAGATGACGATCCGGCCGAGGTCGTCGGCGTTGTTCTTGATCGCCGACATCGGATGGTCGTCGAGGAACTGGCGACCGAGCCAGTAGATCACGACCGGCACCAGCGAGATCGTCAGCGTCAGGATCGCCGCCGCCACCAGTTTCGCCAGCAGGTAATCGAGCCGCGTGATCGCGCGCGAGAAGTAGAGCGACAGCACGTTCTCGCGGCGGTCGCCACAGAGCATCTCCGGCGCGATCGTCGCCACGAAGATCCCCTGGATCAAGAAGATGAATCCGAAGAAGTCCCAATACTCCAGAATGCTTGCACTCGGGATGAACGCCTCCACGCCGAGCGGAATGACCACGACGAGGGCGACGGCGACGTAGAGCAGGATCGGCACGACCTTCGAGGTCCAGCCCTTCTTGATCCCCAGCGCCCGTTTCATCGAATAGCGCACCAGTGCCCCGAAGGCGTGGCGGCGGCCCAGCCGCGGTCCGTCGTAATGCTGGTAGCCGCGGTCGTAGATCTCGCCGTAACGTGCGGGTTGCGGAACCGCCGCCACCGGCAGCGTCTGCTCAGGCGCGACCATCGCTCGCTCCTTCGCCGCCGATCTTGCCGAGGTAGAGGTCTTCCAGCGATCGCTCCCGCGTCCGCAGTGAGCGCAGCGCCAACCCGAGGTCGACCGCCGCGTCCCGGACGGCGTCGTAGGTCTGCTCCCCGTCGAAGCGGACGGCGAGTTCGCCCAGCGCCCGCGCCTCCTCGTCGCGACTCGGCGCCACCTGCAATCCGGCGAGCTGGAGACGAGCCGTGAAGAGGGCCGGATCGCCGTCGACGCGGACGAGCAGATCGGTGCTCGCCGGTCCCAGCTCGTTGCCGATCGGCTGGGAGGCGATCAGCTTGCCGCCGTCGACGATGACGACGTAGTCGCAGACCTGCTCGATGTCCTCCAGGATGTGCGACGAGACGACGACGGCCATCCCCAGCATCCGGTGGATGCGGGTGATCAATTCCAGCATCTCCTGGCGGCCCTGCGGGTCCATCCCGTTCGTCGGCTCGTCGAGGAAGACCAGACCTGGGTCGTGGACGATCGCCTGGGCCAGCTTGACCCGCTGCTTCATCCCGGTAGAAAACCCTTTGATCAGGCGGTAGCGTTCCTCGTCGAGCCCGACCTGGTAGAGTACGTCGGCCGCCCGCTGCCGTGCCTCGCGCGAGGGCAACCCGCTCATCTCGGCCATGTGCCCGACGAAGTCGGCGGCGGTCGTGCCCGGCGGCAGCGCGTCGGACTCCGGCATGTACCCGACCCGCTCGCGGATCGCGATGCCCTGCGTCCGCGTGTCGAACCCGAGGACACTCGCCGTGCCCTCCGTCGGTCGCGACAGCCCGAGCAGTAGCTTTAGAAGCGTCGTCTTCCCCGCCCCATTCGGCCCGAGCAACCCGACCGCCGCCCGCGGAATCGTCAGGTCCATCCGGTCCAGCGCGACGACGCTGCCGTACGC
>DATBFX010000222.1:0-24553 GCA_036558305.1 Thermomicrobiales bacterium | reverse complement strand
AATCGCCGACGAGGCGCGCCAGGTCGTCCGGGCTGCCGACGGCGGCGAGGACGCGTCGCGTCAGGTCGCGGAGCGTGTCGGGGGAGATGTTCGGCCCCCCCGGCCCCCCAATCCTGGGGGGAGAAGGACGGTCCGCTCTGGAAGCCGCTCTCAACAGCGCGATCTCGTCTCCCCCCAGGATTGGGGGGCCGGGGGGGCCGAACATCTCCCCCGACACGCTCCGCGACCTGACGCGACGCGTCCTCGCCGCCGTCGGCAGCCCGGACGACCTGGCGCGCCTCGTCGGCGATTCGCTGGTCGACGCCAATCTCGCCGGGCACGATTCGCACGGGGTGATGCGGTTGCTGCTCTACGCGCAAACCGCGCGCTCCGGCCAGGTGGACCCGACCGCACGGGCGTGCATCACGAAGCGATCCGGGGCGACGGCAGTCGTCGACGGCGCGTTCGGTTGGGGCCAACCGGCGATGTGGCTGGCGACCGAGACGGCGATCGAACTGGCGCACCAATTCGGACTCGGCGCCGCGGTGGTGAACCGCTGCTACCACGTCGGCCGGGTCGCGCCGTACGTCGAGCGGATCACCGCAGAGCGCATGATCGGGATCGCCATGTCGAACGCGGGACGGGCGGTTGCCCCGTACGGTGGCCGCGACCGCGTGATGGGCACGAACCCGATCGCCTGG
Organism: Thermomicrobiales bacterium; assembly: GCA_036558305.1. Classification (GTDB taxonomy): domain Bacteria; phylum Chloroflexota; class Chloroflexia; order Thermomicrobiales; family UBA6265; genus DATBFX01. Next base: position 23,873 of record DATBFX010000222.1, on the reverse strand, counting down.
GCGGCGCCGCGCGCCGACGGCAAACCGCCGGTCTCCCTCGACATCGCCACCGCCGCGATCGCCGAGGGGAAGGTGCGGGTCGCCAAGACCAAGGGCGAGTTGGTGCCGCCCGGTGTGATCGTCACCGCCGACGGTGCGCCGTCGCAGGTCCCCGACGACTTCTACGACGGCGGTGCGCTCCTGGCGTTCGGCGGGCACAAGGGATCGGGTTTGAGCATCCTGGCGCAGGTGATCGGTCGCGGACTGGCCGGGTTGCAACCGCCCGACCCGACCGCGCATCGGGGCGCGAACGGACCGTTCGTCCTCGCCATCAACGTCGAATCGTTCACGCCGTTCGCGCGATTTCTCGACGAAGTCGAGGCACAGTGCGACGAGATCACCGGCGCGTCGCCGATGGAAGGATTCGACCGCGTCCGGTTGCCGGGCGAACCGGAGATGGAGAACCGCGTGCGGCGTGCCGAGGCGATTCCGATTCCCGAGGCGACCTGGGACGGCCTGCGCGCGCTGGCCGACGAGTTGGGTGTTCGCGACGAGCGGTGGAGTGCGTAGATGGCGCTCGACTTCGGGCTGCTGATCCCACCCACACCGCGCGGTTCGACCGTCGCGGCGATGCTGGCGGCGAACGACCACTTGCTCGCGGTCTGCCGTGCGCACGACTTAACCGCCTGGTTCGTCGATCACTTCCAGTTCGCGGAACGGCCGTACCTGGAGTGTCTGGCCCTGCTCGCCCATTCGGCCGGGCGCTGCCCCGGTGTCCGCGTCGGCACCCTGGTGCTCGGGCAGGGATACCGCAATCCGGCACTCGTCGCCAAGGTCGCGGCGACGCTGCAAGTGCTGACGGGCGGTAAGTTCGTCCTCGGGATCGGCGCCGGGTGGAAGGAGGACGAGTACCGCGCCTACGGCTGGCCCTTCCCTTCGACGGCGACCCGTCTCGACGAGCTGGACGAGGCGATCCGAATCGTCAAGCTGCTCTGGACCGAAGCCCCGGCCACCTTCTCCGGCCGGCACTACCGAGTAGCCGACGCGATCTGCGAACCCCGTCCGAGCCCGCCGCCGATCCTGATGGTCGGCGGCGGCGGCGAGAAGCGGACCTTGCGCTTGGCGGCGGAGCACGCCGACTGGTGGAACGTCGACTACTCGACGCCCGAAACGTACGCGCACAAGCTGGACGTCCTCCGGGGGCATTGCGAGGCGATCGGCCGCGATCCGGCGACGATCGTGCCGACCGCGTTCTGCCTGATGAGCGTCTCCCACGACCAATCGCGCGTCGTCCGCACCCCGCCGATGAACTACCCGCCGACCGCCCACATCCTGTCGGGAGGACCGGCCGAGGTGATCGAGAAGGTGGGGGCGTTCGCACGACTCGGCGTCGAGCACATGCAACTGATGTTCCTGGACTACCCCGGCGGCGACGGGATCGACGTCTTCGTTGAGGACGTGATGCCCGCGTTTGCGACGTGATCGTGTGGGCGCTGGCATGACCGTGAGGACGAATGCACCCGCAACCGAAGAATTCGCCCGCGCTCGTACCGCTCTCGCGGCGGCCGGGTGCGATTTTGCGCTGCTCTCGTCGGTGGCGAACGTGACGTACGTGACCGGCGCCGAGGTCCCCGTCCCGGTCGGCGCCGGCGCCGAATTGACGTACGGGCCGTGGCTGGCGCTCGTATCGGCGAAGGCTGCGGCCGGCTGGTTCGTCGTTCCTGCCGGCGGGGCGGTGCCGGCGCGCGAGCGCGCTGCCGGTTTCGACGTTCTCGCCTTCGATATGCTCTTCGACAGCTTCAAACCGGTCGACGCACGGGAGTCGTATCTGGCGCGAGTCCGCGAGGCCTTTCGCGCGGCCGGCCTCGACAATGCCCGCGCGACCGTCGGTGTCGAGATGCGGTCGCTCCCTCGCGAGACTGCGGCGTTGATCGCCCTGGAATTCCCTCGCGTGACCCTCGTCGACGCCGAAGCCGCCCTCGTCCAGGCGCGCCTGATCAAGACGGAGCGCGAGATCGCCCTCCTGCGGCGGGCGTCGCACCTGGCGGACGTGGCGCACGACACGCTCGCGGAACTCGTCCGAACCGCCGGCCAGACCGAATTCGCGATGTTTGGGGAGATCTCGGCCCGCGTCTTTGCGGCGGCCGGTCGTGACATCCCGCTCTCCGGCGAATTGGTCACCGGACCGCGGACGACGACGGTCGAGTACCCGAACGGACCGCGCGAGCGGACGACGGGAGCGGGCGACGCCGTGCTGATGGACCTCAGCGGTCGCAGCGAGGGCTACTGGTTCGACTGCACCAACACCCACGTCGTCGCCGCCGAGCCGACCGCGACGCAACAGAAGATCGCGCGCGCCTCGCAAGATGCCTGCGAAGCGGCGACGGCAGCGCTGCGACCGGGCGCGAGGGCGGCGGACGCGGCGAGGGCGGCCGAGGCGGCGTTCGCCAAACACGGTCTGCCGATGGCCCACTACGCCGGTCACCAGATCGGCGTCACCGTCAACGAGTTGCCGCGCCTGGTCCCGCACGACGAGACGCCGATCGAAGCTGGGATGGTCTTCTCCGTCGAACCGGGCGCGTACGAGGGCCCGGGCGGGAGCTTCGGCGCCCGTTCGGAGAAGATGGTCCTCGTCACGCCGTCGGGACCGGACATCTTGTCCACATTCTCATGGGGGATTTGACGGGTTCGGGGTTCGAAGTTCGAGGTTCGCGAGGTATATCCTCCTCGAACCCCGAACCCCGAACCACAGGGGGTACCAATGACGGTGACGGTTTCGGAAACTGGTGAGTTGACCAAGGAGCAACTTCTCTCGCTCTACCGCGAGATGGTGAACATCCGGCGCACCGAGGAGCAGTTGGCTCGTTCGTATCAAAGCGGCAACATCCCCGGCGCCTGCCATACCTACGTGGGACAGGAGGCGGTCGCGGTCGGCGTCTGCGCCCACCTGCGCACCGACGACGTGGTCTTCAGCACGCACCGCGGACACGGTCATGCGCTTGCCAAGGGGGTGCCGCCACGGGAAGTGATGGCCGAGTTGTTCGGGCGGGCGACCGGCTGCTCGCGCGGACGCGGCGGGAGCATGCACCTTTTTTCGCCGGAAGTCGGATTGATGGGGACGACCGGTATCGTCGGCCCAAACATCCTCCAGGCGACCGGCGCCGGCTACAGTTTCAAACTGCTCAAGAGCGACCGCGTCAGCGTCGGTTTCTTCGGCGACGGCGCCGTCAACAACGGCGCCTTCCACGAAGGGCTGAATCTGGCCGCGATCTGGGACCTGCCGGTCGTCTACGTCTGCGAGAACAACCTCTACGCCACCGAGGTTCCGTTCGAGACCGCCACCCGCAACACCGACGTCGCCGAGCGCGCCCGCTGCTACGGCCTGCCGGGGATCGCCGTCGACGGCAACGACGTCCTCGCGGTCTACGAAGCGGCGGAGGCGGCGGTCGCCCGCGCCCGCGCCGGCAAGGGGCCGACCCTGATCGAAGGCCGCACCTACCGGACCCGTCCCCACGCCGAAGGCATGCGCGACGCCGGCTACCGCACCGCCGACGAGATCGACGCCTGGAAAACGCGCGACCCGATCGCCTCGCTCAAGGAGCGCGTCCTTGCCCGCGACCTCGCCACGGCCGAAGAATTCGAGGCGATCGACGCCGAGATCAAGGCGACCGTCGCCGAGGCCCTCGACTTCGCGACCAAGAGTCCGTACCCCGATCCCTCGACGGCGACCAGTTTCATCTTTAGCTCGTAGGTATTGGGACTAACGATGACGAACCTCGACCGGCTGGTTCCGATGACCGAACGCCTGACCCGTGAAAACCTCCACGGCGTCTGGGCGGCGACCGCGACGCCGTTCGACGAGGAAGACCGCTTCGACGAGGGCGTCTTCCGCGAGAACATCCGGCGGCTGCACGCGGCCGGGGTCCACGGTATCTACACGACCGACAGCGACGGTGAGTTCTACGCGATCGAACTCGACGAGTTCCGCCGCATCGTCGATGTCTTCGCGGACGAAGCGCGGCGCCTCGGTTTCCCGACGATGGTCGGCGTCACCTGGTGCAACACCCGCGGCATGCTCGATCGGCTCCGCCACGCCGCCAACCGCGGTATCCTCGGCGCCCACGTCGGTCACCCCTTCTTTATGCCGATGACCCCGGAGTCGTACCGCGTCTTCTGGGACGACGTCAGCCGCGCCGTCCCCGCCGAGTTCGCCCTCATCCACTACAACACACCCCGCGTCCACAACTACCAACGCGGTCCCGACTACGCCGTCCTGCAAGCGGAGATTCCGAACCTCGTCGGCACCAAACACGTCTCGGCCGACGTTTCCGAATTCATGACCCTGATGGCGTGTGCAGGCGAACTGAGCCACTTCACCGGCGAGCACGCGATGACCCCGCTGATGATGCTCGGCGCGCGCGGCGTCTATTCCTGGTTCGTCAACTTCAACGCCCGCTACATGGTCGACTGGTACGACGACGTCGTCGCCGGACGCTGGGACGCCGCCTACCACCGTCAGGAACGCATGCACGCCTTCATCCAGTCGGCCGAGTGCCTGCGCGGCAGCGGCAACCTCCACGCCATCGTCGGCAAGGCCGTCACCGCCGCCTCGTCCTTCCTGGTTCCGGCCAACCGCACCCGCCGCCCTTACCTGCCCGTCCCCGACGAAACCGTGAGGACGTTCCGACGTTTGACCGAGGAGGAGTTCCCGGATCTGGTCTGGCGAGGTTGATGTGTCGTTCTAACCCCGGAGGGGTTTCGTGGCTTGAGCCCAGGGTTTCAACCCTGGGCGGGCGGAGCAAACACCACCATGCGCGAGATGAACTTCACCAACGCCGCCCGCGAAGGGCTCGCCGAAGAGATGGCGCGCGATCCGACCGTCTTCGTCGTCGGCGAGGGGATCGGCGCCCGCGGCGGCAACTTCAACACCACGGTCGGTCTCTACGACCTCTACGGTCCCGAGCGGCTGCGCGACACGCCGATCGTCGAGCGCGGGTTCATCGGTCTCTGCACCGGTGCGGCGATGACCGGGACGCGCCCGGTCGTCGACTTCATGTTCGCCGACTTCATCCTCGACGGCATGGGCGAGCTGATCAACCAGACCGCGAAGATCCAGTACATGAGCAGCGGCCGCCTCAAAATGCCGATCGTTCTCCGCGGCGCGATCGGCGTCGGCGGCGCCTCGGCCACCCACCACTCGGGGTGCTACTACACGATCTACGCCCACCACCCCGGTTTCCGCGTCGTCGTCCCGACCACCCCGCGCGATGCCAAAGGTCTTCTCAAACAGGCGATCCGCAGCGACGATCCCGTCTTCTTCCTCGAACACAAATCGCTCCTCAATGTGAAGGGACCGGTCCCCGATCCCGAGGAAGACGAGTTGATCCCCTTCGGTCTCGCCGCCGTCCGCCGCGAAGGAAGCGATCTCACGGTTGTCGCCATCGGCCCGATGGTGCAGCGGACCCTCGACGTCGCCGAACCGCTGGCGACGGAAGGGCTCTCGGTCGAGGTCATCGACCTCCGTTCGATCTCCCCGCTCGATCTCGACACCGTCCTCGCCTCCGTTCACAAGACCGGCCGCCTCCTGATCGTCGACGAAGATTTCCCGATCGCCAGCATCGCCTCCGAACTCTCGGCCCAGGTAACGGAACGGGCCTTCGACGACCTCGACGCCCCCGTCCGCCGTCTCAACGGTCTCTACACCCCCGTTCCCTACAGCCCGCCCCTGGAGGCGGCGGTGACCCCGAGCAAAGACCAGATCGCGACGGCGATTCGGGAGTTGGCAGCAGAGTGACGCAATTGTTTCGAAGCCGCCCGTGCGCGGGGCTTAAGACCCCGCGCTCAACCGACGAAGCCCTCTAAAGAGGGCTGACTGGCGCGATGCGTTCGTGCTCAGCCCCGGAGGCGGGTGCCCTCTGGGCGTCGTCGGTTGAGCCCTGGGCTTCAGCCCAGGGTCGGGGGGCGACGCAACCTGGGGAGGGAGCATTGGCCAGCGAAGTAGTCATGCCCCGGCTTGGGTGGACGATGGAGGTCGGCACCGTCGTCGAGTGGTTGAAGGGTGACGGCGACAGCGTCGAAGCCGGGGAGTTGATCTTTTCGGTCGAGAGCGACAAGGCGATCACCGAGGTCGAGGCCCTCGACAGCGGTATCCTCCGCATCCCGCCCGACACGCCGATCGGCGTCGAGGTCCCCGTCGGCGCCACCCTCGCCTACATCGCGGCGCCCGGCGAGGAGGTGACCTGTGCCGCACTGCCGGCGGCGGAGCCGGCCGTGGCGGGTGCCGCGCCGTCCACGGTCCTGGCACGAGCGTCGACGGCATCGAACGGCCATCGTGAGACGCCCGCGATCAGCCCACGGGCGCGACGCGCCGCCGATCGCCTCGGCGTCGACTGGACGCTCCTGATCGGCAGCGGCAGCACCGGGCGCATTCGGGAGCGCGACGTCCTCGCCGCTGCGGCGACGCGCCCGGCGCTCGCCCAACCGCGGGCGACCCCCATCGTCAGGCGACTCGCGGAGGAAGCGGGCGTCGATCTCGGGCAGGTCGCCGCGAGTGGACCGGCGGGGCGCGTCATGCGCGGCGATGTCCGCGCCGCGACTGCCGAACCGGTGCCAACACCGGGCGTCGCGATGCCGCTCGGCCCGGTTCGTCGGGTCACCGTGCAGCGGATGACCGAGAGCGCGCGGACGGTGGCGCCGGTGACCCTGACGACGGAGGCGGACGCGACCGAGCTGGAGCGGGTCCGGGCGCACCTGAAAAGCGAGCTTGCGGGAACCGGCGAGGCCGTTCCTTCGTTCACCGATCTGCTCGTCCGACTGAGCGCGCTGGCACTGCGGGAGCATCCGGCGGTCAACGCGTCACTCACCGGGGACACCATCGTCCGGCACGCCGCCGTTCACGTCGGCGTCGCGGTCGATACCGAGCGGGGGTTGCTGGTTCCCGTCGTGCGCGACGCCGACCGGAAGTCGGTCGGCCAGATCGCCACCGAGACCGCGCGCCTCATTGCCCAGACGCGCGCCGGTACCGCCGCCGCCGCCGATCTGCGCGGTGGCACCTTCACCGTCTCCAATCTCGGGATGTTCGAGATCGACGCCTTCACGCCGATCATCAACCTACCGGAAGCGGCGATCCTCGGTCTCGGGCGAATCGTCGCCCGCCCGGTCGTGACCGATGAGGAGGAAGGGACGATCGCGGTCCGCAAGATGATGGCGCTGAGTCTGACGTTCGACCACCGGATCGTCGATGGGGCGCCGGCCGCCCGGTTCTTGCAACGGGTCAAGCGGATGATCGAGCAACCGTACGCGCCGCTGATGCGGTAGCATCGGGTTTCCGGTAGGGGCACGACAGACCGTGCCCACCACGCGGTCGCGTGGTCACGACGAGGGTGCGGCATGCCGCGCCCCCAACGCCGGCGGCACAACCGTCCGGGCGAAAGGCAGAGGGGCATCGTGAAACGCAACGGCGCGAAGGCGAAGATGCTGGCGGGGAACCCGGCGTACGGCTACGCACTCGGATTCGGTGCACCGATCGTCGCCGAGGCGATGGCCGGGACAGGGATCGACTTCATCATGCTCGACGGTCAGCACGGCTCGTTCTCGCTCGATTCGATCATCGGCTGCTTGATGGCGATGGCCGGTGGCACGGCGGCGCCGATGGCGCGCGTTCCCCGCAACGACTTCACGATGATCGGCCGCTACCTCGACGAAGGCGCCCTCGGCATCGTCGTGCCGATGGTGAACACGGCGGACGATGCGAAGGCGGCCGCGGACGCCTGCCGCTTCCCGCCCAAGGGCACCCGCTCCTGGGGGTATGGCCGCGCCGCCCGCTACGGCGACGACTACACCGACTGGATCGACGACCAGGTGTTCGCCGCCGTCCAGATCGAGACGATCCAGGCCGTCGAGAACGCCGAAGCGATCATGGCCACGCCCGGTGTCGACGGCTGCTGGATCGGCCCGTCCGACCTCGCCCTCTCGATGGGGATCCACCCCCGCGACCGCGACACGAACGACGCCCATCGCAAGGCCGTCGACCGCATCCTCGATGCCTGCCGCAACACCGGCAAGATTCCCGGTTACGCCGGCGGTTCTCCCGAGGAGGCGTTGCAACTGGCGGAGCGGGGATTCCGCTTTCTCACTTGCGGCAGCGACGTCGGCTTCATGCTTGGCGGCGCGCGGGCGGGGGTGAAGCGGCTGGGGTTGTAGGCGGCACCATTGCGGAGACGACCGTAGCAGACACGGCACTGGAAGTGCCGTGCTCAGCAACATAAGCCGGCTTCCAGCCGGCTGGATGCGGGAGGGTGGCATGGGATCGTCGTACTGGCGGTTCTATGTCCATCTGATCTGGGCGACCAAGGGACGCGAGCCGTTGATCGGTGAAGCGGAGGAAGCAGTGATTCGGCGATCGTGGAAGATTACGAACGCCGAATTGGGCGTGATCCCGCACGCGATCGGCGTGATGCCCGATCATGTGCATCTCGCACTCTCCGTGCCGCCAAGGATCGCGGTTGCCGAGTTGGTTCGTCGATTGAAGGGAGCGTCGTCGCACGCCGTCAATCACGTTGACAGCATCCGATCCACAGGCTCCTTTGGCTGGCAACCCGAATATGGTGGACTCACCTTCGGCGAACGCTCCCTCCCACGAGTCGTTTCCTACATCGACAACCATCGCCAGCACCACACTGACAATACTCTATGGCCCATCCTCGAACGCATCACCGACGACCGCTAGCCGGCTTCCAGCCGGCTTATGTTGCTGAGCACGGCACTGGAAGTGCCGTGTCCGAGGAATCAGTATGCCGACCCTCCCCACCCACGCCCGCGTCGTCATCGTCGGCGGCGGCATCGTCGGTTGCAGTGCCGCCTATCACTTGGCCAAGGCGGGTTGGAGAGACATCCTGCTTCTCGAACAGAACCGAATCGCCGGCGGGACCACCTGGCACGCGGCGGGGATGGTGACCCGGTTCCGCGCCTCCCGGAGTCTCGCCGTCCTCAACGACGACAGCGCGCGGCTCTACGCCAATCTGCCCGCCGAAACCGGTCTCGACACCGGTTGGAAACGGGTCGGCAGCTTGCTCCTGGCGCGGACACCCGACCGCGTGACGCAGATTCGTCGCACCACCGCGCTCGTCAAACTGTTCGGTATCGACAGCCACGAGATCGCGACGGCCGAAGCGGCGCGACACTGGCCTGGTCTGCGCACCGACGACCTCGCCGGCGCCTTCTTCCTGCCAGACGACGGTCGCGTCGAACCGGCGGAGACGGCTCGGGCGCTCGCCAAAGGCGCCGAGTTGCACGGTACCATGCTTTGCGAGGGTGTCCGCGTCCTTGGGCTGACCTGGGACGGTGCTCGCGCCACCGGCGTCACGACCGACGCGGGTGACATCGTCGCCGATCACGTCCTCCTCTGCACCGGCATGTGGACGCGCCAACTCGGTCTGGACGCCGGCCTCGACGTCCCGCTTTACCCCGTCGAGCACCACTACGTCGAAACCGCCCTGATCCCCGGTCTCCCCGACGAACTTCCCTGCACCCGCGACTACGACGGCGGCATCTACTTCCGCGTCGCCGGCGACCGCATCCGCTTCGGCGCCTTCCAGCACGACACCAAACCGCTGGCTACCTCGCGCGTCCCGGACGACTTCTCCTTCCGCCTCTTCGAGCCCGATTGGGAACGGTTCGCCCCCGCGCTGAGGGAAGCGAAACACCGCCTGCCCAGTCTCGAAACGACCCCGCTCCACCGCTTCGTCAACGGCCCGGAGAGTTTCACCCCGGACGGCACCTTCCTCCTCGGTCCGATCGCGGGGCGCGACGGACTCTTCGTCGCGGCGGGGTTCAACTCGTTCGGAATCGCCGGCGCCGGCGGTGCCGGTTGGGCGATCGCCGAGTGGATCAGGGAGGGCGAAGCGCCGTTCGATCTCTGGGAAGTCGATCCCCGCCGTTTCGGACCGGCGATGAACGACGCGGACTTCCTGCGCCAGCGCGTTCCCGAAGTCCTCGGCCACCACTACGCGACTGCCTGGCCGGGTTACGAATTCGCGACCGGGCGCGACCTCCGGCGTTCGCCTGTGCACGAGCGGACGGCGGCGCGCGGAGCCTGCTTCGGTCAGCGCTTCGGCTGGGAACGCCCGCTCTGGTACGCGCGCGATGGACGCCCGCCAATCCTCGACTACTCGTTCGGCCGCCCCTCCTGGTTCGCCGACTGGGCGGAGGAGCACCGGGCGGCGCGCGAGCGGGTCGCCCTCTTCGACCAGTCCTCATTCGGCAAGTACCTCGTCACCGGACCCGACGCCCGCAGCTTGCTCAACTGGCTGTGCGGCAACGACGTCGACGTGCCGCCCAATCGCATCGTCTACACCGGGATGTTCAACGCCCGCGGTACCTTCGCAAGCGACCTGACCGTCGTCCGTCTCGCCGCGGAGTCGTTCCTCGTCATCACCTCCGCTGCGCAAACCGCCCACGACCTCGACTGGATCGACCGTCAGGCACGCTGCCGGGGAGCGCGGGTAACGCTGACCGACGCCAGCGCCACTTCCGGGGTCCTCGGACTGATGGGACCGCGTGCCCGCGACCTGTTGCAGTCGTTGACCGACAGCGACCTATCTCACGATGCCTTTTCCTTCGGCACGGTCCGCCAGATCGAGGTTGGCGGTTGTCCGGTCCTGGCGGCGCGAATCACCTACGTCGGCGAGCTGGGGTGGGAGCTCCATATCCCCGCAGACCAAACCGCCGAGGTCTTCGATCGCCTCGTCGCTGCCGGCGAACCCTTCGGGCTCACCCTCGCCGGGACGACGGCGCAGAACTCGTTGCGGCTGGAGAAGGGGTACGTCTCCTGGGGACACGACGTCTCGCCGGACGACACCCCGCTCGAAGCCGGGCTCGGGTTCGCCGTCGCCTGGGACAAAGCGGGCGGTTTTCTCGGTCGCGATGCCCTGTTGCGGCAGAAGGCCGCGGGTCTCCGGCGACGACTCGTCACCTTCGTCCTCGCCGATTCCGGACCGGTCCTCTGGGGCGGCGAGCCGATCCTCCGTGACGGCCAACCCGCCGGTTACACCACCTCCGGATCCTACGCCCATACCCTCGGCGCCGCGATCGGCATGGGCTACGTGAGCGCCGACGTCCCGGTCACCGCAGCGTGGATCGCATCAGGGAGATACGAGATCGATGTTGCGGGAGAGCGTTTCGTGGCGGTGCCCCACCTCCGCGCGCCCTACGATCCCGAGCGGCGCCGTACCCTGGGCTGATGCGAACGTCGAGCGGTCTGCCGGCATCAGGACCAATCGGTCTGGCGCGATCGCGCCGCCGGTGCCACAATCGCGACGATGGGCGCAGGCGTGCCCGTCTGGACCGGCGAACGCCGTCGGGCCCGCCCTTCGGCAGAGCGAGTACCTACCACGTGAGCGCGGTGACACGACCCGACTCCTCCCTTTTTCCGCATCCGGTCGCGGCCCCGGCGGAAGCCAGCCGTTCGTCGCGCCCCCGGCGCTGGCGGCAGGGTTCCTTTTGGCGGCCCGACACCGCGCCGCATCGACACGTCGAGACCGGCGGACCCGTTTTCACCGTGATGACCTACAACCTCGGGAACGGTCTGGCCGAACCCGACCGCCTCGTCTCCGGATTGCGAGCGTCAACCGCCGATTTGATCGGTCTTCAGGAATTGGAATCATCCCAGGCGGAGGCGATCGCGGGCAACCTCGGCGACCTTTTCCCGCACCAGATTCTGCACCCGGCAGGATTCGCGGGGAAGGGACTGCTCAGCCGCTACGCGATCATCGAGCAGGAGCAACTCCATTTCTCGCCCGATCGACCGGACCTCCGGGTGGTGATCGACCTCGACGGTCTTCCCCTGACCGTCATTGTCGCCCATCCGCGGCCGCCTCAGGTGCGGCTCACCGGTGTCGCCTTCGACCCGGTCACGACCGACCAGATCGAGATGCTGGCCGAGATCGCCGTCGCCAGCGGCCCGGCGGTCGTCGTCGGCGATTTCAACATGACCGTGCGCCACGCGCGGTACGCCGATTGGACCTCGGCCGGTCTGATCGACGCTTTCCGCGCGATCCGTCGCGGCGGTGCCACACTTCCGGTCCGCGTCGGTCGCTCGGTCCGGATGAAGGATCGCCTCCTCGGGTTCCCCCTGCGGCCGGTCGTCCGCGTCGATTACATCTGGCATACGGCGCACCTGGCCGCGCAGGCCGCCTGGGTCGGCGACGACGCCGGATCGGATCACCTCCCCGTGCTCGCCCGCCTCGTCTTGAAGTCCATGCCCGCCCCCGGTTAGCGCCCCGCTTCGCCCAAATCTCGACAACGGGCGCCGTCGCCGCAACAATGGCCGCACTCGGCCACGACCCGTCTCGACGGTCCGGTTGCCAAACGGGCGATGACGATACGGAGCGACCGATCTCGGGTGGAAGAAAAGCTCGACGACATAGCGACCTGGGCGAGTGATCAGGTCGGCACCACCGGCTCGACGCTGGCCAACCTTGCCCTCCGCCTGCTCTGGGCGTTGCTCATCGTCGTCGTCGCCGTCTTCGTCGTCCGCCACCTTCGGCATCGCATCCGTCGCGAGTTGGAACGGCGCAACGTCAAGAACAACGTCCCCGAGCTCATCACCAACCTGATCACCATCGGTGCCTACGTGGTTGCCGGGGCGTTGGCGTTGCGGGCGCTGGGCGCCGATACCTCGTCCCTCGTCACCTCGATCGGCCTCATCACCGCCGCCGTATCGCTCTCGCTCCAGGACGTGCTCAAGAACTTCGTTTCCGGCATCTACCTCCTCGCCGAGCAACCCTTCCTCCCCGGTGATCGCATCCGCGTCGTTGGGGAAGAGGGTGTCGTCGAGCGGATCGACATCCGAACCACGCAAATCCGCAACGACCGGGCGGAGATGGTGCTGGTCCCGAACTCGAAGGTCTTCTCCGAGGTCGTCGGCAACCGCACTACCCTGCACCTCAACCAGCTCGTCGTCCAGGTCGCCGGCGCGCCGCCGCCGCCGTCGCATGCGGTCGCCTCCCTTCGGGCCGCGGTTGCCGGACTACCCAGCCTCTCCGCAACCCCACCCCGCATCGACGTCCTCAAGGCGGCACCGGACGCCGTCGATCTCCGCGCGATCCTCTTCTTCAAAGCAGACCCCGCGCCGACGCACGACGTGGTCTCCGCCCTCCACGACCGCTTCCCGGACGCGACGGTCTCGATCGCTGGATCGTAGGGGCAGACCGGGTGCCCTTTGGGCGATGCCTGCCCCTACGCGTTCTCCGGAATCGTCGCCTCGTCCGGCACCCACGCCCGCAAGGCCACCGCCGGCGTCTCCGCTCGCATTGCCGCCCCGGTCGCGTTGGCAAGCAGCACCGCCGTCTGCCCGGCCGCAAGCGAGACGGTCTTCCCGTCAGCTTTCACGAGCACGGCGCCGTGAAGGCAGGTGACCGCCTGCGGACTCTCCTCGGCGACGAGCGCGACCTCTTCGCCGGTGACCAGCGCGATCCGTTCCAGCGCGAAGTACCGGCAGGCAACCAGGCGCTGTCTCCTGCCGGCCGCCGACGGAACGGTGATCGGCGTCAGCGGTTCCGGGCGCGACGACGCATCCGCCACCGCCAGTCCCTGCTCGACGTGCATCTCCCGCGGGCGTCCGGCGGCGTCGCGTCGACCCCAATCGTCGAGCCGATAGGTGATCGCCGACGGTTGCTGGATCTCGTAGACGAGGACACCCGCGCCCAGGGCGTGAACGGTTCCGGCCGGAAGGAAGACGAGGGTGTTCGGCCGCGCCACTACGCGGCGCATCAGCTCCGCCGCACCCGTCTCGGCGCGACTGGCCGCGGCGAGATCGGCGAGCGTCGCGCCGGGTCTCAGACCGAGGTAGAGGGTGCCGCCGGGTCGCGCGTCCAGCACCCACCAGGCTTCCGTCTTGCCGAGACTCCCGCCGTTTCCCTCGCGCGCCGCCGCCTCGTCGTCGGGATGGACCTGGATCGAGAGGTTCTCGCCGGCGTCGATCAATTTGACCAAAAGCGGGAAAAACGGCCGGCCGCCGGTCGCCGCAAGACCGCGCGCCCCGAGCGCGTCCCGCGGCCGCTCCGCCACGATCTCGGACAGCTGCCCGCCGCCGGCGACGACCGCGTCCGGTGCGGTCACGACCGCCTCCCCGATCGCCTCACCCGGCGGCAGCGCGAAACCGAACGCCTCTAATCGACGACCGCCCCACGGTTTGGCATCCAGACGTGGAGTCAGGACGAGGGGACCGGACGCACCATCTGCCATCGATGCCTCCTGAGGGATTGTCCAAACCCGGCGCGCGTGCCAGGATGTCGGAATGGTAGTCGTCGCCTCACGCCGGGGCACGCGCGCCCACACCGAACACCGGGAGACACCGGGAGCGAACAACCGCATGGATGAATCGCATAGTGGAGATTTGTCCGTTCAAGCTTCGTTTTGGGCGGTGGCGCCGGCCGGCGGGCGGCGGGCACCCGGCTCTGGCCGCTCAGCCGCGCCGCCCGCCCCACGTTCCTCCCGCCGAGCAGCGGCGGGGCCCCGCTGACCAGCTCAAGTGCGCCTGCCGAATGGAGTTGAGTTAACCGACCCGGAACCGCCCGCGGGGCCGCAACCGAGACTCCAATCGTTGCGTTCTTGACACGGAGGCACGATTTTCCTCCCCGTGGTTGAAACGTCGTCTGTCGTAGCCTGCACATCGACGACGGCACTCGCTCCGCATAATGGAAAATAGATGGGAGTAACGACAATGCTTGGGATGTCTTGGCACGTTTGGCGATGCGGCAGGCGCATCCTCGGCCGGTCAATCGTCGGCGGCAGTCTCGCGGTCGCGCTTACGATCGTGCCGGCCCTGACGGCGCGAGGTGCCGCGGTCGGCGGCGCGCGGGGACAGGTCACGGTGATGGTCGTCGGTGCCGGCCGCGCGACCGGTCCCGTCTGTCTCACGCTGCGCGACTTGACCGAAAACATGGTCGTCGGTTCCTATTGCGACGGCGACACCGTCGATAACGATGCACGAGTCGGTCGCATCTCCCTCGATCTCCCGCGGCGATCGTTCGCGGTCGACGCCAGAGCGCCCGGTGCGAAGGTCAAAAGCGTCACGCCGCGCCACTTCCAACTCGGCCGGCGACAAACGATCGTGGTGCGCCTGACGTAGACGGGCAGACGGAGAGACGGACGGGAGAGTCGTCAGTCGTCAGTCGTTAGTCGTCAGAAGACTCAGTCCTCAGTCCTTAGTCCTCAGCACTCTTTCGTCTCCCCGTCTCCCGGTCTCCGTACCCGTTGCCCTCAGCCGTCGCCCGTGCGACACTGCGAAACCGGACGTCGGACACCGGTGGGGTAGGGGTGGAGATCGAGGCGCGAACCGGTCAGATGGAATCGCCCGTCGCCTTCGCGCTCGCCGTCTATGCGCCTGCCGCGTTGCTGGCGTTTGGGCAGGGGCTGCTGCTGACGACCCTGCCGCTCTATGCCGCGACATTCGGCGTCTCCTACGGCTTGGTCAGTCTCGCGGTCGCGGCGGCGGCCCTGGGGACGCTGGCGACGGACGTGCCGGCGGGCGCGCTGGTGGGGCGGCTCGGACTCCGGCCGACGATGATCGTCGGTACCTCGCTCGTCGCCGTCAGCACCCTCTTGCTCGCCGTCCCGCAACCGTTCTCGTTCCTCATCGCCGCCCGCATCGCCGCCGGTGTCGGCACCGCCCTCTGGAGTCTCTCGCGCCACGCCTTTATCGCGACGGCGGTCCCCATCTCGGAGCGCGGCCGTGCCATCTCCGTCTTCGGCGGCATCAACCGGATCGGCACCTTCGCCGGACCGGTCGTCGGCGGTCTCCTCGCCACCTGGTTCGACTACCGCGCCTCGTTCCTCGTCTCCGGTCTGATGGCCGCGATCGCCCTCCTTTTGGCGATCCGGTTCATCAAACCGACCCCGCGCGCCGTGACGACCACCGGCGGTCGCGGTCGTTGGGGAGTCGTCGGCAAGGTCCTGCGCCGGAACTGGCGGGACCTGGCCGCGGCGGGCGTCGCCCAGACCCTCGCCCAGATGATCCGGGCCGGTCGTCTCTTCATCATCCCGCTCTACGGCACGCAGGTGGTCGGTCTCTCCGTGGCCGAAGTCGGTTTGATCATGACCATCTCGGCACTGGTCGACGTTTCGATGTTCGTCCCGGCCGGACTGCTGATGGACCGCTTCGGTCGCAAAACCGCGGCGGTGCCGAGTTTCGCCGTGATGGCGGTCGGCGTCGCGATGATCCCCGCGGCCCACAGTTTTTCGACCCTGCTGGCGGCGGCGGTCGTGATCGGTCTCGGCAACGGTCTCGGTTCGGGGACGATGATGACCCTCGGCGCCGACCTCGCACCGACGGGCGCCACCGGCGAATTCCTCGGTCTCTGGCGCCTGATCGGCGACGCCGGCGCCTTCCTCGGTCCCGTCTCCGTCGGCATCATCGCCGGCGTCGCCGGTCTGCGCGGCAGCGCCATGGTCCTGGCGGTCGTCGGCGTCGCCGCGGCGCTGACGCTGGCCCTCTTAGTCCAGGAAACGCGGCGCGTGGCGCTCACGTCGTCTCCCCCCAGCATTGGGGGGCAGGGGGGGCCCAACCCATGACGATCGATTCCGTCGATTTCTACTACCTCTCAATGCCCGAAGTCCTCGACGTCGGCGACGGCAGCCAGGACCTGCTCCTCGTCCGGTTGCAAGCGGGACCGGACGTCGGCTGGGGCGAGTGCGAGGCGTCTCCCCTCGTCAGCATCGCCAGCCTCGTCTGTCCGATGTCGCACAGCGCCTGCAAACCGGTCCGCGATTCCGTTCTCGGGCAGCGGTTGGACAGTGTCGAAGACATCGTCCGCATCGGCAACCTGGTGCGGGAGAACAGCCTCGACCTCCTCCAGGCCGACCACACCCTCTCCGGCATCGACACCGCGATGTGGGACCTGATCGGCAAGCGCCTGAACGAACCGGTGTACAAGCTCCTCGGCTACGAAACTGCCTACCCGAAAACGCCCTACGCCTCCGTCCTCTTCGGCGACACCCCGCAGGAGACGCTCGACAAGGCGAAACGCGCCCGCGCGGCCGGTTACCGCGCGGCGAAATTCGGGTGGGGTCCTTACGGTCTCGGCAGCGTCGAGGACGACACCGCGCAGGTCGCCGCCGCGAGGGAGGGGTTAGGACCGGACGGCATCCTCCTCGTCGATGCCGGAACGGTCTGGCGCGACGACGTCGCCCGTGCCCGCCTCCGCCTCGCCGCGCTCAAGGAGTTCCGCGCCACCTGGTTGGAAGAACCCTTCGTCTCCGGCGCGCTCACGGCCTACGCCACCCTCGCCGCCGAGAGCGCGCCCGTGAAACTCGCCGGCGGCGAGGGCGCGCACAACGTCTTCATGGCCAGGCACATGATCGACTACGCTGGGATCGGCTACGTCCAGATCGACGCCGGTCGCATCGGCGGTATTACCCCCTCGCACGAGGTCGCCCGCGACGCCGACGAGCGCGGCGTCACCTACGTCAACCACACCTTCACCTCGCACCTGGCCCTTGCCGCCTCCCTCCACCCCTTCGCCGGTCTCGCCGACCACGAGATCTGCGAGTACCCGGTCGAGCCGAAATCACTCGCCATCGACGCCACCCTCGACCACCTGGAGCGCGACGCCAATGGGCAGGTCCGGTTGCCGGAACGACCGGGCATCGGGGTTCGACCGAACCTGGAAGCGGCAAAGCGGTATCTGGTCGATACGGAAATTCTGGTCGGTGGGCGGACGCTCTATCGGACACCGGAGTTGAAAGAATAGAGCGAATCGCAGAGGAGACGGCCTCGTGATTCTGTAGGGGCGGTTCGACTGTTCTGCAATGCGCAGTAGCCCCCGCCGGGCGACCGTGTCAAGATCGCGGCATCGGCATCGGCGGATAGGGCAACGTCCCCAGTGGTCCCGGCAACGGCGCCCGCAGCACCTTCTGGCAGAGGAAGCGGTCCATCCGCTGCACGTAGTCGACGATCGTCGAAATCTTGCGAAACCCGTGCCCCTCGCCGGGATAGTAGGCGTACTCGTAGTCGATCCGATGCCGTTGCAGTTCGCGAATCAATGTCTCCGATTGGGCGGGGAGGGCGGCCGGGTCGCGTTCCCCGTGCAGCAGCAGGATTGGCGCCCTCATCCGATCGACGAAGTTGAGCGGCGACCGCTCGTACCAGAGTGGGTAGTTGTCGGCGCTGCCGCCGAGGATCGTCTCGACGTAATAGCGCTCGTAGCGATGCGTCTCCAACCCAAAGGCGTACAGATCGTACAGGCCGAAGAGAGCAACACCCGCGGCGAACCGCTCCGGCGCCCCGGTCAAGCACAGCAGCGTCGAGTACCCGCCGGCACTCCCGCCCCAGGCGACGACGCGGTCGCTCCGAATCAATCCTCGTCGCTCGCAGAGATCGATACCCCCCAGGTAGTCCTCCAGATCGCCCTTGCCCCAGGAGCCGAACAGTGCCTCCCGGTAGGCGCGTCCATAGCCGAGGGTGCCGCGGTAGTTCGGTTGGACCAAGACCCACCCGCGCTGCACCAGATATTGAATCAGACCGTTCCAAACGACGCGCGACTGGTTCATCGGCCCGCCGTGGATCTCGACCAGACACCCGTGCCGCCCCGGTTGGACCTCCTTCGGTGCATAGAGCAGCCCGTGCACCTCGAATCCGTCGGCACTCGTCCACGAGACGTGCTCGGGTAGCACAAGTTCGGATGCCTCGATCCCACCCATCCCCACGAACGTCCGCCGCTTCGTCCTCCCCGACGCGACCTCGACCTCCCAGACCTCCGGCGGCGCCACGGGACTCTCGTGCGTGTACACCACCGATCGCCCATCGGGCGACCACGACGGACTCCCGGCCCGACCGGGCACGTCGGTCACCGGTCTTGCCCCGCCGCCACCGCTCGCCACCGTCCAGAGGGTGTAGTCGCCGTCGACGTTGCGGGTGTAGACGATCCGCTGCCCATCCGGCGAATACGACGGCTCGCCGTGTTCCCACCGATCCTCGTGGAGCGTCGTCTGCCCCGAGCCGTCGACACCCATCTCGGTCACGTTCAGCGCACCGCCGCGGTCGCAGACGCAGACGATGCGCGTGCCGTCCGGCGAAAAGCGCGCGTTCGCGTACGCCGTCCTCGGCGCCGACGCGATCGTGCGCGGTTCCCCGCCATCGACCTCGGCGACGACCAGCGTGCTCTGATCCCACGGCATCACCGTGTTCGGATAGGCATGCCAAACCAGCCGTCTCCCGTCCGGCGACCACGACGGGTCCATCGGAAAATCGGACCCGCGGTTGAGCACCCGCTGCCACGTCCCGTCGACCGACACGACCACGACGTCGATCTCATCGCCCCGATCGCAGACGAAGCTGACGAACCGCCCGTCCGGCGAAAACCGCGGCGTGTGGTGCCGCCCCTCCCGCCACGCCAACCGCCGTGCCGGCCCGCCGCTCGACGGGCAGAGCCACAATTTCCCGTCCGCCGCCGCCGTCAACGCGAACTGCCGACCGTCCGGCGACCAGCCGTAACTCCCCCCCGACAAAGCGTGATCCGCCGTCACCTGCCGCGGCCACGCCTCCTCGCCC
Source organism: Thermomicrobiales bacterium (assembly GCA_036558305.1). Lineage (GTDB taxonomy): Bacteria > Chloroflexota > Chloroflexia > Thermomicrobiales > UBA6265 > DATBFX01. Next base: position 4,345 of record DATBFX010000222.1, on the reverse strand, counting down.
ACCACAAACAGATCGGTCCGCCCGTCACGCTCCCCCGCGAACGCCAACGTCCTCCCATCCGGCGCCAACCGCGGCGCAGACACGGTTCTTTGGTGCGCAACCAACGCCGGCGACAGCGTCGTCTCCCACGTCCCCGGAATCGTCGAGGGCATACCTTCTCCTTTGCGAAGGCGGCAAGGCGGCAAGGCGGCAAGGCGAAGAACGGCGATTCAGTCGGTTGCCTGCCCCGTCGCTTCTCGGCCTTGCCGCCTTGCCGCCTTGCCGCCTCCAAAGCTACCGCTTCATATGGGGATCCATCGCGTCCCGCAACCCGTCGCCGACGAACGTGAAGGCGAGCAGCGTCGCGCCGAGGGCGAGCGCCGGCGAGATCAGCATGTAGGGGTGGGAGCGCATGTTCTTGATGCCGTCGGAGATCATCAGCCCCCAGGAGGGCGTCGGCGGGTTCACGCCGATGCCGAGGAATGAGAGACTCGCTTCCAGCATGATCGCGCCCGGTACGCCGAAGGCGATCGCGATGATCACCGGCGCCAGCACATGCGGCATGATGTGGACGCGAACGATCCGCGGCCCCGTCGCGCCGAGGGTCCGCGCCGATTCGACGTGTTCCCGCTCCTTGATCGAGAGCACCTGGGCGCGGACGAGGCGCGAGACGGTCAACCAGTGGGTGAGTGACATAACGATGAAGATGCCGATCAGACCGTCGGTGGTGCGGTCGAGCGAGCTCAACCAGTTCCCCGACGCCTTCGCCCCCGCCGAGATGTTGCTGCGCAGCATCGAGACGATCAGGATCGCAATGAGGAGGTTCGGCAGGGCGTAGATCGCGTCGATCACCCGCATCACCGCCATGTCGAGCCAGCCGCCGACGTAGCCGGTCAGGAGCCCGATCGGCACGCCGATGACGACGATCACGATCTGGGCGGCGACGGCGACCGTCAGCGAAACACGCGCCCCGTACAGGAGCCGCGTGAAGATGTCGCGCCCGAGCTGGTCGGTGCCGAGGAGATGTTCGCGACTCGGAGGCTGGGTTCCCTCCAGGAGATTGCCCTCGGCGTAGTCGTACGGCGTCAACAACGGCGCCAGGATCGCCATCGCGACCAGAATCAAGATGAAGACGAGGCCGGCCATCGCGGCCTTGTTGAGCCGTAACCGGCTCCACGCTTCCCACCAGAAACCGCGACTCACGTTGCGGACGCGCCGGGCGGGCAAACTGGTGGCGGTGGTGAGTGTCGCGGCCATCAGCCCACCTTCACCCGTGGGTCGATCAGCGCGTAGGTAACGTCGGCCAGGAAGTTCATCAACCAGATCAGCGCCGCGAAGAGCAACGTCACCGCCATCAACACCGGGTAGTCCTTATCGGCGACCGTGCTGACGAAAAACCGCCCGATCCCCGGCACCCCGTAGATCGCCTCGACGAAAAACGAGCCCGTGATCAGATCGGCCAGCGCCAACCCCGCCACCGTGACCACCGGGATCAGCGCGTTCTTCAGCGCGTGGTGCAGCATCACCGGTCGCTCGGACAGACCCTTGGCGCGCGCCGTCCGCACGAAGTCCATGCGGATCGTCTCCAGCATCGAGGCACGGGTGTAGCGCGCAATCACCGCCATCGGCGCCAGGGCGAGGGCGACCGCCGGGATGATGATCTTCGTGCTGAAGACGCCGTCCCAGCCGAACGCCGGCAACCAGCGGAGATCGACGGCCAGGAAGATCACCATCAGCGTGATCACGACGAAACTCGGCGTCGCCACCCCGATCACGGAGAAGAGCATCGCCAGGTGATCGGTCAAGGTGTTCTGCTTGATCGCCGAGATCACCCCGAGTCCGATCCCGAAGAACACCGCGATCACGAACGCGACCCCGCCGAGTTGGAGCGAAACCGGAAAGTACCGCGAGACGATCTCGTTGGCACTCTGGTTGCGCTTGTAGCTCGGCCCGAAATCGAAGTGAAGAAAGACCCGTTGCAGGTAATCCGTGTACTGCATCCAGACCGGATCGTTGTAGTGGTACTTCGCTTCGAGCGCCTTCATCACGTCGGGTCCAAACGGTTTCTCCGACGTGTCCCACGGGTTCCCCGGCGTGAGTTGGATCAGGACGAAGACAAGCGTGTAGAAGAGGAGCATCGTCGGGAAGAAACTGAGCAGACGCCGGATGATGAACGTGCGCATCGCATCTCGTTGGGGAGGGGCGCCTAACCGCCCTCACCCCCTGGCCCCCTCTCCCTCGGAAGGGAGAGGGGGAAGGCGCCAACCGAAACAGTTGCCTCGCATGCCGCCATCCCCGTTCGAGGAAACCCTCCCCTCTCCCTCGGAAGGGAGAGGGGCCGGGGGTGAGGGCCGCTAATGATCCGCGATCGTCACCGCGTTGATGGTCAGCAGCGGCCCGTCGTACGGCGCGAGTTTCAGATTCTGGACCCAGGGTTGGATCACCCAGATGCGGCCGACCGTGTAGAGCGGGATCGTCGCCATCTGGTCCTGGATCATGTACGCCTCGGCCGCGGAGAACCCGGCGAGTCGTTTGGCCGGATCGACCTCGACGTTGGCGGTTTTGATCATGTCGAGGTACTTCTGGTCCTTCCACTTGGACTGCCAGGCGTCGCCCTCCCAGATCACGTTGTGCCACTCGTTGGGATCGGGGTAGTCGGTGATCCACTGGCCGAGGTACATGTCGTAGTTCTCGGTCTTGATCCGCGTCCGCCAGTCGGTGGGCGTCGCGAACGCCTGGGCGTTCGTGATCCCGAGGTTGTCCTTCCACATCTGGATGATCGCTTCGGCGACGAGTTGCGCGTTCTCCTGTAGGGCCGCGAATCCGAGCTGGAGACCCGGAAACCCTTTGCCGTCGGGGAACCCCGCGTCAGACAGGTACTTCTTCGCGTCGTCGACCGTGCCTTGCAGGCGCACATCCGGGTTGTAGGATGGGATGTCGGGCGGCAGCAGGACATACGCCGGCGTCATGTAGCCCTTGAGCACCGTCTTGGTCAACACGTCGCGATCGATCGCCAGGTAGAGCGCTTTGCGGACGTTGACGTCGGCGATCGCCGAGGCGGTGTTCGACATGTCGAGCCGCAGCTCCCAGGTGCCGGAGACTTCCTGGTGGTACTGGAGCTTGCTGAGATCGGGATCGCCGTTGACGAAGTCGAAATTGGAGATCGTCACCTGGGAGAGGTCGAGGTCGCCCGTTTGGAAGACGGTCAGCGCCTGCTCCGGCGGATTCTCGAAGATCGTGTACTCGATCCGGGTCACCGTCGGTTTGTCGCCGTGGTAGTTCTCGTTCTGGACGAGGACCATGCTCTGGCTGTGGTCCCACGACTCCATCTTGTAGCGGCCGTTGCTGATGATCGTTCCCGGTTCGGTCCACTTGGCGCCGCCGGCGTCGACCGATTTCTTGTTGATCGGTACCATCGCCCAGAGCGAGAGCATGATCAACCAGTATGGGGTGACGGCGTTGAGCGTCATCTCCAGAGTCGTGTCGTCCTTCGCCGTCACGCCGATCGTCGCCGGATCGGTGGTCTTGCCGGTGAAGAAGTCCTCCGCACCCTTGAGCGGAAAGAAAAACGTGGCCAACGCCGCGGCCAGCGCCGGGTCCAGGTTGCGCTTGATCGTGTACTCGAAGTCGTGGGCGGTCAGCGGTGAACCGTCGCTCCAGAGCAGTCCATCGCTGAGGTGGAAGGTGTAGGTCAGGTTGTCGGCGGAGATATCCCAGGTCGCAGCCTGGCCGGGGATCACCTGCTGATTTTCCCAGTCGTACCGGGTCAGACCCTCGAAGAGGTGATTGGTCCACTGGATGCCGATGCCGCCGCCGACGGTCCCCGTGTCGTACGTCTCCGGTTCCTCACAGGGGACGCGAAGGGTCTGCTCCGCCGACTGGGCCAGGACGCCGTCGGCGAAGTTCGGGAGGTTCATCGCCAGCGCCGCCGACAGCGCGGCGCTCATCCCCACGAATCGCCGTCGATTGAGCAACGGGCCGGACGTCGGCGTCATCGGTCTCTCCTTCTGGCGAACCCGGCAAGCGTGCCACCCCGCGGTGCCGATGGCCGGGCCGATCGCGTCTGACATGTCGGCGGAACATCTTGGCCGGCAGTATATGATGGCCCCATAGGGAGGTCAAACGGCTCACACGCGCGTGTAGCATCCTTTCACGATCGTCCATTCGTCTGGAGGAAACGATGTCCGTCGATCGACCAGCGACCGTGGGAAAGCGCGTCCGAGCGCGCGAACTCGGCATCCGGATCGGACCGTACGACACCGGCCGTTGGAACGCCATCACCGACGTCGCCGGCGTCCGCGTCGGCCACACGACCCTGATCGCGGGCGACGGACCGCTCGTCATCGGTCAGGGCCCGGTCCGGACC
>DATBFX010000221.1:0-2665 GCA_036558305.1 Thermomicrobiales bacterium | reverse complement strand
CGACATCGTCGTCATCACGGGCGAGGAGGCGCAGGCGATCCGGGCGGCGGTGGCGGCGACGCTCGGTATCCCCGAGGCGCAGGTACGGGTCAGTGTGACCCACAACCACGCCGGGCCGCCGCCGAGTGCCTGGAATTGGACCGGGCAGGGGCAGACGGCGCTCGCGGGGTATTTCGGTCTGTTGCCGGAACTCGCGGCGAGTGCGGCGCTCCTCGCCCGGAACGATCTGCGACCGGCACGACTCGGTGTGGGGACGGGCGAGAGCCGGGTGGGGGTGAACCGCCGGGAGATCGCGCCGGACGGGCGACCGGTCACCGGCGCCAACGCGGACGGGTTCACCGATCCCCAGGTCTTCGTGCTGCGGATCGACGATCGGGACGGCGGTCCGATCGTCGCGGTCGTCGGTTACACGATGCACCCGACGACGCTCGGTCCGACCAACCGCCTGATCAGTCCCGATTGGCCGGGTCACATGAAGCGGACGGTCGAGGCGATCACCGGCACGACCTGTCTCTTCGTCCAGGGTGCGGCCGGCAATGTGGGACCGGGACCGCGGGGATTCACCGATGATCTGAAGGTGATGCGCGAGATCGGGAAGCAGGTCGGGTGCGAAGCGGCGCGGGTCTGGCTGGGGATCGATCTGCCGGCGGTTCGCCTGCGCCACGACCGGGTGATCGAATCGGGGGCGCCGCTGAGTACCTGGCTGGCCGAACCGATCGACGAGCCGGCTCCCGTGGTCCGATTCGCCGAGCGGGACGTTGCCCTCCCCGTCCAGGAGCAACCGCCGGTGGCGGAGGCGGCGGCGCGGGTGGAGGCGGCGCAACGGCGGCTGGACGAGTTGAAGGCGGCCGGCGCCGCCGACGAGGAGGTCGCGGCGGCGACGTTCGTCACGAAGCGGGCGAACATGGCGCACTGGCGGGCGGAGACGTACGGTGGGCGCGACAACGTCGTCGTCCCGATCTACCTGCTCCAGATCGGACCGGCGGTGTTTGCCGGGATCGGGGGGGAACCGTTCGCGGAGATCGGGGCGGCGATCAAGCGGCGGTCGCCGTTCCCCCACACCTGGTTCGGCGGTTACACGAACGGCTGGGCCGGGTACATCCCGACGGCCGAGGCGTATCCCCAGGGTGGCTACGAGGTCGATACCACGCCGTTCGCGCCGGAGGCGGCGGCGATCCTGGTCGAGGCGGCGGTGGCGGCGCTAACGGAATTGGCAGCAGCGGGTTGACGTCGTATCCGGTGGAACCGCGCCGCCGAAGGCCCCTCTGATCAACGCGTGAGGGTCGGATGTGGGCGAGCTCTGTGTCGTCCGCAGAGGGAAGTGATCCAGGTCGTGAGCGCTCGTTGGCAGCCGATCGGAACGTTATACGGAGACTTTTCGGGACGATCGCGTGTGATCACCGGGCGCGGTGCATCCTGGTCGTCGACAAGAACACTCCGGATAAGCCCGATTGTCACCGCGCGTCATCACCGGTGTGTTCGCGGCTGGTGACGATGCTCGTCGCCGCCGATGTGCCCCGTTGTTGCGGTAGGCGGGGCCGTCGAGGAGACAGGAAGACCCGTCGCGCGCAGGCGACTCCGCGCGCTTGTCCGGCGATCGAATGTCGGCGATGCTACGCTCGCTATGGACAAACGGGCGGCCCAATGGACAGCGGACAGCGGAGATGAGGCGGGCGCGGCGGGTTGGCTCTCGGCCAGCGCCGCGGCGGCCACGCTCGGCGTCAGCCAGCGCACGATCCGCCGCGCCATCGCCCGCGGCGACCTGCCCGCCGCCAAGCGCGCCGGCGTCTACCGCATCGCGCCGGCGGACCTCGAGCGCTACCGGACGCGGGGTCGGGTCGCCGACCTGCCGCGGCTCATCCCGTTTCCCGACCGGGAAGCCCCGGTTGCGCCCCATCCCCCTCGACCGCTCACGCCGCTGATCGGGCGGGAGCGTGAGGTCGCCGCCGTCGGCGATCTCGTGCGGCGCGATGGCGTGCGTTTGGTGACGTTGGTCGGACCCGGCGGCGTCGGCAAGACGCGCCTGGCGCTCCGCGTGGCGGAACAGGCGGCGGCGGAGTTTCCAGAGGGGATCTGGTTCGTCGCGCTCGCCCCCGTCCGGGACCCCATCCTGGTCGTGGCCACCGTCGTCCGCACGCTGGGTGTGGTCGAGCGGGCCGATCGGCCGGCGGTCGAGACCCTGACGGCGGTCTTGCGGGATCGCCGGCTGCTCCTGGTCCTCGACAACTTCGAGCACCTCCTGGCCGCGGCACCGCTCGTGGCGGAGTTGCTCGCGGCCTGTCCCAAGCTCGTCGTCCTCGTCACCAGCCGGTCGCGCCTCAACCTCTCCGGCGAGCACGGGTACTCGGTCCCCCCATTGGCCTTGCCCCACCGACCACCCCAAGGAGCGGGTCCGTCGTTCTCGGTCGAAACGATTGGCGATGCGGCGGCCGTTCGCCTCTTCGTCGCCCGGGCGCAGGCGGTGGACGCCGCCTTCGGGCTGACTGCGGAGAACGCCGCCGCGGTCGCGGCGCTGTGCTCCATCGTGGACGGGCTGCCGCTGGCGATCGAGCTGGCGGCGGCGCGGACGCGACTCTTCGCACCGGCGGCGTTGCTGGCACGGATGGGACGCCGGTTGCCGCTCCTGACCGGTGGGCCGCGCGACCAGCCCACACGGCTGCGGACG
>DATBFX010000220.1:0-21656 GCA_036558305.1 Thermomicrobiales bacterium | reverse complement strand
TTTTTCGAGGAGCGGGGGCACCGCGAGTTGCCGAGCTCCTCGCTCGTACCGCACAACGACCCGACCGTTCTTTTCACCACGGCCGGTATGCAGCAGATGACGCCGTTTTTCCTCGGTCTGGAGGCTCCGCCCGCCGTTCGGCTCTGCTCGGTGCAGAAGTGCTTTCGCACCGTCGACATCGACGAGGTGGGCGACGAGAGCCATTGCACCTTATTCTTCATGCTCGGCAACTTCTCGGTCGGCGACTACTTCAAAAAGGAATCGCTCGCCTGGTCCTGGGAATTCTTCACCGAGGTAATGGGTTTCGACCCGGAGCGCCTCTACCCGAGTGTCCACCCCACGGACGAGGAATCCTATGCGATCTGGCGCGACCAAATCGGCGTGCCCGAATCGCGCCTCGTTCGGTTGGAGGACAACTGGTGGGGCCCCGTCGGCGCCACCGGGCCGAACGGTCCCGATTCCGAGATCTACTTCGACCTCGGGCCGGAGTTCGGCGACGGCGAGGGCGGTCCGGGCGAGAGCAAGCGCTACCTCGAAGTCTGGAACAACGTCTTCATGCAGTTCTTCCAGGCGGCGGACGGGGCCCGCACTCCCCTGCCGAAGATGAACGTCGACACCGGCATGGGGTTCGAACGTCTCGTCCAACTCATGCAGGGCGGCCGCTCGATCTACGACACCGATCTCTACCAGGGGATCATCCAACGCGCCGCCAACCTCGCCGGCACGACCTACGGAGCCGACGAGCAGACCGACCGCGCCCTCCGCGTCATCGCCGACCACATCCGCGGTTCGACCTTCCTCATCTCCGACGGTGTCCTGCCCGGCAACGAGGGGCGCGCCTACGTGCTGCGTCGCCTGCTCCGCCGCGCGATCCGGCACGGCCGGCAACTCGGTCTCACGAAACCATTCCTGGCGGAGATGGCCGCCGTCGTCATCGACCAGTTTGGGGACGACTACCCCGCGCTGCGCGAGCGCCGCGGTCAAATCGAGCGCGTCCTCACCCACGAAGAGGAGTCGTTCGGACGGACGCTCGCCATGGGCATGAGCCGCTTCCAAGCATTGGTCGACGAGTTGACGCAAGCGGCAACCGCCGAGGGAGCCGCCGAGATCGTCTCGCTCGTCCTCCCCGGCGAGGAAGTGTTCCGGCTCTACGACACCTACGGCTTCCCCTTCGACCTCACCGTCGAACTCGCCCGCGAGCAAGGGATCGAGGTCGACCAAGTCGGTTTCGACCGGGCGATGGCGACCCAGCGAGCAACCAGCCGCGGCGAAGCCGCCTTCAAGGACGCGAGCCGCGACCGCGCCGCGCTCTATGTCGAACACGGCGGCCGGCGCACCGAGTTCCTCGGCTACACGGAAACGGCGGCCGACGGCACCATCGTCGCCCTGCTCGGACCGGACGGCCCGCTCGAGGAGGCGGAAGCGGGTCAGGCCGTCGAAGTTGTCCTCGACCGCACCCCGTTCTACGGCGAGTCGGGCGGTCAGATCGGCGACATCGGGACGATCCGCACCGAGACCGGCGTCATCGACGTCGACGACACGTTCAAACCGACGCCCGACCTCTCCGTCCACCGCGGCACCGTCGCCGAGGGATTCGTGCGAGGCGGCGAACGCGCCCACGCCCGCATCGACGCCGACCGCCGCCGGTCGATCGTCCGCAACCACACCGCGACCCACCTCCTCCACCGCGCGCTGCGGATCGTGCTCGGCGAAGAGACGCACCAGGCCGGGTCGCTCGTCGCGCCCGACCGCCTCCGGTTCGACTTCACCAGTCTCGACGCGTTGCGACCGGAGCAGGTCGTCCGCGTTTCGGAGATCGTCAACGAGCACGTCCTCGCCGATCTGCCGGTGACCGCGACGACGATGCCGTTCAAGAAGGCGCTCGGCACGGGCGCGATGGCCCTCTTCGGCGAGAAGTACGGCGACGTCGTCCGGGTCGTCGAGGTCGAGGGTTTCTCGAAGGAGCTCTGCGGCGGCACCCACGTCGCCCATACCGGCGAGATCGGTCCCTTCCTCGTCGTGTCCGAAGGCAGCGTCGCCGCCGGTGTGCGCCGCATCGAGGCGCTGACCGGTGCGGCGGCGGTCGAGCGGATGCTCAAGCAGCAGCAAGTCCTGGAGGGTCTGGCCCGCGAACTGCGGACACCGTGGTCCGAACTCCCCGAACAGGTCGCGGCAATCCAGGAGAAGTCGCGCGCGGCCGACCGCGAGTTGAGCCGGGCACGGGGTCAGCTCGCCGGTGCCCGCGCCGTCGACCTGCTCGATCGCGCCGTCGCCGTCGACGGGACGCGTGTGCTCGCCGCGCGCGTCGAGGTCGAGTCGAAAGACGGTCTCCGCCAGATGGGCGACCGTCTCCGCGACCGCTTGCAATCGGGCGTGATCGTGCTCGGTACCGTGATCGACGGCCGCCCCAGTCTGCTCTCGATGGTGACGCCCGACCTGATCGCGCGCGGCGTCCGCGCCGGCGACGTGGTCAATGCGGCCGCCACCCTGATCGACGGGCGCGGCGGCGGTCGCCCCGAACTCGCCGAAGCGGGGGGCAAGGACGCCTCCAAGCTCGACGACGCCCTCGCCTCCGTGACGGACATCGTCCGCCGCGGACTCGGCAATTGAAACGACGCACCGTGAACGTCGGCATCCTCCGTGACCGATGGGAGAATCGTCGTAGGGGCGCGGCATGCCGTGCCCTGCGACCGGGTACGATCGCCGCGATCACGTCGAAGGCAGGGGATGCCGCGCCCCTCCGGATGACGTCTTCGTCCGTCCCCCGCGCTGTCGACATCCCCACCCTGCAAACCCCGACATGACCGACCAGCAGACGCGCGTCGCCGTCGGTTTGAGCGACGCGCTGCCGGACGTGCTCAACCGTCTGCAAAAGGCAGCGAGCACCACGGTCGCCCTCGAAATCCCGGCCGAAAGCTCGCTCTTCTTGACCGCCAGCGAGTTCCGTGCCCTCCAGGCCGCCGCCGACCGCGATCGCATCGCCATCACGGTCGCGACCGACGACCCGCTCCGGCAACAACTCGCCGCGCTCTTCAAACTGCCTGTCGCCGCGCCGATCGCCGGGCCGGAACCCGAGCCGGCCGAGCAGGAGACCGTCACCTCGACGACGACACCGCCGCCTGAGCCGGCGGCGACGGAGGAAGCCGAAAGCACTGCCGAGGGGATCGCCCAAACGGACGCTCCGCCTCCGGAGCTCCGCAGAGGGAGATGGGGCGGAATCGCTGTCCCAACCCGGTTATCCCGAGCCACTGATCGCATCCGCGCGACGACGAGGCGGCAGCGTCTGATCGCCGCCGTCGCGGTCGTTGCCGTCTTTGGTCTCGCCTATCTCGGTGCGTACCTCTTCTTAGCCCGCGCCACCGTCGTCCTTACCCTCGAACGCCAGGCAATCAGCCGATCCGTCGGCGTCGCCGTCGCGGCACCCGGCGCGGCGGCGCCCGCTGCCGATGTGACCATCGCCGCGACACCCGTCGGTTTTCCGGTCTCGACGTCGCAGACCGTCAACGCAACCGGTACGAAAACGGTCGGCGACGCCACCGCCCAGGGGAAGGTGAGCCTGAGCAATCCCACGAACAAACCGGTCACCGTCGAAGCGGGGACGCAATTGGAGGACAAGCTCTCCGGCACGAAATACGCCGTCGTCGCGACCATCGAGTTGCCGGCCGGAAAGGCGGGGGCACCGGCATTCGGCGAGGCCGCGGTGACTTGCCTGGAACCGGGCACCGTCGGCAACCGCGACACCGGTCTGCTCAGCGGCCTCCTCGCCAGCGGCGTCTACTTCTCCAACCGCCAGGGCCCGATCGCGGGCGGCACCGACAAGCAGACCGCGGTCGTCGCCCAGGCCGATCTCGATGCGGTGAAGGCGCAAGCCCTGGACGCCCTCAAGGCGCAGGCAGCCGCCCAATCTCCGGGCGCCTCGCAGGTCGTCCTCGCCCCGTCGATTCAGCTTGGTGAGCCGTCGTTCACCGCCGATCATCGGGTCGGCGACGCGTCGCCGACGCTGACCGTCCAGGCGAGCGCGCAGGCGACCGGTCTTGCCTACGACCCGACCGAGCTGCACGACCGGGTCGCCGACACGCTCAACGCTGCGGCGCCCGCAGGGTACGAACTCGACCGCTCGTCGGTGCAACTCTCGGACCCGACGGCCGCGGAAGGGAACGCGCAGGCGGTCCGGCTGACGGTCCCGGTGACCGGTTCGGCGACCGCGACCCTGACACCGGAGAGCCGAACCCAGATCGCCGACACCGTGGCCGGGAGCAGCGAAGCGGACGCCAAAGCCTACCTGGCCACGCTGGGAGGAATCGACGGCTACGAGATCCGCTACGCGCCGGGTTGGTTGCCCCACCGTATCCCGTCGTCGTCGGCGCGGGTTCGGGTCGAGACGAGGTAGCGCCGGCATGGGCAGCGATGGTTCCCCCGCCGCTCCTCGTCGCGCGACCGGCCGCGTCCTCGGTCTCGACGTCGGCAGCAAACGCATCGGGGTCGCCGTCAGCGACGAACTCGGCGCCATCGCGTCGCCGGTCGGTTTCGTCGAACGCGGCCCCCGTGACCGGGCCGGGTTCCGCGAGTTGCTCGACCGGTTCGGTGCCACCCGCCTCGTCGCCGGTCTCCCGTCGGGGCTCTCGGGCCGCGAGGGGCCGCAAGCTGCCGATACCCGCGCCTACGCCGAAGCCCTCGCCGCCGACCTCGACCTGCCGCTCGACTACTGGGACGAACGCCTCACCACCACCATCGCCGAACGCTCGCTGATCGCCGCCGGTACCCGGCGCGACAAACGCCGCGAACGCATCGACGCCGTCGCCGCCGCCGTCATGCTCCAGGGCTACCTCGACGCCCAAGCCAACCGCCGGCGGCGCACGGAGGTCGGGTCGTAGCGGGGCCGTCAGTCGACTCGGTACCGCTCCGCCAGCCGCTCCGGCTCGGGGATACCGCTCGCCCGGATCGACTCGATCAACCGCTCGACGTCGTAGGGAATGCGGCGGAATTCGAGGCGGGTCCGCCCGTCCTCCTCGACGGTCAGTACCGCGCACTCCGCCCAGCGCCCGACGCGCGACGGGTCGTCGGACAGATCGCGGCGGAATGGCAGACCGACGCTGCCGGGGTTGAACCAAAAGCGGTCTCCCAGCGGTCGGAATTGCTGCGTGTGCGTGTGACCGCCGCAGACGATCGCTCCGCCGGTCGGGCCCAGGAGGTCGAGCACACCGGCGTCGCCCATCTCGGGAAGGATGATGTCGTCGAACGACTTCGGCGATCCGTGCGCGCAGAGCAGCGGCGTTCCACCCGGCAGGTCGAATTCCACCGTCGGCCGAAAGGCGGCGATGAACGCGCGGTCGTCCACCGAGAGCTGCGCGAGCGACCAGTCACGCACCGCCAGTTGATACGCGCTCGGCGGTCCCTGGGCACCCGTCTCCACGCCCGTCAACAGCCAGGCGTCGGCGTTGCCCATCACGACGGGCCACGCCAGCTCCCGCAACCGCGCCACCACCGCCGCCGGCTGCGCACCGCCCTGGATGGCGTCGCCCAGGCAGACGCCGTGCTCGATGCGTTCGCCGCTCAGATCGGCGAGGAGGGCGTCGAGCGCCAGGGCGTTGCCGTGAATGTCCGAGACGACGGCGATCCGCATATCGAACCCCTTCGAACCTAATCCGCGGGCGCGGCAGCCAGGTCGACGGCGTCCGCGAGCGCTGCGATGACGCCGTCGAGCCCGCGCGACCGATCGCGATTCTCCGGTGTTTCGCGGCCGATCGCCGTCTCCGCGACCAGGCGATAGACGTCGGCGGCGCCCAGGAGCATGCGCGGCGTCAAACCGACGTCGGCGAAGGTCGTCGCGATCTCTTCCATCTCGCCGACCCAACGGTAGGCCTTGGGCGGCATCGTCGGCACGCCTCGCTCCAGGCTCGACAGGAGGTCGGGCACCGATTCGCGCTGCTCCTTGCGCAACACCCCATCCAGCCCCATCAACCGCGCGGCAAGGAGCAGTTCCACCCCGAGCGCCGTCAGCCCCTTCGTCAGGGCCGCGTAGCACATCTTCAAGCCGGAGGCCTGACCGATGTGGTCGCCGATCACCCGCACGTCGAGCCCGTATTCGGCCAGCCCGGCGAATTCGCTGGCGCCGGGGCCGGATGCGTAGAATCGGGTCCCCGGCTTGCGCGGCGGCGCCCCGACGATGCCGACGTCGGCCACCCCCGCCCCGGCATCCGAAACGATCTCGCCGATCTCGCGTACCGTCCTCGGCGCGATGGCATTGCAATCGACGTAGAGCAGATCCGTCTTGGTCGCGCGGATCGCGGTCGCGACCTCTCGGGCGACGTCGACCGCCCGCGCCGGGACGAGCACGCAGAGGAGGACATCGCAATCGACCACCAACTCCTCCAGACTCGGTCGATCCTCGATCCCTGCCTGCGCGGCCAGGGCTCGCGTCCGCTCGCTCCGGCCCCGCAAACAGGTCAGCACGCCCGCCCCGTTCGCCCGGAGAACCTCGCCGATCGCCCCGCCCATATCGCCGGGGCTCAGCACACCGACGTTGATCGCCATCGTCGTTCCTCCTCGCTCCTTCGTCTCCGTCGACACCACCGTTGATTATCGGCCCCCGTTCCGATTCGTTCACAACCCCTTCGAGGGCCACGCAGCCGCCCGGACGGATCAGGCAAGAGCGCGACCGCGAACGGTCGCCCAGGCGACCGAGAGGCGCGGCCGGAACGCCAAGACGCGTCCCGTATTGGGGGCTATCCTTATGCCGGGCCGGCCCGCTTGGGCCGGCTTGGTCGTGTGCGCGTCGGATCGAGTGGTCGCCGACGTGCCTGGAAAGCGAGCCGGCGATCAAGGTCGTGGTCGAACCGCCGTCGATCGATGGCGAGACGGTCGTCTTCCGCTGGACACAGACGGAACCGAACCCGTACCAGTACGAGAACTCGTTCTACCTGCGGTACGAGGGGATCGACCTCGCCCGCTTTGCGCCGCCGTTCTTCTTTGAAATCTTCCTCGGTCTCCAGCTCAAGGTCTTCGCGGCCTACGGCGAACCCGTCGAGGTCGTCTTTCCGGAACCCGTCCCGGCGACGACGGTCGCCTTCTGGCGGACCTACCACGAGGCCGAGCACGTCACGATCGGGCCGATCGCTCCGGTCGCGTCGTACTCCCCGTGGCGGTCCGGCCGCGCGCCCGAACCGGGCCGGAAGTCGATCGGCGTCCTCTTCGGCGGCGGCAAGGACAGCAACCTGGCGACCTGTTTGCTGGCGGAGCGCTACGGCGCCGACGAGATCGTGCTCTTCCAACTCGTCTCCCCCTTCGAACCGAACGCGGACGTCGCCGAACGCCTGGAGCAGCGTCAGGAGGGGCTGATGCTGGGGCCAGCGCGAGAGGCGTTGGGCGTGGCGACACAGCGCGCCTGGACCGACTACCTGACCCAGCAGCACCGCTGCGGCTTCAAGGTACGTCCGCACCTGGAGCTCTACACGGTCGGCTTGCTGCCTCTGGCATTGGTCTGGGGTGTGTCCCTTTTGAGCACCAGCATCGCCTGGACCACCTACCCGATCAGGCGGCTGGCGGACGGGGAGGTCTGGTTCCGATTCCCCAAGTCGAGACCCGAATCGCTGGCCACCCAGAGCACACACTACCGGCGTGTCATCGGCGCCGACGTCACCCTGACCAACACCACGCTCCACTTCTCGACCCTCACCTCGTACCGGGTCCTGGCCACGCGGTACCCGGAGGCGTTCGCACGGGCCGTGATGTGCGTCAGAGGCCGGGTCGGCAGGCGGTGGTGCTACCAGTGTCCAAAATGCGCCGACTACGCCCGCTTCGGTCTCGCCTGCGGCATGGTCGACCCGCGGTTCGATTACGACCGGCTCTACGCCCAGTCTCGACCCGTCCTGGAGCTCGTGCATTACGTCGAGAGCGGCGTGGAGCGGTCCGTCTTTGGCAACGTTCCATGGAAGCGGGTTGTCTCCGAACGCATCCGCTACCTCCTCGATTGCCACGCCTACGCGCTGATCTCGCCCGGTTTGATCGCCGATCGCTTGGGCACGGAGGCACTCACCAACCTCCTGCTGTTGAAGGCCGCCCTCGGCAACAGCACCTTTCCGGGTTTCGAATCTGCCCCATCGCAGATCGCCGACCTGTTGGGCCACGAGTCCGCACACTGGGTTGCCGGCATCGCCGCCCAATACCTCGACGTGGTCGACGTCCTCCCCGGTCCGTTCCTGCCCGACGATCCCCGCTTCGACTACGACTTCAGTATCCGGATGCCGACGGAGACCGAACTCCTCGATCACATCCGCGGCGTGGAACACGAGCAGCGACGGCACCGGACCCTGGCATCGGCATCGACCGGCGGCTGAATGACCCGGACTAGCTCGGTGTCGCATCCTACCCGGCGACCGGCTCCGACGCCGGTTTCGCCCCCTCACGCCGTTCCCAACCCGGTGCAAAGAGCGGCAGGAAGTTCGACACCTGGTACGGATGCTTTTCGACCTCCGCCCAGTTGACGTCGGTTCCCAGGCCCGGTCCGTCCGGCACCACGATCCGCCCGGCGACGACGTGGACCGGATTCGTCACCACCTCGCCCTCCCAACCGACGTTGAACTCGTCGAACAGTTCCTGGACCAGCAGGTTCGGCGTGCAGGCGCCGATTTGGACGCAGACGGCCGTCGAAATCGGTCCCTGCGCCTGGTGTGGCGCCACGACGGCGTAGTTCGCGTCGGCCATCGCGCAGACGAACCGCGTCTTGAGGATGCCGCCCATGTTGCTCGGGTCCGGTTGCAGGATGTGGACGCTGTTGTGCTTGAGCAATTCGGCAAACTGGTGCGTCGTCGTGAAACTCTCGCCTGCCGAGACCGGAACGGCGAGGCGGCGCCCGACTTCGGCCGTCGCGTCGATCTTCGTGTGGTCGGTCGGTTCCTCGAACCAGGTCGGCGCGTATTCGACCAGCCGCTCGCCGACCCAAACCGACTCGGCGACGCTGAACCGCCGGTGCCCCTCGATCATGATCTGCACGGTCGGTCCGACCGCCTCCCGCACCGCCCGCGTGATGTCGAGCGAGAGTTGCCGGTCGTCCGGGTCCATGGTCCGCCAGGCCGCGCCGAAGGGGTCGAACTTCAGCGCCTTGTACCCCCGGCCGACCACCTCGGCCGCCTTCTCCGCGAACATCTCCGGCCGCCGCTCTCCCTGGTACCAACCGTTGGCGTAGACCGGCAATGTTTCGTGGTAGCGCCCACCGAGCAGGTCGTAGATCGGTCGCCCCGTCGCCTTGCCGATGATGTCCCAGCAGGCGATCTCGATCGCGGCCACCGCGTTCATGTGGATCTGCGCACCGTCGGAATAGACGTCGCGCGCCATCCGCTGGTAGATCGTCTCGATCTGGAACGGATCCATCCCCTCGTAGCGCGGCGCCAGCTCGTGCACCGCCGCCTCGACCGTCTTCGCGAACCCGTTGAGCGAGCCCTCACCGACGCCGTAGAGCCCCGGCTGGTCGGTATCCACCCGCACGAACAACCAGTTCTTCCAGGGGTTGCCAACGATGTACGTCGTCGCCCGCGTGATCCGCACCGATCGCTCCTTCTCATACCGTAAACCGTCCGACGATACGCCAGTGGGAACGGGATTCTAGCCCGGATAACGTTTCGCCGGTCGTTCACTGGTACAGTTGCGGTCGCGAGGTGCGCCAGGCAGTTGGTACGGACCTTGCCTGGACACTCGACACACGCGTCTCGGATGGAGGCGAATAGGCGGGAGAGGAGAGTCCTGTGCCGAAAATGTCATCGCTGGGTCCGGTTGTTGGCGTCGTGTTGGGGTGGTCGTTTGTCATGGGATCGGTGACCTCGGTCGCCGGGCAGCCGGCGAGCCCGGAGACCGGCACGGCCGCGGCAACGGCCTGTACCGTCGAACCGCGTTCGATCGACGAGCTGCTCCCGATCTGGTTCGGGCCCGAGGGAACACCGCCGCCGGCGGCGACGGAAATGGCAACGGCGGCGTCGGAGGCCGACCTTCCCCAAGGGAGTCCGGCCGACGATGCGACGGTGGCCGCGATCAACGCGACGGTCCACGAATTCTTTGCCTGTCTCGACGCCGGCCAGACCCTGAGCGCGCTGGCCCTCGCCTCCGACGACGTGATTCGCATCTTCGGTCCAAACTTGAGCAACCCGGACGAAGACACGCCGGAAGAGGTCCGTGCGATCCTGGAAGCGCAACTCGCCGTGACGCCGGCCCCGGGAGAGGCGACTGCCGAGCCGACGGTCGTCTCCGATGCCCGCGACGCGCGCATTCTCGACGATGGTCGCGCCGGCGCCCTGTTCGAGAGCGAAGGCGACGTGGTCTTCATCATCTTCGAGAAGTCCGGCGACCGTTGGTTGATCGACGAGTTCGTCGACGTCGTCGAGCAAGGAGCGCCGGCGGGCGCCACACCGGTGTCGTAACGGGCCACGGCAACGTTCGCGGGGCCGCCGAGGTTGACCTCGGCGGCCTCTTTGCGGTTCGCCGGTATGATGGAAGACCACACCCTGGCGATCTCAGGGCGACCGGCCGATTCCCGATCCCTGCTGCGACCCCTCGAATCGCGCCGCCCTCGTCCCCGGCAATGGTACGATCCGTTCCCGACGACGGCGGGGAGCCAGAGGGAGAGGTATGCCGGCAAAGACGTCCAAAAAGCGCCGCGGTGGCGGCAGCGCCGCGATGACCCGTCCCGGCCCCGCCCCGGCGCCGCAGGTCGTCGAAGCGGCGCCCCAGGTCCGGGATCCCCGCCCCACCCGGCAACAACCGCGACGACAGACGCGCCGCCCAACGCCGACCAAACCGCCGTTCGGGACGGGTGCGCTCGCCTACTGGCGGAGGTTGGTGACCGCCGAACCGTGGCTCCCGCGCGTCTTCGGACCGGAGTCGGCGCTCTGGGTCGCCCTGCTCTTGACCGTCCCGATCGTCTACGTCCTCCTCGATCTGACCGTCGGTCCCCGCCTCGATCGGGCGCCGGCCGTCGACGTCGACTACTGGTGGCACCTGGCGACCGGTAACTGGGTCCTCGATCACCACCGCCCGCCGACCACCGACCCGTATTCCTGGACCTACGGCGGCAAGACCTGGATCGCCCACGAATGGCTGGCGGAGACGATCCTCGCCCTCGGCTCCCGCGTCGGCGGGTACGCCGCGAACATCGTCCTCACCGCCATCATCGCGGTCATCGGTTTCTGGCGGTTGATGGCCGGTGCCCGCTACTACGGCATCAGCCGCCGCACCGCCGCCGTGGTCATGCTCCTCTTCGGCGGCGTCTTCCTCCGCTCCGGCGCCCTCGTCGTCCGGCCCCAGGTCTGGAGCTGGACGCTGCTCGCGATCCTGCTCGCCGAGTTGGCGGCCTACGACACCGGCCGCCGCAAGACGCTCTGGGCCGTCCCCGTCATCTTCGCGGTCTGGATCAACATGAACCTGACGGCGTTGATCGGCATCGGGTGCCTCGGTGCCTTCGTGCTCGACCGCCTGATTCGTCCTCCCATCGATCGCCACGTCGTCAAAGTGGGCGTGCTCAGCGGGCTCGCGCTGCTGATCAATCCCCACCACATCCACATCCTGTTCCTGATCTTCAAATACCTCGATCCGAACTCGGTCCGCCGCCAGTACATCTTCGAGTGGATGGCTCCGAGGACGTCCGATCACAGCCACATCCCGTACTGGATCGCACTCGTGCTGGTCGTCCCGGCGATCTACTTCCTGGCGCGAAAGCGACCACACTTCTGGCCCTGCGCCCCGCTCCTCGTCCTCGCCTACCAGAGTCACCAATCGATCCGCTACATCCCGATTTTCATCATGCTCGTCTTCATCACCATCGGTTGGCTTAACTGGCAGTGGCTGACGCCCCGCACCGCCGAACCTGCGCCGGCCAAACCTCCCCTCATTCCGCACCGACCCTGGGTGGTGGTCCCACCCCTCCTCGCCTGCGCCCTCGCCGTCTGGCTGGCGCTCAGTACCGATCCGACCCAATTTCGGCGGAACCCTTACACCTGGAACCACCCGGCCGGCGCGGCGACCTTCTACCTGAAGAATTATCCCAACACCCGCATCTTCAACACCTACGACTTCGGCGGCTACCTGATCTACCGTTTCTACGGCACGGACAACAAGGTCTACATCGACGGCCGTGAGGAGATGTACGGCGAAGAGCGCGTCCGCCGCTACTTCTATTACATCTACGGCCGCGACGGTTGGCAGGACTATTTCGACGAGCAAGGGATCGACGTGGTCATCATCCGCCGTATCGACGGTCTCACGAGCAAGATCTCCAAAGATCCCGGTTGGGTCCGCGTCTACTGTGGCGACGCCTTCGTCTTCGTCCGCGCCAGCCTGCATCCGAAAACCAGTTGCTGAGCCCAACTCGTCCATTCGCCGACGCCGTGCTAACCCCGAAGGGGTTTCGTCGCGTGAGCCCTGGGTTTCAACCCAGGGGCGTCCGCGTCATACCACCTCCCCTTTGCTATCCTTCGCGGCGTACTCGTCGACCCACCTCGCCCAGATCGGAGCTTCCCAATGTCTCGGTCTCGTCGTTCGTCGAGGGTCGCGACCGCGCCGCGAAGCGCCGAACTGCCCCCTGCCGTCGCGCCCGCACGGACCGATGAGCCGAACCCGGTCGTCGTCTCGCCGCCGGTCGCCGGGCGCGGGATTCCCGATCGGGCAATTCTGGTCCTGATCCTCTTTGCCGCCACCGTGCTCCGTCTGGTGCTCGCGTTCTGGGGCCGGTATCTGGAAGATTCTCAGGTCCTCGCCTTCCGCTCCGCCCGCCTCGCCCAACTCCCGACGACCGAGCTCTACAAAACCAACCGCGGCGTCATCGATCACCTCCCCGGCGATCTCTGGTTCCTCTGGTTCGTCTCCAACGTCTACCATGCCCTGGCGCCGAACGGCGATTTCTACGGCGACACCTTCCTCTACGTCACCAAACTCGTCCCCATCCTGGCCGACGCCGGCGTCGCCTTCGCCCTCTACCTGATCGCCCGCCACCTGGCCGGACCGAGAGCCGGTCTCGTCGCCGCCGCCCTCTACGGGTTCAACCCGGGTCCGATCGTCGTCGCCGCGATCTGGGACCAGTGGGATGCCATCTCGACCTGCGCCGCCCTCTTCGCCCTCTGGTTTGTCCTCCGCAACCGCTTCGAGTTGGCGGCCGCCGCCCTCACCTACGCTTCGCTGGTCAAACCGCAGTTCGCGATGTTCGGTCTCCTCTTCGCGGTCGTCTTCCTGCACCGGATGATCCTGCCGCCACTCCTGCTGCGTCTTCGCGGCGACACGTCCAGGGCGCCGCTGCGAGCCCTGGGGATCGGGTTCGCTCGCGCGGCTGCCGCCGTCTTCACGGCCTGGGTGGTCGCCGAAGCCGTCCTGCTTCCCTTCAACGTCTCCGTCTGGCCGCTCTCCGCCGCCTTCGACCTGCGCGACCGCCTCCGCTACGTGTTCCGCATCCACGACGAAACCACGCTCAACGCCTTCAACCTCTGGGCCACCCCGATCGCCGGCAACTTCGTCAACGATTGGGAAGTCAGTATCGCCGGTCTCACCAGCCGCACCTGGGGTCAGATCCTCTTCGGTGGGGCACTGATCCTCATCCTCGTCTTCTGGTGGCGCCGCGGTACCGATCGCGCCCTGGTTTGGGCCTGCCTGGCGATGACCTTCTCCTCGTTCATGCTCCCGACCAGGATCCACGAGCGCTACCTGCTGCCGAGCGTCGCCCTCGCGGTCCTGGTCGCGGCGATCCAACCGCGCCTGATCTGGTTCGCGGCCGCGTTGAGTTTTACCTTCGCCGCCAACGTGATTGCCGTCTACGCGATGGCCCACGACAAAACCGGCGCCCCGTCCTTCAGCCGCCACGATCCCTGGATGACCCTCGCCGCCCTGGTCAACGTCGCCCTGCTGGTCTGGCTCCTCGGCTGGGGCCTCGCCGCCGTCGAAGCCGATGCCCCCGCCGTCGCCCGCCGCCCCGCCCTTCGCCGCGGTCAACTCGCCAGGGCGAGAAGATAGGCGGGAAGCGGACACCACACCGCCGCCACACGTCCCTGCGATAATCGATCGTCCCGACGAGTTGAGCCGGCACCCGGAGGATCATCATGGGTCAAACCGAATCATCCGACCGTCAAGCACTCTACGACGCGGTCCTGGCCGCGATCGATCGCGACCGTGACACGATCCTTCACATCGCCGACGAGATCCACGCCCATCCCGAACTGGCGATGGAGGAGCGATTCGCCTGCGATCTCCTCGCCACGACGATGGAGCGCTACGACTTCGCGGTCGAGCGCCAGAGCGGCGGCGTCGAGACCGCCTTCAAGGCGCGCATGCGCGGTCACGGCGACGGTCCCGCCATCGCCTTCCTCGCCGAATACGACGCGCTGCCGGGTCTCGGCCACGGTTGCGGCCACAACCTGATCGCCGGCAGCAACCTCGCCGCCGCCGTCGGGCTGTCGGCGGTCATCGACAAGCTGCCGGGTCAGGTTATGCTGATCGGCACCCCGGCCGAAGAAGCGATCGGCGGCAAAGTCTTGATGATCGAGGGCGGTGCCTTCGACGACGTCGATATCGCCCTCTCGAGTCACCACTCCGGCGACGAAACGACGATCGCTACCGAACCGCCTCAGGGCACGTGCCTCGCCGTCGCGCCATTCCGGTTCGAGTACGCCGGCAAGACCGCCCACGCCGCCTCCGATCCCCAGGAGGGGATCAATGCACTCAACGCCGTCATCCACCTCTTCGTCGGTCTCGACGCGTTGCGCCAGCACGTCACCTCCGACGTCCGCATCCACGGCATCATCACCGACGGCGGCAAAGCCCCGAACATCGTCCCCGACCACGCGGCGGCCGAGTTCTACCTGCGCGCCGCCAGCAAGGAAGCCGTCGCCGCCTTGATCCAGCGGGCGATCGCTGTCGCCGAAGGGGCGGCCGCGATGACGGGCGCTCGCCTCACCATCACACCCGGCATCGCCTACGACGACGTCCGTCCGAACTACACCCTCGGCCGTCTCCTCAAGAGCAAGTTTGCCGACGCGGGTCTTGAAGAGCGCGCCGGTGCGTACAATCGCCGCAAACAGATCGGTCCCGGGCCCTACTCGACCGACCTCGGCAACGTCAGCCGTCGCGTCCCCACCGCCGCCATTCAGTTCGCCATCAGCGAAACGCCAATCCGCGGCCATTCGACCGAAGTCGTCGCCTGTTCGATCTCGGAGTTGGGTCGAGAGAACGCGATCAAGACCGGGAAGGCGCTGGCCCTAGCGGCGGTCGATCTGCTGCTGCAGCCGGAGATCGTCGGTGAGGCGCGTGAGGAGTTATCTCGATCGCCCGCCTCATAGCCTGCGGCATATCAAGGCCACGTGTATCGGAGAAGCCTCGTCGACGCGTCGGAGCCGGAGGACGCACCGAAGAATTCGCGCCGAACGATCTGACGCCCGAAGCGGCCGAAGAGGTGATTGCACAGGCGCCGGTCGAGTGGCTGTACGTGTTTGATCCCGGAGGGCGTCGGATAACGCGATTCCGAGGTACCGATCGCCCTATCCCGGCGACCGCGGCATCCGCTTTGAACCCATGACCGACGCCGATCGCGAGCGCAAGCGACAACTTGCCGCCGAAGCCGCCAGGAGAATCGACCAACTCACCGAGCGCCCGCGTGCCCAGCGGGAGGCCGTCGCAGCCTCGGAGCGATGACCGCACTTCCCACCCTCGGCCCCGTCGCCCTCACCGTCATCGACAGCTTCGTCACCTCCGCCTGCCGCGACAGAGCGGTGAGCATGCGGTGTCGTCAACCCGCCGGATGGTTGAGCCGACAAGTGCCACCGACGCGGCCCGAAACCGTCAACGAACCGGCACGAATGTAGCATCTGCATCCCCGGCGACCCGAGCCGCTGGTACCCAACGTGCACCCCTCTCGCCGGCGGCGCGGTCGCGCGCCCCGTGATGGTCCAAGCGCGTCAGGAGGTACCCGTCCCATGTTCCGCTCCCGGAATGCGCTCCGCATCCTGGTCGTCGTCGTGTTGGCATTGTCGGCCGGGGGAACGTATCTCCTCGCGGGTAGGGGCGGTTTCGCGCAAGAGGGCGGCGGCAATCCCCGTCAGCAACCGGCGACCCCCAGCGCCCTCGGTCCCGCCGTACCGCCGGAGGTCGCGAACAATCCGAACGACTGGGTCGTCCCGATGGGCGACTACCAGGCCCACCGCGCCGCCGCCAATTCCCCCATTTCGACCCAGAACGTCTCCCAACTCGGCGTTGCCTGGAGTTTTCCGATTCCGGGGACCAGCGCCTTCGGCGCCGTGACCTCGGTCCCGATCGTCGTCGGCGACACGATCTA
Source organism: Thermomicrobiales bacterium (assembly GCA_036558305.1). Classification (GTDB taxonomy): domain Bacteria; phylum Chloroflexota; class Chloroflexia; order Thermomicrobiales; family UBA6265; genus DATBFX01. The sequence goes on along the minus strand of DATBFX010000220.1, from coordinate 5,359 downwards.
CCTGCAAGACATGCAGAGCAACGTCTACGCCCTCGACCGCACCACCGGTCAGCAGAAGTGGGTCGCGCAGTTCAACGTGCCGACCGAGGGGCCGAACGGCGTCGCGATCGGCTACGGCATGCTCTACGGCTCGCTCGGCAACACCTCCGAGGTCTTCGCCATCAACGCCGCCAACGGGCAGGGCGTCTGGCGCGTCAAACTCTCCAACAACGACCTGATGGGCATCGACATGGTGCCGACCGTCTACAACAACGTTCTCTACGTCAGCACCGTCCCCGGCAACTCGCAGCGGTTCTACCGCGGCGGCGGCAAAGGCATCCTCTACGCCCTCGACGCCGGCACCGGCGCCGAACTCTGGGAATTCGACACCACGACCGACAACCTCTGGGGCAATGCCCGCCTCAACAGCGGCGGCGGGCTCTGGTACCCGCCGTCCATCGACGACCAGGGCAACGTCTACTTCGGCGTCGGCAACGCCGCCCCCTGGCCGGGGGTCGTCGCCGACGGCACCCCCTGGCCCAACGGCTCCAGCCGCCCCGGCGACAACGACTACGCCAGCTCGATGGTCTCGCTCGATCCCCAGACCGGCGCCATTCGCTGGTCCCACAACGCCAAACCGCACGACCTCTTCGACCTCGACTTCCAGTTGACGCCGATTATTGCCACCGTCAACGTCAACGGCACCGACACCAAGGTCGCGATCGGTAGCGGCAAAGCCGGCCGGGTCATCGCCGTCAACGCCGATACCGGCGACGTCCTCTGGGACACCAAGGTCGGCAAGCATCAGAACGACGACCTACAAGCAATCGCACCGGGCCAAACGGTCGAGGTCTACCCCGGTACACTCGGCGGCGTCGAAACACCGATGGCCTACTCCGATGGCACGGTCTTCGTTCCTGTCGTCAACCTTTCGAGACAATACAACTCGACCGGAAGCGTGGGAACCCTTGACTACGGCAAGGCGACGGGCGAGCTGGTCGCCATCGACGCCACCACCGGTCAGATCAAGTGGGACGCCCAGATCCCAACGATGGTCCTCGGCGGCGCGGCGGTCGCCAACGACGTGGTGTTCACCGCCGGTCTCGACGGCATGGTCCGCGGCTTCAACGTCGCCGACGGCTCGCAGGTTTTCAGCTACCAGGCGGCCGCCGGGATCAACGCGCCGCTCGCGATCGCGGGCGATACGCTGCTCGTGCCCGCCGGCGGCTTCCTGATCTCGCCGGCCGCCCAGTCCAGCGTGGCGGCCACGCCGGGTAGCGCGGCCGAGGCGGCCCAGCCGGCGACGCCCGCCGCCCAGACTCCGACCCAAAACGAGCTGATCGCGCTCCGCATCGGCGCCACCGGCACGCCCGGCGCCACCCAACCGACCGCACAGCCGACTCAGGCACCGGCCGCCACCGCGACCGGCACCACGACCGCAGGCGGTGGGCAGCAGGGGAACGCGCAAACGGTGACGATGGTCGACATCGCGTTCCAACCGAACGCGTTGACCATCCCGGCCAACACCGACGTGACCATCCAACTCACCAACCAGGGGGCTTCGGTTCACACCTTCGACATCGACCAACTGAACATCCACACGGGCGATGTTCAACCCGGTCAATCGACGAGCGTGACGATCAACGCACCGGCCGGCACCTACCAGTACTACTGCTCGATCCCCGGTCACAAAGAGGCGGGCATGGTCGGCACGCTGACCGTGCAGTAGAGTCACCGACACCGGCGAGATGTTCGGGGAGCGGGCCGATCGGCCCGCTCCCCGACCGCGTCCATTCGTCACCGCCTGCTGTCCGGCAGAGGAGCCTACGATGAACCGGTCGGTATGCTCGGCTCGACTCTCGCGACGGGCCCTGCTCGCATCGAGCGGGCTTGTCGTTTCCATGCCGGCGCTCTCGTCCGCACAAGACGCGACTCCGAGCGCACCTCCGGTCGCCTCTCCCGTTCCCGAGGCGACAGCCGGGGCCGACTGGCCGCTCTACGGCGCCGATCTCGCCGGCACCCGCGTGGCTGGTTCCTCCGCGATCACGGCCGCCAATGTGGCGACGCTCCGGCAGGCTTGGACTCTCGACGTCGGTGGGGCCGTCAGCGGCACACCGGTGATCGCCGGCGGCGTCGTCTACCTCGGTTCGTACTCGGGGACGCTCTACGCGATCGATCTCGTCTCCGGTACGACGGCCTGGGCGTACGACACCGGCGCCGCCGTCCGCGAACCGAATCTCGGCGTCGATCTCGGCATCCTCGGTTCCGCCGCGGTCGCCGATGGCACGGTCTTCGTCGGCGATGCCACCGCGACCGTCCATGCGCTCGACGCGGCCTCCGGCTCGCTCCGTTGGAAGACGAAGATCGACAAGCAGACCAACGCGTCGATCTGGTCGTCGCCGGTCGTCGCCGGCGACGCCGTCTACGTCGGCGTCGCCTCGGTTGCCAAGGAGACGGGGTTTCGCGGCAACGTCGTCGCCCTCGATGCCGCCAAAGGCCGTCAGCGGTGGAAGACGTACAGCGTGCCGGAAGGAGCCGACGGGGGCGGCGTGTTCGCCGTCCCCGCGATCGACCTCGATCGCGGTCTCCTCTACGCCGGTACCCAAAACGCCTATTCGCCCAACCCCGCCCCCTACGGCAACCCGACCAGCGTCCTCGCCCTCGACCTCGCCACCGGCGACGAGCGCTGGGTCTTCAACGCCCCGCCCGGCGGCGGTCCGACCGCGCCGACCGACGACGTCGGTTTCAGCGCCTCGCCGAATCTCTTCTCTGCCCGCTTCTTCGGCACGCAGCGCGAACTCGTCGGGATCGGTCAAAAGAGCGGTCTCTACTGGGTCCTCGATCGCGACACCGGCGAGTTCCTCTGGCGCACCCAGGTCTCCCCTGCCGGTCCCCTCGGCGGCATGGAAGGGACCAGCGCGGTCTCCGGCTCCCGCATCGTCGTCCCTGCCACCAACTGGCCCGATCCCGCCGGTCCGGCGGCCGGTCTCGTCAGCGCCCTCGACACCGCCACCGGCAAAATCCTCTGGAGCGCCAAGCAGACCGCCCCCGCCGCCGCTCCCGTCGCCATCAGCGCCGACACGGCGCTGCAAGCGGGTATCGACGGCCTCCTCCACGCCTACGCCCTGTCATCCGGTCAGGAAATCTGGCAGGTCGACCTCGGCGCCTCCGTCAGCAGCGGCATCGCCGTCTCCGGCGGCACGGTCGTCCTCGCCGCCGCTACGCCTCCCTTCGCCCCCTTCGTCCGCCCAGGAACCGCCGTCCTTGCCTTCTCACTCGGCGGCGCTGCCGAGTCCCAGGCAACACCAATCGGCGACGGGACCGACTCCATAGCAAACTAGCCCCCTCTCCCTTCCGAGGGGGGGCAGGGGGTGAGGGCCGCTTTTCCTAACTCGTCTTTTCCCCGCCGTCATCGTCCTTGGGTAATCCGGCAAATCGACCCGCCTCGACGCCGGGAGGTGGTGTCGGCGGGGCCGTTTGCCGCGGTGCCGGCGATGCCGCCGGCTGCGAGGCGCTCATCTGAGGACGGGGCGTGGGAGCCGCACCCGACGCCGGGCTCGGCCCGGCTGCCGGCGGAACCCGGCCATCCGTTCCGGGTCGCCCGATGATGGCGCCCATCAACTCGATGGGCAACGGGAAGATGATCGTCGTGTTCTTCTCGGCGCCGATCTCCGTCAGCGTCTGCAAGTAGCGCAGTTGGATCGTCACCGGGTTGCGATTGATCACGTCCGCCGCCTCGGCCAATTGCTGACTCGCCTGGTATTCCCCTTCGGCGTGGATGATCTTCGCCCGCTTCTCCCGTTCCGCCTCGGCCTGCCGCGCCATCGCCCGCTGCATCGACTGCGGGAGCTCCACGTCCCTGACCTCGACGACACTGACTTTGACCCCCCAGGGCTCGGTCTGCTCGTCGATGATCTGTTGCAACCGCTGGTTGATGTGTTCCCGTTCCGACAACAACTCGTCGAGGACCGATTGCCCGAGGACACTCCGCAGCGTCGTCTGCGAGATCTGCGAGGTGGCGCGGATGTAGTCGGCGACGTTGACGATCGCCGAATTCGGATCGACCACCCGGAAATAGGCGACCGCATTGACGCGGACCGTGACGTTGTCCTTGGTGATCACCTCTTGCGCCGGCACGTCCATCGTCACGGTCCGCAGATCGACCTTGGTCATCCGCTCGATGAAGGGGATGAGCAAGATCAACCCCGGCCCCCGTGGTCCAACCAGGCGGCCCAACCGGAAAACCACCCCTCGCTCGTACTCCTTGACCACCTTGATCGCCGCGAAGAGCACGATCAAGAGGAAGATGACGACGACGATCAATGCGATTCCGGCCGCTTCCATTCGCTACTCCTGGATACCGGTTACCCGGTACCCGGCGGCGGGTCGGTTCCCCGCCGCCCGAACCGTGGTTGCGATCGTTCATGGGCTCGGCGTCCCCGGTTTCGTCAGCGGCGCGCCGACGACCGGAATCACCTCGCGCCGATCGCCGACTTCGGCTTGTCGTTCGGCTTGCTCCGCGCGCGCAACCTCGGCCGCGGTGGCGGGACGCACCACGAGCCGCAAACCTTCGACGCGCGTCACCACGACCGGGGTCCCCTCCGGGACCTCCGTTTGCCCCCTGCCTTCCAGCGTCGCCGACCAGAGCTCCCCGTTGACGAAGACCATCCCGCTCGGTTTCAGGGCGCTCCGCACCGTCCCGACCATGTCGATCATCGCCTGTTTGCCGGTTGCGGGCCGTCGTAATCGCGCCTTGAGCACGGCGGCAGCCAGGAAGAGCGAGAAGACCAGCAGGCAGGCCGTCAGTGTCCAGATCACCGGTCGTGCCACCTCGTACCCCGGCGGGGCGTTCGAACCGATCAGCAGATACGACCCGAGGACGAAACTGACGAGACCGCCGATCGTCAACGTTCCGAACGACGGCAAGAAGAGATCGGCCGCGAAGAGGACGAACGCCAGGGCGATCAACAGCACCCCCGCCCAGTTGACCGGCAGTGTCCCGAGCGCGAACAGACCAAGGACGACCGCGATCCCGCCGACCACACCGGGTACGGTCACACCGGGGTGCGACAACTCGACGTAGAGACCGAGCAAACCGAGACTGAGCAACAGGTAGGCGATCGTCGGGTCCGCCAGCATCTGGAGGAAACTCTCGACGTACGTCATGTCGATCTCGCGGGTCGCCGCGTCTTTTGTCTGCAGCGTCGCCGTCCCGTTCGCCATCTGGACCGTCCGCCCGTCGATGTCGCTCAGCAGCGTCGGCAGGTCCGGCGCGATCAAGTCGATCACGTGGAGTTGCAGCGCCTGATCCGCGGTGACGTTGACCGCCTCGCGCACCGCCTGCTCAGCCCACTGCGCGTTGCGACCGCGCAGATTGGCG
>DATBFX010000219.1:0-1774 GCA_036558305.1 Thermomicrobiales bacterium | reverse complement strand
TCGAAATGGACCGGCAGCCGCGGTCCCCGTCGCATGGCTGGCAGTGGACGCTGGTCATCAGCGTCGGCATGCTGATCGCCGTCACCAGCTTTGCTGCCGGCGTCCTCGCCGAACGGGATCTCTTCCACGACGACATGATCGCCTCCGTCGGCGACCGCCTTGGAAGCCTGAGTTCGGACACGACCGCCGCCGGCGACCAGTTTCCCCGACTCAAGCAGGTGCTCGGTCTGATCGAGAGCGAATACTACGACTGGCCCGCCGATCCCGGTCAGCAGGCCAGCCGGCTTCAGGACCTCGAAAACCACGCCCTGCAGGGGATGATGCAGGCGCTCGACGGCTATTCGAGTTACCTGATCCCCGTCGAGCAGGCGCCCATCGCCGAGCAGATGTCCGGCGAATACGAGGGTATCGGCGTTTGGGTCGAGTCGCCGAACGGCGTGCTCACCATCGTCGCGCCGATGCCGGGTTCGCCGGCCGAAGCGGCCGGGCTGCGCGCCGGCGACGTCATCCAGGCCGCCGATGGTCATTCCCTTCAGGGCGTCGACGAGCAAGCCGCGCTTGCCCTGGTCCGGGGACCGGAAGGTAGCTCGGTACGGTTGACGATCCTGCGACCGGGCGTGGCCGATGCCTTCGACGTCTCGGTTGTCCGCAAGAAAATTCCGATGCCGGCGGTGATCTACAGCAAAGTGCCTGGTACCAACATCGCCCACATCCAGGTCACCCTGTTCGGCGACAAGACGACGGCCGAACTCGACGACGCCCTGACGCGGGCAAAAGCCGACGGCGTCACGGGGATCGTGCTCGACCTGAGGAACAACGGCGGCGGATGGGTCCAGAGCGCCCAGGAGATGATCGGCCGCTTCGTGTCGAAGGACAAAGGCGTGGCCCTCTACGAAGACGCCGATCCGAACGCCCCCGAGATGACGGCCGAACCGATCGTCGGCGGCGGTCCGGAAGTCTTCGACACGCCAATGGTCGTTCTCGTCAACGGCGGCACCGCCAGCGCGGCGGAGATCGTCGCCGGTGCGCTCAGGGATTACGGCCGGGCTCGGCTGATCGGCGAAAAGACCTTCGGCAAGGGTTCGGTGCAGCGGGTCCACGACTTCGACGACGGCGCCTCCGCGCGCATCACCTTCGCGGTCTGGCTGACCCCGAACAAGAACCAGATCCAGGGCCAAGGATTGCAGCCGGACGTCGTCGTCGCCGCTGCCGACGGAACCGATACCGATCCGCAACTGGACCGGGCGGTGACCGAGTTGGGCCGGTAACCACCGCGCCAATTTTCCGAGATTTAACGTAGCCCTTACCGTCCGTTAACGGCGGCCGCGTATCGTTGCCGGCGTGGAGATCGGCACGCACAACGGAGCCGCGCACGACCCGATGGCGCAGATGGGCTCGACCGTCGCGACCGGCGGGGGACGGGAGGAGACGACCGTTCTCGTCGTCGAAGACGATCCGACGCTGCTGAGCACCCTCTCGTACAGCCTGTCGCGCGCCGGCTATCGCGTTCTCCTGGCGGCGGACGGCGAAACGGCCCTGGCGACCGCGCAGCGCGAAGGTACGCGGCTCGACCTCGTCCTGCTCGATCTGATGCTGCCGGGGATCAGCGGGTTTCAGGTGCTCCGGCAGCTTCGGATCAGATCCGACGTCCCGGTCTTGATCCTGTCGGCACGGGGGGCCGAGGAAGACAAGATCGACGGTCTCGAACTCGGCGCCGACGACTACGTCGTCAAACCGTTCGCGCTGCGGGAGTTGCTGGCTCGCGTTCGCGCCG
>DATBFX010000218.1:0-4499 GCA_036558305.1 Thermomicrobiales bacterium | reverse complement strand
CACCGGTCTGGTCGCGGAGGAGGGCGACGGCGGCGGTGAGGCGGGTGCGGACGCGGTCGTTGCCGATGACGCGGAGGGTCTCGAACAGACCGGGCGATTTGTCGCGACCGGTGACGGCGACGCGGATCGGCATGAAGAGTTGGCCGGGTTTCAGACCGCGCTGGTCGGCCAGGGCGCGGAGGCGGGTTTCGACCTCCGCTTCGTCGGCGACGTCGAGGTCGTCGAGGGTTTGCCGAACGGCGACGAGGGCATCGAGGACGGCGGCCGGTTCGGTCTTCTTGGGGACCAGCAAGGCGGGGTCGTAGGGGTCGAGGTCGTCGCGCAGGAAGTAGGACATCAGGTCGGGGGCTTCGGCGAGCGTTTCGAGCCGGTCCTTGAGGAGGGCGGTGGCGGCGCGGACCCGCGCGAAGTCGGGATGCGACGGGTCCGCGGCCGCCGTATCGACCAAACCGGCGGCGGCGAGGAAAGGCACGACGCGCGTCGTCAGGTCGTCCAGCGTCAGGATGTGGTTGATGAACTGCTGGTTGAACCAGAGGAGTTTCTTGTAGTCGAAGGTGGCCGGGGAGGGACTGACCCGCTCCAGGGTGAACTTCTCCAGCAGATCTTCTTTCGAGAAGATCTCGGTGGTTGCGTCGTAGCTCCAACCGAGGAGGGCGAGGTAGTTCATCAGGGCTTCTGGCAGGTAGCCCTGGGCGCGGAACTCCTCCATCGCCGTCGAACCGTGCCGCTTGGAAAGTTTGCCGCCGCCCGGCGCCAGGATGAGTGGCATGTGGGCGAGGATCGGCACCTCCCAGCCGAAGGCGGCGTAGAGCCGAAGGTGGAGCGGGGCGGTGGGGATCCACTCGTCGCCGCGCAAGATGTGGGTGATCTCCATCAGGTGGTCGTCGACGACGTTGGCGAGGTGGTAGGTGGGGTAGCCGTCCGACTTGAGGAGGATGAGGTCTTCGAGGTTGGCGTTCTGGTAGACGATCTCGCCGCGGATCAGGTCATAGACGCGCGTCTCCCCCTCGCGCGGCATCGCGAAGCGGACGACGTGCGGTTCGCCGGCCGCGACTTTCGCCTGGACCGCGTCGACCGGGAGCCAGCGGCAGTGGCGGTCGTACCCCGGCGCCTCGCCGCGGGCGCGCTGCTCTTCGCGGACCTGTGCCAGACGCTCCGGTGTGCAGAAGCAGCGGTAGGCGTGACCGCCGGCGACCAACTGCTCGGCGTGCTTTCGGTAGAGTTCGGTCCGCTCGCTCTGGGTGTAGGGACCGAACGGTCCGCCCTTGTCCGGGCCCTCTTCCCAACCGATGCCGAACCAGGTCAGGATGTCGAGGATGCCCTGCACCGCCTCGGGGACGTAGCGCTTCTGGTCGGTGTCTTCGATGCGGAGGATGAAAGTGCCCGGTTTGCCGGCGCGGGCGGCCTGGCCGTGGGCGAAGAGCCAGTTGAAGAGGACCGTCCGGCCGCCGCCGACGTGGAGCGAGCCGGTCGGGCTCGGCGCGAAGCGGACGCGGACGGTCCGCAGGCTGGGATCGATCGAAGAGGTGGACGGGGCGGTGGTTGCGGTCGCGGTCATCTGGACTGGGTCCTCCGGAAGGGGTTACGGTGAGGGCCACCGACGCGGCTGGTGAGTATAGCGGGTGACCGTGGGTGGGCTGAGGGTCAAGTGGTGAGCGACGGATCCTGGTAGAGCTTGAGATGGGGGATGCGCCGGTAGTGGCGGAGGTTGCGCGTCACCAGCGTCAGGTCGTGGTGGATGGCGGTGGCGGCGATGAGGATGTCGAACTCGGCGATCAATTGTCCAGAGCTACGCAAATCGCCCCGTATTCTGGCAAATCGCTTCCAGATGTCTAGCGAGAGGTCGAGGATATCGACGCGAGCCAAGAACCCGAGAAAGGCTGCCTCTGCCGTCGAGGGGTTGCTCCCGTGATAGATCCCTTCGTAGACCTCGCCGAAGGTCACCTCGCTCATGGCGAGACCGTCTGGTTCGAGTGCTTGGAGTACCCGTGTTACGGCCGGCTTACCGAGGAGATGATCGACGACAACATCGGTATCCAGGAGGTGTCTCACAGGTCGACCGGAGGACGAGAAGACGTGCTTCGGCTGCGGTAGACCTCGTCCATAAACTCTTCATCTACAACGCCGCGCCACCCTCCGGCCGATCGCAGAAACGCCTCCAAGTCCTCTGGTGTCCTCAGGCGACCCGGCGCGAACCGAGAGGGGTCATCGATGGGAACCACAAGAGCCAGATCCTTGCCCCGCTTCCTCAACACGATCGTTCGCCGTGTCGCGGTCACCTCGTCCGCGAGTGAAGCCAACTCCGGTGCGTCGTCAAGGTCGATAACTCTTGGCATTGCCATACACCTACGCTCCTCAGCGCACCAAGCATAGCATCGAGTCGACGTCATTCCCGCGTTCGCTTCCACAACCCCAGCGACGGCACCCGCAGCGCCCGGTTGAACGTGCTGGAGGCGTTTTCCCAGGCGATGGTGGCGGTCAGCTCAACGATGGCGTCGTAGAGGGTGTCGCTGGATCTCGATACAGCTTGAGCATAGGGATGCGCTCGTAATGGTGCAGGTTGCGCGTCACCAGTGCCAGGTCGTGGTGGATGGCGGTGGCGGCGATGAGGACATCGGCGAGTGGCAACGGTCGCCCTTGAGCGCGCAAGAGGTTTCTCTCCCTTGCCGCCCGTCGGCCGACGACGCGGGAGATCGGCAAGACTGGCACGTCCGCGATCAACCTCCTAAACAGTCCCTCGCTGGCCGCCGGATCCCGCCCGCCATAGATTCCCGCATATGCCTCGACGTATGTGACGATGCTGATGGCGAAACCGTCGCCCGCAAGGCGTTGCAGTAAGGCTACCGCGTCTGGGCGGCCGGCCAAGTGGTCGATGATCCAATCCGAGTCGATGAGGTATATCACAGATCAGGGAGTGGACGTTCCGGGAGGTTGCGGTCGTCGTAGATGTCCTTGATTAACTGATCGGTATCCACCAAGCCGCGCCATCCACCTGCCGTCGCTCTCAGCGCCTCTCGCAACCTGTCGGGATCGGTACGACGGCGACGCCCCAGGGTCGACGATGTCATCGGCGCGACCACTGCCACATCCTGGCCCTTTCGCCGGAGAACCGTTGGCGTCTGCGTTGAATGGATTTCGTCGACAAGACGGATGAGATCGGGACTCTCGTCTACGTCGATGACCCGTCGCTCTGCGGACATCACCGTCACTCCATGACTTCGATTACGGTGACGAACCGAAGCATCCGTGGCTCGTCGATGCCTGTTGGAACGATCGCGGCCGTGCGCTCCTCTTGACCGCCAAGCATAGCATTGGCGGCGCGTCATTCCCGCGTTCGCTTCCACAACCCCTGCGACGGCACCCGCAGCGCCCGGTTGAACGTGCTGGAGGCGTTTTCCCAGGCGATGGTGGCGGTCAGCTCAACGATGGCGTCGTCGCCGTAGTGGGCGCGGAGGCGGGCGAAGAGGTCGTCGTCGACGTCGCGGTCGGAGAGGGTCATGGCGTCGGCGTAGGCGAGGGCGACGCGCTCGGCCTCGTCGAAGAGGGGACTCGTCGCGTAGTCGGGGAGGGCCTCGATCTTCTCGGTCGGGACACCCAATGCGCTGCCGACGGCAGCGTTGATGTCCTGTCAGAACGCGCACCGGTTGTGCGAGGCGACGCGGAGGTTGACGAGGGCGGCGAGTTTGGGGTCGAGCAACCCGGAGGCGTCGAGCCCGCCCCACATGCCGCGCACGCCCCGGAAAATCGAGGGCCGGCGGGCATACAGGAGGTGATTCAGCAGCGGGCGGCCCCACTTCCGCGCCTGCGACCGCAGGACCGCCGCGATCGGCTCGTCGACCTCGTTCGGATCGACGCCTTCGATTCGTGCCATGCTCCCCTCCGGCTTCCTGGTGGTCGCGACCGCCGTTTGCGGCGATCTTCGCACGTGGCGGAAAGGTGCCGCCACCGATCGCCGGTCGGGTCCGACCATCGGGTGATTGTCCGCGGCGCGCGGGGGTCGATAGATTGCGAGTGGCGTCGCGCCGGAGTGTCCGGCGCGCGGAGACGGGAGTTCCCGGATGCAATCCAGCGAGGCCTGTTCGGGGTGCGGGGAATCGGTCGTCGAGCAGGCGATCCAGCAGGTCCAGGCGCGGGCCCGCACCCGTCCCGCGACGACGCACGGCGCGCGGACCGTCCGCGTCGTCATCGGGCTGAACCGGGTCGTCTATGGCTTCGCCCGGCACTGGCTCCTCTTCGTCAACAGCTTTTTGTTCGTTTATGTCGTGCAACTCTTTCTCGCCCCGGCACTCGCCGCGGCGGGGCATCGGGGTCTGGCGCGACCGATCTACCGGTTCGACGGTCTGTTTTGCCACCAGCGGCCGGACCGGAGTTTTTCCGTCTTCGGTCAGAAGATGGCCTGCTGCCAGCGCTGCGCGGCGATCTACGGCTCGATGTTCCTGCTGGGCCTCCTCTTCGTCGCCCTTCGCAACCGGATCACCGCCCCGTCGTGGCGCGCGGTC
>DATBFX010000217.1:0-9133 GCA_036558305.1 Thermomicrobiales bacterium | reverse complement strand
CTTCGTCCGGTTCATCGTTCCTGATGGGCACGTGACGGCGACGGCTCAAACCCTCCCGTTGGGCATCGACCGCATCGACGCCGACCTCAATCCGATTGCGGCGATCGATGGGACCGACACGCGAGTCAACCTCGACGTGGCAGTGATCGACACGGGGATCGACATTTCGCATCCCGATCTCAACGTGGCCGGGGGAGTCGATTGCGTTTCTGGCGACGGCAAGACGAGTTACGACGATGACAACCACCACGGAACGCACGTTGCCGGAACGATCGGCGCCCTCGACAACGGGATTGGGGTCGTGGGAGTCGCTCCCGGTGTTCGACTTTGGGCGGTGAAAGTATTGGATTCGTCCGGCAGTGGTTCATGGTCCGATGTGATTTGTGGGATCGACTGGGTTACCGCCCACGCGGGGACGATCAAGGTCGCGAACATGAGCCTTGGCGGCGGTGGGAGCGACGATGGGAACTGCGGGCATAGCGACGGCGATGCGCTCCACACCGCGATCTGTTCCTCGGTCGCGGCCGGTGTGACGTACGTGGTGGCGGCCGGCAACGGCAATTCGCTAGGCCAACCGCAAAATGCGTCAACATTCATCCCGGCCGCCTACGACGAAGTGATCACCGTTTCCGCGTTGAACGATACGGACGGGAAATCGGGCGGACTGGATGGCGGCAGCGATGACCATATCGCCAGTTTCAGCAATTATGGGGCGGACGTCGACCTTGCGGCACCAGGCGTCGGTATTTACTCGACATTCCCGCTCGATTACGGAAGTCGATCTGGATACGGTACGTCGAGCGGCACGAGCATGGCGTCGCCCCACGTCGCCGGTGCGGCGGCGTTGTACATCGCCGCACATCCGGGAGCGTCGCCGGCGCAGGTACGAGCCGGCTTGATCGCGCAGCGCGAGGACTGGTCGATGCCGGGAGATACGGACGGCATCGACGAGGGCATCGTGAACGTGGCCGATCCGTCGCTTGTGACGCCCGAGGCGACGAAGACCTTGACGCCAACGCGCACGGCCACCGTGACCAGAACGCCGACGAAGACGGCAACACCGACCGTTACGGCAACCAACACCGCGATCCCAAGCGACACGCCGACACCCAGCGATACGCCGACCGCGTCCAACACGCCGACGAACACCAGTGTGCCGCCGACCGCGACGCCGACGCCGACGGCGACGAATACGGCAACGAGAACGCCGACAAACACCGCGACCGCGACGCGAACCTCGACGCCGACGCGAACGCCGACGCGGACGAGAACGCCGACGGCAACCCGCACACCGACCAAGACGCGGACGCCGACACGGACGCCGACGGTGACGAGGACCCCGACGAAGACGCGGACGCCGACGAAATCGCCGACGCCGCGCCGACATCCGACGCGGACGAGAACGCCCTTGGCAAACAAATCGCTCAACACGGCGACGCGGACGCCGACTAAGACGCGCACGCCGACGCGCACACCGACCAAGACGAGGACGCCGATACGAGTGCCGACGCGGATTCCGACGCGGACACGGACTCCGACGAAGACCGCGACGACGGTTGCGCTGTCGGCTCATGACGGTGTTGACGAGGGCGCCGCGGAGTCGACAACCTACCGCATCGTGCGCGGGGGCAGAAGCGCCAATTCGGGCAATAGCCGGGCGGCGGTCGACGGCGATCCGGCGACGGCATGGGTGACCGACTCGGCGGAGGCGCCGGACCGGGCGTTCGTCTGGTTCGATCTCGGACGAACACGGTCGATCGGCGAGATCCGATGGTTGGTATCCGAGGCCGTGCCGGGGGTGGTGATGACCGTCGAGGTGTCGTTGGACCGAAAGGATTGGGTGACGGTGGCGACGGTGTCCGACTTCTCGCCGGGGGATTGGCAGCATGTCGAGACGGAGGTTGACGGGCGCTACGTCCGGTTCACGTTCGTGAATCCCGAGGGGGTGGCAGTGATTGGGTATCTGGCTGAAGTCCAGATTGCGCCCTGAAGCTGGGCCGACTGGGTTCGAACCGCGACCGGGGCGAAGGGAGGTCCTTCGCTTCGCTCAGGATGTTCGAGTTTGGGAGATGGACGCCAGAGTGATGGGTTTGGCGGTGCGACGACTGCGGGTGGCGGCGTCCGAGATGAGGACGGCCTGGACGGCGTCGTCGATGCCGGGAGTCGGAGCGCGGCCGGCGAGCACGGCGTCGACGAAGGCCTGGAGTTCGAGGCGGTAGGCGTCGGCGAAGCGTTCGACGAAGAGGAAGTGGCGCTCCGAGGCGAAGCCGCTTGGGCCGTAGAGCCGGGTGGGGACGCGTTCGTCGAGGTCGGTGACGACTTTGCCGAGGGAGCCGTGGACTTCGGCGCGGATGTCGTAGCCGTAGGGGGCGCGCCAGGCATTCTGGACGACGCCGATGCCACCGCGACGGAAGCGGAGCACGACGACGCCGTGGTCGACGTCGTCGAAGTCGGCGAGCTCGGGCTCGACGAGGATGGTGCCGGTCGCGGTGACTTCGACGACGTCGTCGTTCATCAAGAACCGGGCGGCATCGAAGTCGTGGATGCCGAGGTCCCAGAAAAGACCGCCGCTGGTGCGGAGGTAGGACACCGGCGGGATGCGGTCGCAGGTGAGACCGCGGAACATCTCGACGGTACCGATGGCGCCGCCGTCGATGAGTTCCTTGGCGCGGGCGTAGCCCGGATCGAAGCGGCGTTGAAAACCGATTTGGAAGGGGACGGCGGCGCGGCGGACAGCGCCGGCGGTCTCGAGTGAGCGATCAACGGAGTCGGCGAGGGGTTTCTCGGTGAAGATCGCCTTGCCGTGGGCGGCGGCGAGTTGGATGTGCTCGTGGTGGAGACTGGTGGGGGAGATGACGACGACGGCGTCGATGCGGGGGTCGGCCACGAGGGCGTCGACGTCGGCGACGAGGGGGCAGGGGGCGTCGCCGGATGCTTCGAGTTGGCGGCGGTGGGTTTCGTCGACGGCGGCGGCGATGAGACGGGCGCCGCGGACGGCGCCCTTGAGGTGTTCGGCGTGGAGCCAGCCCATGCGGCCGAGTCCGATGATGCCGATGCCGAGTTCGGGCATGGGACATTATCCTGGGTGTGCCAATCCCAGGGTTGAAACCCTGGGCTGAGGCAACGAAACCCCTTCGGGGTTAGCACGGACGGTTGCGAGTGCAGCCGTGGTTGGACGAGCTAATAGCTAATAAAGGTAGCGCTGGCGGCTGCGGGCTTGTTCGTAGGAGGCGAGGGCGGATTGGACGCCGGGTTCGGCCGAAACTTCGGCGACGGGGACGTCCCACCAGCTTTCGAAACCGGGGACGCGGGCGTCTTTCTGGATCGGGACGTGGATGACGACGGTGCGGGTTTCGGCGCGGGCGCGGTCGAGGGCGGAGCGGAGATCGGATTCGGAGGTGGCGCGGTAGGCGACGGCGCCGAGGCTTTCGGCGTTGCGGGCGAAGTCGATCGGGAGGTAGTCGCCTTCGAGGCGGTTGGTGCGACGGTCGCGGTAGCGGAGCTCGTTGCCGAAGGAGGGCGAACCGGCGGACATCTGGAGTCCGCGGATGCATTGGAAACCGCCGTTGTCGGTGACGACGATGGTCAGTTTGTAGCCCTCCTGGATCGAGGTGACGATCTCGGTGTGGAGCATCAGGTAGCTACCGTCGCCGACCATGACGTAGACCTCGCGAGAGGGGTCGGCCATCTTGGCGCCGAGACCGCCGGCGATCTCGTAGCCCATGCACGAGTAGCCGTACTCCAGGTGGTAGCTCTTGGGGTCGACCGGCCGCCAGAGTTTGAGGAGATCGCCGGGAAGACCGCCGGCGGCGCAGACGACGACGTCGCGGGGAGCGCCGGCCTCGTTGACGATGCCGATCACGTTTGCCTGGGTGAGTGATTCCGGGGTCTCGACGGCGCGGATGCGGTCGACGGCGCGGTTCCATTCGGCATTGAGCGTTTCGACGTGATCGCCGTAGGCAGCGTCGGTGCGGTGGTCGCGATCGCGAAGGGCGGCAAGGAGGGAAGTGAGACCTTCGCGGGCGTCGCAAACGAGGGGAAAGGCGCCGGCTTTGTGTGCGTCGAGGGCGGAGACGTTGATGCTGAGGAAGCGAACGTCGGGGTTCTGGAAGGCAGTGCGAGAGGCGGTGGTGAAGTCGGAGAGGCGGGTACCGACGGCGATGACGAGGTCGGCGGCGGCGGCAAGGCGATTGGCGGCGAGACCGCCGTTGGACCCGACGGGGCCGACGTTCCACGGATGGGACCAGGGGAGGGCTCCTTTGCCCGCCTGGGTCTCGCAGACGGGGATGCCGAGCGTGTCGGCGAAGTCGGAGAGGGCGGCGGTCGCTTCGCTGTAGATGACGCCGCCGCCGGCGATGATCAGGGGGCGCTGGGCGGCTGCAATGAGGTCGGCGGCGAGGCGGATTTCGCCGGCGGGGGCGACGGCGCGGACGACGCGGTGGACGTGCTTGTCGAAGAAGCGGGCGGGGTAGTCGTAAGACTCGGTCTGGGTGTCCTCGGGCATGGCGAGGGTGACGGCACCGGTTTCGGCGGGGTCCGTGAGGATGCGGATCGCTTCTGGGAGACTGGAGAGGAGTTGTTCGGGGCGGTTGATGCGATCCCAGAATTTGGAAACGGGGCGAAAGCAGTCGTTGACGCTCAAGTCCTGACTCGCCGGGTTTTCGAGTTGCTGCAGGACGGGATGCGGGAGTCGGTTCGCGAAAGTGTCGCCGGGGAGGAGGAGGACCGGGAGCCGGTTGACGGTGGCGGTGGCGGCGCCGGTGACCATGTTCGTCGCGCCGGGACCCACCGACGACGTGCACGCGAACGTTTGGAGCCGGTTTTTCATCTTGGCGTAGGCGATGGAGGCGTGGACCATCGCCTGCTCGTTTTGGGGGCGGTAGTAGGGAAGGTCTGCGCCGACCTCTTCGAGGGCCTGGCCGAGACCGGTGACGTTGCCGTGGCCGAAGATGCCCCACATGCCGGCGAAGAGGCGCTGCTCCTGGCCGTCGCGGGAGACGTACTGGTTGGCGAGGAAACGCACGACGGCCTGGGCCATGGTCATGCGAACGGTGTCCATCTACCCCTCCAATCGCCGGACGTCAGTCGCGGACGCCGGCACCGCGGTTGACGCGACGGTCGATGCCGCGCCACGAGGTCGCCCCTTCGTTTTGCTCGGGTGTCCAGGTCTTGCGGACCCAGGCGTAGGCGGGATCGTCGATCGGTTGCATGGTGCGGATCGGTTCGTTGCCGGCGAGGATGTTCAGATAGTACCCGGTGTAGCCCTGGGGGACGGCGAAGACGTGGTAGCCCTCGGGGACGAGGAGGAGATCGCCGTCGCGGACGACGTAGGCGTGGTCGATCCGGCCGTCGGCGGTGTAGAGACGCTGGAGGGCGAAACCGTCGGGCGGGTTGATCCGGTAGTAGTAGATCTCTTCGAGGTCGGCTTCGGCCGGAAGGTTGCTGACGTCGTGCTTGTGGGGCGGGTAGCTCGACCAGTTGCCGCTCGGGGTGAAGACCTCGACGACGAGGAGGCGGTGGGCGGGGAACTCGGGTTTGACGATGTGGTTGATCTGGCGGGCGGCGTTGCCGGCACCGCGTATCTCAACTTCGACGTCATCGGGGGTGATCAGCTTCGGTGGATGCGCGACGTCGGCGCGGGTTGCGCAGACGGCGAGTTCGAGCATTGTCAGGGCGGTGATCTCGTAGTCCGTGTGTTGTGGGAGATAGACCGCCCACGGTTTGCCGGCAAAGACGTTTTCGCGCTCGCCGATCCCCCAGGTTTGACCGAGGGCAAAAACGCGGCAGCGACCGCCGAGGGTGACAAGAGCGACTTCGTCGGAACCGGTAGTGCTCGACCAGCGTTCGCCGGGCGAGAGCGCCTGGACGTGGAGCCCGGTGTACTCCCAGGCCGCGCTCTCAGGGGTGACGGTGATGAGCGCACCGGACGCGGCATCGAGCCGGTTCGACTTGAGCAAGAGGTCTGCCGCGGAGGTCATGAGACGGCCTTTCGGGCGAAGCGATCCATGGCGACGGGCCGGTTTTCCTTGAGCGAGGCTTCGCAGGCGTAGGCGAGGGCCATCGCGGCGCGGCCGTCGTCGCCGGTCACGGCGGGTTGCCTGTCGTGGACGATGCAATCGACGAAGTCGCGAAGTTCGTCGACGTAAGCCTGGTCGAAGCGTTCGAGGAACCAGTGAACGTGATCGCTGGTGACGCCGGCTTTGGTGAGGTGGAGGATCGGCGTGTCGCGGGAGTAGCCGACGAAGAGGGCGCCGTTCGAGCCGAAGATTTCGGTGCGCACGTCGTAGCCGAAACCGGCGCGGCGGGAGTTGTCGATGACGGCGATACCGCCGCCCGCGAAGCGGAGGGTGACGATGCTGGTGTCGACGTCGCCGAATTCGGCGAACATCGGATCGACGACGGCGGTGGCGACGGCGAAGACCTCGGTGACCTCGTCGCCCATCAGCCAGCGGACGTTGTCGAAGTTGTGGATGGTCATGTCGCGGTAGAGACCGCCGCAGGTAGCGAGGTAGTCGCGCGGCGGCGGACCGGGATCGCGCATCGTGTCGCGGATCGACTCGATGCGGCCGAGTTCGCCGGTCGCGATCATGTTTTTGGCCCGTCGGAAACCCTTGTCGTACCGGCGCTGGAAACCGATCTGGAGGCGAACACCGGCCTTGGCGACGGCGTCGAGGGCGGCATCGGTGGCGGCGAGATCGAGGGCGATCGGCTTTTCGCAGAAGACGTCCTTGCCGGCGCGGGCGGCGGCGGTGATGAGGGGGGCGTGGCTGTCGGTGGACGAGGCGACGACGATGGCACGAATCGATGGATCGGCGATCACCGCTTCGGCGTCGGTGGTCCACTTGTCGATGCGGTTTGCTTCGGCAGCGGCCTTCGCTGAGCCTTCCATCGTGTCGCAGACGACGGCGAGTTCGGCCTGCGGGATGAGCGAGGCGAGGGTCAGCGCATGGCGGCGGCCGATGCGTCCGGCGCCGATGAGGGCGATCTTGATGCGGTCGGTCATGGTCCTCCCAATGGTCGGTGCGCGCGGACGAGAAGGGCACGGCACTCCCTACGCCTACGGACGTCGGGAAAGGAGGGCGATGGCGGCTTCGGCGATGTGGTGGGGAGCGAGGCCGTATTTTTCGAGCAGGGCGTCGTTCGGACCGGATTCGCCGTAAATGTCGGGCCAACCGATGCGGCGAATCGGGGTCGGGCGCCGTTCGGCCAGCGTCTCGGCGACGGCGCCGCCGAGGCCGCCGATGATCGAATGGTCCTCGGCCGTGACGAGGGCGCCGGTGCGCTCGGCGAGCGCGACGACCGCGGCGACGTCGAGCGGTTTGATCGTCGGCAGGTGGAGGACGGCGGCGGAGACGCCACGCGTCGCGAGCTGATCGGCGGCTTCGAGGGCGCGGACGGTTTGGACTCCGGTGCTGACGATGCCGACGTCGGTGCCGTCGCGGAGGAGATGGCCGCGCCCAATCTCGAATCGGTGGTCGTGGGGGAAGACGACCGGGCTGGGATCGCGGGTAAGGCGGAGGTACATCGGGCCGGGCGTGTCCATCATCGTGCGCATCGCGGCGCGCAGTTCGTTGGCGTCGGCGGGGACGATGGTGACGACGCCGGGCATGGCGCGGAAGACGGCGAGGTCTTCGACCGATTGGTGGGTCTTGCCGGTCTTGCCGGTGAGGATGCCGCTGTAGCTGCCGCAGAGTTTGACGTTGAGGTGGGGTTGGGCGACGACGACGCGGATCTGGTCGAGGTCGCGTTTGGCGACGAAGGCGGCGAAGGTGCTGATCCAGGGGACGAAACCGAGGGTGGCGAGACCGGCGGCGGCGCCGATCAGGTTTTGCTCGGCGATCCCCATTTCGAAGAAGCGGTCGGGGCAGGCCGCGGCGAAGATGTCGGCGCGCGTCGAGTTGGCAAGATCGCCGTCGAGGACGATCAGGTCGGGGTAGTCGGCGGCCAACTCGACGAGGGCGTTACCCCAGGCCTCGCGCATCGCGACCTGAGGTGCGTCCTGGATCGGAGTCGTGGGGGTGACGGTTGCGGTTGCGGTTGTCATCGTTCGTCGCGTCCATTGCTTGAGAGGGCGAGTTCGGCAACCGCCTCGGCGAGTTGGGCATCGGTCGGGACTTTGGCGTGCCAGTTGAAGTCGCCCTCCATAAAGGAGACGCCCTTACCCTTGATCGTGTGGGCGACGACGCAGGTCGGGCGCCCCTTGGTCGCCAGGGCGGTCTGGAAGGCCCGGCGGATGTCGGCGTGGTCGTGGCCATCGCATTCGAGGGCGTGCCAGCCGAAGGCGCGGAACTTGGCGGCAGGGTCGTCGATCGGGCGGTCGCGGGTGAAGCCGTGGCTGTCCGGCCACCCGAATTGCGGCAACCGGTTGTAGTCGAGGATCGCGGTCAGGTTGTCCAATCCATAGCGGGCGGCGGCGAAGCAGGCCTCCCAGACCTGCCCCTCCTGGATCTCGCCGTCGCCGAGCATGACCCAGGTGTGGAACGGCCACCCACGCAGGCGGCCACCCATCGCCATACCGACGCCCGGGGAGAGGCCCTGACCGAGCGAGCCGGTCGACATGTCGACGCCGGGCAAGCACTTCATGCAGGGGTGACCCTGGAGGCGGGAATCGATCTGGTCGAACGTCTTCAGTTCCTCGACCGGGAGGAAACCGCGAAGCGCGAGGACGACGTAGAGGGCGATCGAGGAGTGGCCTTTGCTGAGGATGAAGCGGTCGCGCTGCTCCCAGTGGGGCCGCGCCGGATCGAGGTTGAGGACGTCGAAGTAGAGATTGACGAGGAGATCGGTCGCGGAGAGCGGTCCGCCGAGGTGGCCCGCGCCGGCCCGATGGATCGACTCGACGATGAGGCGCCGGCACTCGGCGCTGAGCGAGACGAGGTCGTCGAGGTCGCGCTGAAAGATTGCGGCGGCGGTCGGCATGATGCTCCTTTGGATCGATCGGTGCGGTGCCGTTCAGCGGTCGACGGACGCGGCATGCTAACGAGATGGTCGGTTGGCTGTCAATCGGACCGATGGCCTCCCGTCGGCCGCAGGCGGTTGGCCGTTAGCGCCACTCTCGGTTGTGGTCCGGAGGACCACGGGAGGGCACAGGTCCCTCCCCATAGGCATCAAGCTAAGGCGTGACGGGGTGACA
>DATBFX010000216.1:0-10223 GCA_036558305.1 Thermomicrobiales bacterium | reverse complement strand
AGACATCGAGCTCTCCTTGTCGCTCGGCGTGCAAGGGCCGGAGCGGGTCTTCGTCCTGCTGGTCGATGAGCTGAGCTAGCGGGCTTGGCGACGCCTGTTCACGCGAACATACCGCGGGTTGCACGGCCGGGCATGATCGCGAGGAGTTTCAGATTGTGTCGGTTGCATCACCCGCCGAGGAAGCACGCGAAGTCCTCGACCACGATCCGCACGGGCAACCGCAAACGACGTTCCAGGAGCGGTACGAGCGCGCCATCGGCAATCCCAAGCTCGCCCGCAACATCACCCGGTTCCAACAGACCTGGCGCGGCAACCGCAACCGGTCGATGGAGGAGATCGAATTCGAGGCATTGCGCGCCAAGCTGAAAGCGGCCAAGACGCGCGTCACGGAGGATCTTGATCGCTACCTCTCCCAATTCGCCTCGATGGCGGAAAAGGCGGGCGCCACCATCCACTACGCCGACGACGCCGACGCCGTCAATCGCATCGTCCGCGAGATATGCCAGCGGCACGGGGCGAAGCTGATCGCGAAATCGAAGTCGATGGTCAGCGAGGAAGTCGATCTCAACCACCGGATGGCCGCCTGCGGGATCGACGTCGTCGAGACCGACCTCGGCGAGTGGATCGTCCAGAAGGGGGGTGAGCGACCGAGCCACATCGTCGGTCCCGCCCTCCACATGGGGCGCGAGGAGGTCGGCACGCTGCTCAACCGCGTGCTCGACCGTCCGGTTTCGCTGACGGACATCGACGAGCAGGTCCACGCGATCCGGGACGATCTGCGACCCGTTTTCTTCGCCGCCGGCATCGGCATGACGGGCGCCAACGCGCTGATCGCCGAAACCGGCACCGTGATGATGGTGACCAACGAGGGCAACGGTCGCCTCTCGTCGTCGGTCCCACCCGTCCACATCGTCCTCGCCGGTATCGAGAAACTGATCCCGACCTTCGACGACGTCGTCACCCAGATCCGCATCCTCGGCCGGAGCGCGACCGGGCAGCGCATCTCCGTCTACACGACCTTCATCACCGGCCCGACACCGGGTCACGAGATGCACATCGTCCTCGTCGACAACGGCCGCCGGGCGATGCGGGCCAAACCAGAATTCGTCGAGGCGCTCCATTGCATCCGCTGCGGCGCCTGCGCCAACGTCTGCCCGCCCTACCGCGAGGTGAGCGGGCACGTCTTCGGGCACATCTACACCGGCGCGATCGGGCTGGTGGTGACGCAGTTCCACCACGGTCTCGACGCGATCGCCAAACCGCAGAGTCTCTGCCTCTCCTGCAACGCCTGCGAGACCGTCTGCCCCGCGAGCATCCCGCTCCCCCGCCAGATCCTCGACGTGCGCAAGATGGTTGTCGCCAGAAAAGGTCTCCCGCTCGCGAAGCGCGTCGTCCTCAACGTCTACGCCCGGCCACGCGCCTTCGACCTGGCCACACGCGTCGGCAGCCGCGCCCAGCGACCGTTGCAACGCGACCGGTTCGTGCGCGGCCGCCACGTCCCGATCCTGAAGACGCAGACGCGCTGGCGCAGCATGCCGGCGCTGGCGCGGCAGCCGCTTCGCGACCGGGTCACCGCGACTGCGGAAGCGCCCAGAACTCCAATCGTGCCGAACGGTGCGGCCGGGAAGATCGTGGCCGTCTTCCCTGGCTGCCTGACCGATCGCCTCTTCCCCGAGCAAGGGGAGGCCATCGCCGAGGTGCTCAGAGCCCTCGGGGCGCGGGTCATCGTCCCATCCAATCTTCACTGCTGCGGACTCCCGGCCAACAACAGCGGCGACGACCGGCATGCGAAGGCGATGGCGCGCCAAACGATCCAGGCGCTGGAGAAGACCCTGGAGCTGATCGACGTCGATTTCGTCGTCTCGGGCAGCGCCAGTTGCGTGGCGACGCTGACGCAGGATTACGAGCACCTGTTCCGACACGAACCGGGCTGGAAACGGCGCGCCGACGCGCTCGCCGGCCGGGTGATGGACTTCACCTCGTTCCTCGACCGAATTGCCCGACTGCCCGCGGGGAGTCTGGCCGGCGACGAACGGCTTACCGTCACCTACCACGATTCCTGCCAGGGCGCGAACGCGCTCGGACTGCGCGAGGAACCGCGCCGGCTCCTGCGCGACGTGCTCGGTTGCGAGCTCCGGGAGTTGGCAGAGAACACCCTCTGCTGCGGGTTCGGTGGTTCCTTCGGATTCGACTATCCCGCGATCTCCGAACGCCTGATGAACCGCAAACTCGACAACGCCCAGGCGACCGGCGCCCCGATCCTCGTCACCGACAACCAGGGCTGCATCATGCACCTGCGCGGGGGCTGCGACGCGACGGGCCGCCCGCTGAAGGTGATGCACCTCTCGGAACTCATCGCGGAACGTCTCGTCACCCTCTCGGCACGTTCGGATCGCAGCGGGAACCTGGTAAAGTAGGTCTCCGGGACGATGACCCTGACGCCGCGGATCGGCGGCCAGGAAAGCATGATCGGTGAGCTGGCTGCTCTATCGTATCGTTAGGGCAGTCGTGGCCACCGTCGAGGATTTCACGTCGAATGCGGCAAAGGGCAAGCCGATACCCCAAAACCTGCCACCCGATCTCCACTGGCTCTGGGATGGGCTGTCGATGTATGAAACGGTCCAGCAAGCGGAACGGAGCGCGTCGCGAAACCCGAGGCTCGGCGCGTTTGTCGCCGCGGTCAAGTTGCCCGATGACGGCAGATTCCACGTTCTCAGAACCACGGCCAGCGAAGGTCATCACACGGTTTGGGGCATTCCGGGGGAGTTGCTGCAATGCGTGATCCACATCCAGCCGATCTCCAGGGTCCCGCCGCTACGATAGCGGCCGCAGAATCGTTTTACAGCCTCTGGGATGTCGACACGGGCAACAGCCTGGGGACATACGACACGCGAGAGGAAGCACTGGCCGTTGCTCAAGCCTTGATCGAAGCGAACGGCTCGTCCTACGCCGATGACCTGGACCTCTCAGTCGAAGACGTCGGCGGCGACATTCGGCACGTCGCGTCCGGTGAAGCGCTTTTGCTCATGGTAGGGATCGATCAGCGCGCGTTTGCCGACTGATCATCGCGATCCCGCCAATGCCCCGGATCATCGACAGCCGAAGCTCGCGCCCCCACTTCGGACATCACGACGATGCGGCCAAGCGCCGCGGGAGGATGACGACGTGCCGCTTTGCCTCTACCGAACCGCCGATGCATCGACACCACGCCTTGGTCTGATCGACGCCGACCACGTGCTCGATATCGCCGCCGCCGGTGGCCCGGCGACACTCGCCGACGTGCTGTCGATGCCGGCGGCCGATTTGCGGGCGCGACTCGACGCGGCGAGATCGGGTGCGGGGGACGGTATTCCGCTCGACGCGGTGACGCTGGCCGCGCCCGTCGATCGCCAGGAGGTGTGGGCGGCCGGGGTGACGTATCTCCGCAGCCGGGATGCGCGGATGGAAGAATCGACCGCGGCGAAGAGCGCCTACGACCTCGTCTACGAGGCGGAGCGGCCGGAGATCTTTTTCAAGGCGACGCCCAGTCGCGTCTCCGGTCCCGGCGAGGCGATCGCCATCCGCGGCGATTCGACCTGGGACGTGCCCGAACCAGAACTGGCGTTGGTCGTTAACCGGGACGGCGAGATCGTCGGGTACACGATCGGGAACGACGTTTCCTCGCGCAGCATCGAGGGAGAAAACCCGCTCTATCTGCCGCAGGCCAAGTTCTACAGCAAATGCGCCGCCCTCGGTCCGGTGATCGCGCTCGCCTGGGAAACCGGCGACATCAAGAATCGGACGATCCGGCTCGTCATCCGCCGGAAGGGTGAGGTGCTGTTCGACGGCGACACTTCGACGTCGCAGATCCACCGGACGTTCGACGACTTGGTCGGCTACCTGCGCCGCTACAACGAGTTTCCGGCCGGCGTCGTGCTGATGACCGGGACCGGCATCATTCCCCCGTCGGAGTTCACGCTCGAAGACGGCGACGACGTCGAGATCGCGATCGACGGCATCGGTTCGCTCCGCAACCCCGTGGTTCGGCTGAGATGAACCCGCGCGCCTGAGGACAAAAAGGCCCCGGTCGTCTGACCGGGGCCGTGCCGTTGCGCAATCGGGAACCGCCGTTACGGGCGAGAGCCGATCCGGGTCACCGACAGCCAGTGGGGGCGTGGCCGATCGGCACCGACCCCAACCGGGTCGCCTTCGAGCGTCCCGGTGACCGGCGCCTCTGCTTGATCGTCTGCCGGCTCCTCGGCGGTCTTCTCGGACTCGGCCTCCGCCAACGCGGTCAGGTCGACACCGGTTTCCGCGTCGAACCGGGCCGGAATCTCGTCTGCCTCTTCCGCCGTGTCGACCGACCACCGCGCAACCAGCGGTTCGGGTTCGACCGTCGGCTCCTCGGCAGCGACCTCGGCATCTGCCTCGGGAGCCGCCTCCGCAACCGCCTCGACCGCCGGTTCGGCATCGCTTGTCGCATCGTCGACGTGCTCGGCCGCGGCCCACGCCTCGGGCGCGGTCTCGCTCCACTCGGCGGCGCCGTTGAGCGCGGGGGCAGCGGGGACCGTCTCTTCCAGCATCGGTGCCGGCGATTCGGCGGCCAGCGCGGTGGCCGGCCGATCGAGCGAGGCGAGGGCGTCGGCGACGCGAGAACTGAGCGTCGCGAGATCGGCGGCGACGTTCTGCACGTCGTTGGCGAGGGCGGTGACGCGGGTGTGACTCGTCGAAATCTCGTCGCGGAGCTTGCTGAGCAGGTCGTGGCTGCGCTCGCGCTCGGCGGCGAGCTTGCCCTCCATCTCGGCGCGGACCTGGGCGACTTCACGGTCGGCGACTTCCGGCAAGGACATCGCCCGGCGGAGGAGCTCTGAGGAGCGTGAGAGGTGATCCTGGACGAGTTTGTCGAACGACTCGTAGAAGTTCACCCACTCTTGCCCGTGCGTGAGCGCCAGGAAATCCTTCGCCGGCGCCTGCCCCGCTCCGCGGCTTCCGTCGTACTGATCCATCGGTTCCTCCGTCGATCGCGCGCGGCGAGCGCTGCTTCTGCCGGGCGCCGAACTCTGTGGGAGGCGGATGTCGTGCCGCCTCTCGAACCCCAACCGCTGGCCGAAATCCGTCGTCTCCACGCCACGGTCGGGGCGTTGTGTTGCCGAGTACCACGTTAGACGACGCGGACGGATGCGGGGAGATCGATGGATAGCCCGGAAGTCACGATGACCCGTTTGGGGGATCAGGTGACCGCCGATGGGGCGTAGTGGAGTACCAATCGGTCCGCTCGCTCCTCGACCACCTCGAGCGAACCGTCGGGGAATGCCGCGAGGTCGGCGACGGCGAACGGTCCGGTCAGGTCGAGGTGCAGGCGGAGTTCGCCGGCGGCGAATTCGCGCGTTTGGATCGCCGTGACCGGCCGCAGCCCGGTGATGAAGCGCTGGAGCGTCAGCGCCGCGGCGACACTCGGAACGCCCCGGATCGCGAGCGCCAGCGACGTCGGGGCGGAAGGCGGTAGGCGGTAGGCGGTAGGCGGACCAGCGGTTGGGTGGTGGGATTCGGGCAAACGGTGCGCAATGTCGGCGAGTTCGTCCTTCAGGTTGGCGACCGCCGCGGTGACGGCGGCGGTGCGGCGTTGGGCGGTGTCGAGATCGGCCAGGAGCGACGAAAGGGTGTCGCGATGGTGGGCGCGGTCGTCGGCAATCAATGCTTCGCAGCGGGCGATGGCGGCGGCGATGTCCTGGTTGGTACGACGGCGCAGCTCGGTCGCGCCGCGGAGCAGGTCGGTGAGACCGGTCACCATCTCGTCGAGTTGGTGGTCGAGCCGTTCGTAGGCGACGAATCGCTCGCGCAGGCGAGCGAGTTCGGCGACCAACTCCTGCGCAGAGTCGCCGTTCGCAGCGATCGCACCGGTACCGCGTTGCCATTCGGTTCGAGGCGGGGGAGTCTTGGTGGTCATCACTCGCCGCTCCGGTTGATCACGGCCGGCCGGATACGGGAATGGTACCGCCGACGAGCGGCACGTGGCGAGTGGCGAGTGGCAAGTGGCAAGTAACGCGCTTCGAGCTTCGGGCTTCGAGCTTTGGCAGCGCGCTCCTTCACTCTTGCCACTTGCCACCTGTCACTTTCGACTTGTCACTCGTCGACGCCGCACCACTCCATCGTGATCGCGGCGAAGACTTTGGTGGCTTTGACGAGGTCGGCGACCGGGAGGAATTCGTTGGTGCCGTGGGTGCCGTAGGTCGGATCGCCGATCCCGAAGACGAGGCACGGTTGGCCGAGGGGGAACCAGAAGTTGGCGTCGCAGACAAATGGGGAAATGGAGACGGGCGCCGCCTCTCCCGTCACGTCGCACATGGCCTGTTGGATGACGGCGATGGCGGGGTGGTCGTGCGGGAGATTGACCGGTTCTTTGAGCCAGGGGGCGGCGCTGGCCGCATCGAGAGGAAGGTCGAGGAACGGTGGGTGGTCGCGCAACCAGTAGTCGGATTGGGTCACGCGGTCGAGGGCGGCGCGGAGTTCGGCCATCACCTCGGCGCCGGTGAGATCGGGGTTGAAGAGGAGGGAGCCGGTAGCTTCGGCGCTGTCGGGGACGGAGGTGAGCGAGGTGCCGGCCTGCATCGTGTTGATGTTGACGAACATACCGCCGGGCGGGACGTGCGGATTGGAGCGCCAGAGGTTCCACTGCTTTTCGAGGTCGAGGATGGCGAGCTGGTACTTGAGCATGTTGTCGATGGCGCTGACGCCGGGGCGCTCGACGCCGTAGGGGAGGGGCTGGGCGACGAGGTTGCGGTTGCAGATGTGGGTCGATTTTCCGGGGACGGTCAGCTTGAAGTAGATCTCTCCCTTGATCGTCGGATGGATGGCAAAGTTCGAGATCTCGGGAAAGATCGCGAAGTCGGCGCGGTGGCCGCGGTCGAGGACCGTGTTGCAGCCGATGTCGCGGCGGCCGGCCTCCTCGCCGACGGCCTGGGAGAGGATGAGGTCGCCTTGGAGACGGATGCCGAGGTCGTGAAGGATGCGGGCGGCCATCGCATACGCGGCGATCGCCCCCTTCATGTCGGAGGCGCCGCGGCCCCAGAGCTTACCGTCGCGAACCTCGCCCGAGAAGGGCCCGGCGCCCTGCCACTGCTCGGCCTGCTCGGGCGTGACCGGGACGACGTCGGTGTGGGCGGACCAGATCAGGGAGCGACCGCCGCCACTACCTCTGCGGGTCGCGACGACGTTGGGCCGGTTTTCGACGAGGGACCAGTAGTCGATCTCGTAGTCGCCGTCGGCGGCGAACCGGTCGCGGAGCCAGTCCTGGGCCGGTCGCTCGGCGTCCGGGTTGGGTTCCAAATCGGGGTTGATCGACGGACGGCGGACGAGTTCGGCCGCGAAGTCGACGATTTCGCCGGCGCGGGCGTCGACGGCAGCGAGGACGCGGTTGAGCGTGTCGGATTGAGTCACGGAATCCCTCCGGGTAGCGAGCTTGGAGCTACGAGCTTCGAGCTTCGAGTCGTGGGGGAGGGATTGTAGCAATGCAGCCGGGGCGCGGCTCCCAAGCCAACGGGGCCGGCAGTCACTTGCCGGCCCCGTCTTAGCGATCGAGAGGTGGGCGCGCCAGCCGCTGGGCCTACTGCTTCCCTTGAAACGCCTTCATGATGGCGGGGATGAGGGCGGCGAGGATGGCTTTGGCCATCGGGTTGCTCAGGAGCGCCCCGATGTCCAGGCCACCGGCCGCACCGGCCGCGCCGCCGGCCGCGGGAGCCGGGCCGGCCTGTTGGATCTGGACACCGCCCGTGGCAGGGGCGCCGGCCGCGCCCGGTGCGGCTCCGCCGCTGGCCGAGAAGAGTCCGGCCAGCGCTCCGAGCCCGCCTTGGCCCTTTAGGACGCCGGAGACCGCTTGACCGAGGGCGTTCGGATCGCCGCTGGCGACGCCGGCTGGCGCTTGCGCGCCGCCGCTCTGATTGAGAAAGCCCTGGAGCAGTTTGCCGAAGTCGGTGCGGGTGGAACCGTCGACCTGCTGCATGGCCGAGGTCGCCGCGTTCTGCAGCTCCGGCTGGGAGAGCCCATCGACCGCCTTCTGGAGTTCGCCGATGTCCGGGATTTTGCCGCCGAGCAACTCGGACGCCTGGTCGAGGAGACCGGTCGCACCAGAGCCACCGGCAGCCGCCGCGGCATCGTCCGCGACGTGCTGCGCGTCGTCGTCGCCGCCGAACAGTTTCTTGAGAAGTCCGCTCATCGTTCTCTCCTCACTGTCGTCGATCGGATCCGCTGTGGTGCCCGACCGCGCGAGATCACGTCACCACGCGCCAAGGGGCGGTCGAACCCATTGAAGCAATGACGGACGCAGTTGGCAACCGGTCATGGGCCGGAATGGGCCAAGAATGGGCCGTTCGTTGATCGAGGGGACGGCGGAATCGGGGCCAGGATTGCGAATTGCATAAATTTCAGTCGTGGCGTCAGAGAGCGGCCTCGCGAAATTCAGATTAAGACAGGCGTCGTGCCGAACCGGTGCGCGTCCAGCCCATCCCGGTTTCGACCGCAACCGGCGCGGCGGCCGAATTGCCGCCGCGCCGGGTCCGTGACGGGACGCTTGGATCGCCGCTCAGAGCGACGGTTGGGGTTGCGTGGTGAAGAGGAGGATGCAGTTGAGGCCGGCGATCGGCGCCGCGCCGTGCGATGCCGGCACCGACCAGTCGAGGGTAGCGGTCTGGCTCTGCTGGGGGAGGCGGAACGGGGAGGCAACCCACGCCTTGCCGTCGTTCCACCAGCACATCACGGCGCGCAGCCGGAGCGCGGCGTGGCCGACGTACCGGATCGTGATCGTGCGCGGGTCGGGCGTCAGGTCGAATCGCGCGTAGTGCCCCGGTTCCTGTCCGCTCAGGGCCGCCGAGGTGGTGATCGGCAGGGGGAAGGTGCGGTTCGGCCCCAGCGAACCGGCGACCCGGATCACCGGCACCGCCGAGGTGGACAAGCCGCAGCCGTTGAACCAGTCGAGTCCCGAAAGGGGAGGCGGCGACGGGCAAAGCCGGGATTCGAAAACCAGTTCGAGCGTTGGGGCGTCGGCGGCCCGCGCGGCATGGAAACCGCCGGCGCCGAGGACCGCGACGCTCGCGACCAGTACCGTCACCAGGTACCGCCCCAATCCGAACGACCGCAGTTGCGTCTCCATCGATGGTCTCCTCTCTCCCCGATCGACCGTCCGTGCTGTGGTGTCTGTGCGATCAGCCTACCCGCCGGGGCGCGATCCGCCATCGGCAGGAGTGCCACTTTCCGGCGCGCGGCGAATCGCGGACCGGGACGGTGCCACTCGGCAGATTTGCCGAGACCGAGGCCGCGGCCAGAGCGGGGCGCGAGCGGTGAGGATGGTTGCTGGTAGCAAAGGTTGGCGTTGGGTGGTTGCATGTTGCGGACAACGGGAGTAGATTGCGTAGATGCCGGGGGCACGGACGTGTCGACGACCGGCGATCCTCCTGGTTTGGCCGGTGGGGCCGCCGACGAGGCGGCCGGGGTGCCGGGCAGACCGTTCCCTTTCGGGTCGCTCAGGCGAAGAAAGGAGTCCGACGTGGGACGCATCATCGTTGCCAACCGTCGCGGACACCAGGTCGTAGCGTGGAGCACGGACACCGATACCGAGGAGGCACGCGAGGCGATCGCCGAGGCCGAGCGGATCCTGCGCGAGGCGCGGGCGGCCGGCTGCGCTGTCTCGAAGAAGGTCGACGGCGTGCACGTCCTCGACCACGGCGCGTTCGATCCCGAAGCCGAGGAATACCAGATCATCGCGCCGATCGCCGGCGGTTGACCGCCCCCTAACCCCAACCCTTCCCCCCGATCGTCGGGGGGAAGGAGGGATGGGGGTGCCGTGTCGGGCGAAGGATGCGGGCGGCGATGTGGATCGTTGAGGCGCACCGGCGGCTGATCGCCTGGTTGCGGCAGGGCCTGGACGAACCGTTCGACGAGTGGGGGTTCTCCGGCGACGACGGGTTGCCGGATGCGCATGGCGATGCGGTGGAGTGCCCGTGGCGGCACCGGTGGGGACACCTGCCGAAACGGAGCGCGGGCTTCGGGTTCAAAGCCGACGACTACGCGGCGGCACGAAAACGTGCCGAGGAAGTGGCCCGTCTCACGGTTGGCGAGGACGTCTGGGCGCGAGTCCGCCGAGTGGGATTCGTGGAATTGCCGTCGCGGCGGATACCGGGCGTGACCTACCGGTTGCGGATCGGGCGACGAATCGAGGTGCGCTGCGCGCCGGGGGTGGAATCGCCGTGGCG
>DATBFX010000215.1:0-1858 GCA_036558305.1 Thermomicrobiales bacterium | reverse complement strand
ATCGAGGAGGCTCTTGCGATGGGGGTTTCGTTTGGCGAAACGGTTTGGTGCCCCGTCTGCGACCGACCGATCCGCGACGGCGTCCTCGCCGTCGCGGTGGAGCAGGACTTCGGCCCACCGCAGCCGGTGCACGCGCGGTGCGAGGCGGCGTGGTACGGCGACGACGGGGAGGAGGCGTGAGGAGATGGGCGACCCCACCTACGACCCGGCGATGATTTCCCCCGCCGACCCCGCCACCTGGCGCCCGCTCGTCGCGGCGATCAACGACCCCGGCGATCTCGCCCGCGGCCGCGGCCTGGCGTGGGACGACGGGTTCGCCGCCTGCCTCGCAGCCTTCGGCTGGACGCCGGGGCAGATCGCCGCACTCGATGCCGCCGCACTGGCCCAGGAGGCGGCGGCGTGGGCGGAGATGGCGGCGCTGCCGGCGGTGCTCGCGGAAGGAGGGACGGGGTGATGCGCACATACACCCACACGGAAATGCACGCCGCCATGTGCGACCGGTTCGGTCACGACGCGCCGCCCGACATCCCCGAATCCCCCGCCCTTTTTTGCCCCTATTACGTGCCGTTGCGCGGCGTGCTGGGAGCGGATTGGGGCGTGGTCGTCAATCCCGATTCCGTCCACTTCGGGGACGTCGTGTTCGAGCACGATTGGTGCGGCTGCCGAGTGGGGTCGCACGAAACGGGCCACCAGCGCACCGACGAATGGCGGGACCGGAAACGCGAACGGGAGGAGGAACGGCGGTGAGCGAGGCAGACGACCGCGACCGGCTCGGTCGGATCGCCTACGAGGCGGATTTGGCGTGCGGCACGGTCTACGGCGGCGCCGACGACTACGACGACTTGCCGATCGTCGAGCGGATGTCGTGGCAGGCGGTCGCCGCTGCCGTGCGGGAGGCGGTCCTGCCGCCGGGGTACGTGGCGGTGGAGCGGGGCGGCGGTGTGGGCGCTGGTGGAGGAATACGCCGGTGCCTACCACGGGGCGAAGTGGCCGACCAGGGCGTGCGTTTCGTCGGGGAGCAGGAATGACCTCACGGATCGTGGTTGGTGACTGCCGCGAGGTCATGGCGGCGATGGAGGCGAACGCCGTCGACGCGGTGGTGACGGACCCCCCGTACAACCTGACGAACCGCGTGCCCGACTGTTGGAAGTGCGAAGAATGTGGTCGCGTCCTTGGAGGACGCGACCGGGACCATACGACATGTCCCCGCTGCGGAGGGTCGCTCTTTCGACAACGGACAAACGGCGGCGGATTCATGGGGGCCAAATGGGACGCCACCGGCGTCGCCTTCGACCCGGCGACCTGGGCGGCGGTGCTCCGCGTCCTCAAACCCGGCGGCGTCCTGATGGCGTTCGGCGGCACCCGGACCTGGCATCGGCTCGCCTGCGCCGTCGAGGACGCGGGGTTCCAGATATTCGACACGCTGATGTGGCTGTATGGGTGCCTGAGCGACGACACCGAAATCCTGGTCGATGGACGGTGGGAACCGTACCATGCAGCAACGACAGGCCGTCTCGCATTGTGTTATAATGCGGACGACGATAGTTACTCGTGGCAACCGATTCAGGAGACTTTTCGCTATGACATCCGCGATACCGCCTACCGAATTCACTCGGATTCGACGGACCAACTCGTCTCCCGAAACCATCGCTGCCTTGTTGAACGAGGCGGAGCGTACGTATACGAGTTTGCCGAAGCCCTTTCATCGCAACCGGAAGTACGTGTTCCCGTTCTGGAAGGTCTGCCAGAACTGCTCCGCGATCTTCCCGTGCCACAACGTCTCCCAGGCGGCTCGAAACAAGGTCTGCTCCCCGGAATGCGTCGCCGCCTCGTTGCGTCGTCCGCGCAAGCGAAAGCC
>DATBFX010000214.1:0-9444 GCA_036558305.1 Thermomicrobiales bacterium | reverse complement strand
CAACCGGGTAAGCAGATCTCGCTGAACCTGACACTGAACATCGCCCCATCGGCCAAGTGGACACCCGCCGAGACGCGGGAGGTCGCGGGCGTCATCATCGACATCATCACCGACGAGCTGGAGAAGGACTAGCACGGGGTGGGGCAGAACGGAAGCGGGGGAGGGCCGAAACCCTCCCCGCTTCGTGTGTGCCGGATCTAGTGCCACCTGCCCTGCGTGATCTCGCGCTTGATGTACGCCGGTGTTCCCTCGTCTTCGCAGCAACGGGTGCGGGGGTGGGGGTAGAGTGCGGCGAGTAGGTAACCGACGACGAACCCGGCGACCGCGCAGACGGGTCTGGCCCACCAGTGACCGTCAACGATGTCTTCGGCTTTCCAGAAACCGCCGGCAGCGAGAACAAGACCAACGAGCAGCTGATCGGACATGACACACTCCTTTGCGACGTATGGTACGACCCCTTGGCCCGCTGTCAAGGGGCAGAAAGTCCCGGTTGCAAGATCACACGCGAAAGCCCTTCTGGCGTGTTCACGCGCGTGAACATCCCGTTTGGACGACGGGGACTCCCGTCTGCATGATGACTCCATGGCAGACCGACTCTTCCAGATCGACAGCACCTGGTTGCACGGTCCCTCGAACTACCAGGAAGAGAACGTTCCCGTCGTCGGGTTCGACCTCGCGGGGCGGCCGATCCGCCAGGGGTTCCCCACGATCACGTTTGTCTGGGACATCCTCGACCAAGCCAAGATGACCGCGCTCATGGATGCCTGGGATCCGGAGAGCCCCAAGACGAACATCCGCTACGTCGACAAGTCCACGGGTTCGTTGGTCCAGAAGAGCTGTTATCTCATCGAGCCTGTCGTGGGTCAGCGCGGTACGCTCTACTTCTTCAATGTCGCACTGCGCGCAGTCCACCTGGACGATCCCATCTAGGAGCCTCCCGTGTCGAGTCTGTTTGAACCACGACGTCGGGGAGGCTCTTGATGGCCTCCCTGACGAGCGACGAGCTCGAGGCCTTGCGTTGCCCGTCCCAACGGGTGCGGCTGTATCTCGCCGTCTGGTCGACCTTTCGCATCGAGACCTACACGGAGCTGCTCGTCGACACCGACGCCGACCCGCCGACGCCCATCCCCGCGGAGACGGTGGACGAGAGCGACTTCGTGCCGGTCTTGAACATCGGTCCCCATCGACTCGCCTTCGTGGGGGAGGCGATCGCGTTCGATGCGTCGGCCTCGTTCGAACGGGGCGGGGCAAGCATCTCCGGGGGCACCTGGAGCTTTCCGGGGGGCAGCAGCACGAGCGAGTCCGGGGTCGTAGACGCGGGGGTCGTCGCGGGCGTAGATGCCGGGCGCGCCGTCGATTTCGTAGCCGCCGATGGCGTGGTTGGAGGAGGCGAAGACCACGGCCTTGACGCCCCGCCGCCGGCTCGCCTCGAAGACGTTGTAGGTGCCGATCAGGTTGCCGATCAGAAGTCAATGCGCGCGGCTTCGCGACACGGGTCGATCCGCACCGCCGACCTTGTTCGATCTCCACGTGCGGCGCTTCGCCGAGGGATCGAGCTACTCGTGCTCCGCCCGGTGGCCGGTCAAGACCGATTGACCAGGGTGTCCCGTCGGTTGATTTGACGCGGCTCTGGACCCGGACGGCCCTCGCCCCTCGCTGGGTCGATCGCGGGGGTCTCCGTTCGCCGCTCCACGTCCCCCGAGACGGCGACTTGCTCCACCTGCGTCGGGGTCGGTCGAAGGAGGGGCGGCCTCCCGCCTAGACAGGATCGAACCGGGCATCCTTGCGCGTATCGGTCCCGTGGGAGATGCTTCGCGCACCATGGAGGAGCCCTCGGCGAAAGGGATGCCGGTCGGCGGCGTGTCCGGTGCTGCGGACACCTGGCCCCTGTCCGCCCGCGAAGCCGCCACGGTCCTCGGCGTCAGCGAGCGGACAGTTCGGCGCGCGATTGCCCGCGGCGAACTGGCCGCCGCCCGGCACGCCGGGGTCTACCGCATCGCACTGCCGGACCTCGAGCGCTATGGCTCGTCGCGCCGGCGCCCTCGTCACTCCGCCGCCCGGTTCCGCCCCGAACCGCCCCGTCTGCTCCCGTTGCCCGAATGGGGACCTGCCACGCCGGAGCCGGTCCGACCGCTCACCTCGCTGATCGGCCGGCAGGCGGAAGGCGACGCCGTCCGCGCCATGCTGCTCCGGCGGGACGTCCCGCTGTTGACGCTAACCGGGCCGGGCGGGATCGGCAAGACGCGCCTGGCGCTGCGCGTCATGAGCGATCTGCGGGGAGAGGGGGCGTTCCCGGATGGCGCCTGGTTCGTCGAACTCGCCCCGCTCGGCGAGCCGGAGTTGGTTGCGGCGACCATCGCCCAGGCCCTCGGGGTACGGGAGGCGGGCGACCGCTCAGCGTTGGACACGCTGCGGGCCCACCTGCGCGGAAAGGACCTGCTCTTGGTGCTCGACAATTTCGAGCACCTGTTGCCCGCCGCTCCTCGCGTGGTCGACCTGCTCGCGGCATGTCCGGGCTTGACCGTCCTCGTCACCAGCCGCACCCTGTTGCGCGTGACCGGCGAACGCGATTTCTCCGTACCGCCGTTGCCGCTGCCGGACCTCGACCGGCCGCCGCCGCTCGCCGAGGTGGACGCGGCCGACGCGGTCCGTCTCTTCGTGGAGCGGGCGCAGGCCGTCAAACCGGACTTCGCGCTCACCGAGGAGAACGCGCCGGCGGTGGCGGCGATCTGCCGGCGCCTCGACGGAGTTCCGCTCGCGATCGAGTTGGCAGCGGCGCGCAGCAACGTGCTGCCGCCGCCAGCGCTCCTCGCCCGGCTAGATCGGAGCTTGCCGCTCCTGACCGACGGTCCGCGCGACGCCCCGGTCCGCCTCCGGTCGATGCGCGACGCCGTCGCCTGGAGCCACGACCTCCTCGCGCCTGAGGAGCAGGCGCTGTTCCGCCGGTTGGCCGTCTTCGCCGGCGGTTTCACCATCGATGCGGCGGAGGCGACCGTCCGGGCGGGCAACCACTCGGAGGGCGACCTGCTCGCGACCCTTGCTGCGCTGGTCGACTGCAGCTTGGTCCAGACGGAGGGGATCAACGGCGGGGACCCAGAGGGTGCCCCCCGGTTCCGCATGCTGGAGACGGTGCGCGAGTACGCGCTGGAGCGGCTGGCGGCGAGCGGCGAAGACGACGAGACCCGCCGCCGGCACGCCGAGTTCTTCCGCGGCCTCGCGGAGGAGGCCGCGGCGAGCCTGCTCGGGCGGTGGGAGCGGCGCTGGATGCATCGCCTGGAGGCCGACCAGAACAACCTGCGGGCGGCCCTGGGGTGGGCAGTCGATCAGGCGCCCGCCGCAACCGCCTGCCGGCTGGTCTGGGCGTCGTATCCCTTCTGGTTCTTCAGCGGCCGCATCGCCGAAGGGCGGGCATGGGCGGATCGGGCGCTCACGCTGCCCGGCGAAGTGCCGACCGACGTGCGCATCCGAGCCCTGTTCGCAGCGAGCAGTTTCGCCGGCCCTGCCGGCGAATTTGCCTGGGGCCTCGCGTGCGGCGAGGAAGGCTTGGCCTTGGCACGGGCGATCGGCGATCGGGAACTGATCGGTAGGTTGCTGATTGTTCTGGCCGAGGGAGCAGCCGACCACGGTGATTACGGCCTTGCGCGGACGCGTTCCGAAGAGGCCATCGCCGTGCTCGAACCGTTCGGTCCCTCCTACTGGCTGGCGACTGCCCGCCATTGGGCCGAATTGTCGGCGTGCGAGGGCGCCGACACCGACAGAGAGGCACGCTTGATCCAGGCTCAGGCGCGTCTTGACGACGTGCTGGCATTCGCCCAGGAGTTAGGGCATCCCTCCCTCACTGCCGACACATTCTGGTTCATCGGCAGGATCGCCCATCGTCAGGGCAATCTCGTCCGCGCCGCCGACGCGTGGAAGAGAAGCGTGGCGATCAACTGGCAGGAGGGCATGGCCTGGTTGGCGCTGTGGATAATTGAAGACCTCGCGTGCATCAGCCTGACCGCTTCGCCGGAGCGGGCGACCCGGCTGCTCGGAGCGGTGGCGGCGCGGTATGACGAGTTCCGGCTTTGGCCGAATCCGGCCAGGCGAAACCGGAGCGCCGCTGCCGTCGCCACCGTGCGCGCCGCGCTGGGCGATGACGCATTCACGACCGCCTGGGCGGCCGGTCGGGCGCTGCCGCTGGCGGAGATCGTCGCCGAGGCGATGGCCCTGGCACCCCCGCCGCGCATCGCGCCGTCCACACCCTACGGTTTGACGTCGCGCGAACTGGACGTGCTCCTCCTGCTGTCGCAGCGCCTGACCGATCGCGAGATCGCCGAGCGGTTCTTCATCACCCGCCGCACCGCCTCCAAGCACGTCGCGGCCATCCTCGCCAAGCTCGGTGTCCCCGACCGTCGTGCTGCCGCCGCTGAAGCGACTCGCCAGGGACTGTTGTAGGGGCCGCTCGCCGACACCGCCCATCCCAAGACACTCGCCAACAATTACGCACATTTCCCGGACGAAATGGGGAATGTTTCCCCATGCGCCGGCCGCGGCCGCCATGCAGCATCTCGATTCACGACCACCATCAATCGAGGCGCCGGTGCCGTGCCGGTGCCGGCACTGTCTCAAGAAGCAGCCATTGAGCCGCCAGAACGAAGGGGGAAGCTACCATGCGTCGTTTGCCGGTCTTGCTCTCAGCCGTGGCCGTCGTTGTGCTCGGATTGGTCGCTGCGGCTCGGATCGGATCCACCACTGCCCAGGAGAGCGATGGGCCGGACCTCGCCGGTTCTTGGCGAGTCGTCGTCTCGGCCGCCGATGGGCGGACGTTCCTCACCTTGAGCACGTTCGGCGCCGACGGGACGGTCCTGACCTCGGGCCTGCCGGCGCAGCAGGCGCCTCCGGGCACCCCGCCTGGCGTCGTCTTCGTCAGCACGGCCCACGGGGCGTGGGCAGCGACCGGCGCCGACACCGCCAACGCCACCTTCGTGCACTTGCGGGCGAACGCGGATGGTCAGCCCCTCGGCACCATTACTCCGCGCCTTGGCATCACCTTGGGCGCCGACGGCCAGACGTTCAGCGGCGAGTTCGTCACCACCCTCGCCGACCCGGCGGGGAAGACGCTGGCGACCTTCTCGGGGACGATCCAGGCGACCCGGATCGTGGCCGAGGCCCCGGGGATGCCGCCAGCGGGTACGCCGGCGGCATAGCCGCCTACCGCTGCCGAGTGCCGGGATGGCGAGGGGCCAACGCCTCATCTCCGCCATCCCGGCCCCGCGGTCGAGGTTCGCGGCTGTACTCGCGCTGCAGCGGCAACCGCCCCTGCGATCGGCACGCTCTCCGATTGGGCCACCGTCCCCCGGACGGTCCGCGATCTCGCGCCGCCGGTCGACCAGTCCTCACCGCGTGGACACGAAGAAGCCCCGGCCGACCTGGCCGGGACTTCGTGACGGACGGATGACCGCGGTGCCGGCGGCTACCGGGATCGTTCCCTGGCGAGTCGGGGCCAATGGGTGATGCGACCCGCGCCCGCGAGTGCCACGTCATTTCCGGCAGGATGTTGCTTCCCCAGGCGCTACTCCGGCGCTCGGTCCTTGGGGAACCACCCGAGCAGCTCCCGCCCGTGCGCGAGGTCCCAGAACCGGCGCGGATTGTCGGAGATGCCGTAGACCGCGGCCCACCCCACGTCCTCCGCGTCGAGGCAGGCGGCGATAACTCGGCGCAGCCGCGGCGGAGCATCGACGAACGATCTTCCAGGGTGTGGTAGATTCAATCCTGGGGACCGCGCGAACCCGCTTGGACGAGGGTGTGGCTGAAACGCACAACGGATCGGATTCCGATGAAGAAGGCGGAGGGCATCCTCCGCTTGCCATCCCGCACATTACCGCCGATCCACGGAAATTCTCTGAATACGTGCTCGATCCGGAAAACGCCGAAGGGAAGGATGGTATTTTTATTGATCTTTTCGGATACCGGACCCGAAGTGACGAAGACGCGAAGGCATTGGTCGCACTCTACGTCGATCAAGCGAGAAAGAGCCTCGCCGGTGGCGACTACGAAGTCGGCAGGTCGGATGTCCATGGGCGGCGCTACGTCGTGCCGATCGAACTCCAAGGGCGGCGGCTGCGCTCGATTTGGATCCTGCGAGCCGATGGAGTGCTCGCCCTCGTCACCCCCTTCTCGGGGTTCCTGGTTCGCGGGAGGAAATCGACATGACCGGACCTTACCTTAAGCCGGTGCGTCTGCGAACCGATCGCTTCCGGGATGCGGGCTTAGAGGTAGGAGCAGTAGGCGTCATCGTCGAGAACTGGGGCGATGGTCAGTACGAGGTGGAATTCTCTGATCCCAAGACCGGAGAAACGATCGCCCTCCTGACACTACCCGCCGCAGACGTCGAGGTGCTTTCGCGACGAGGCATCGCATCTGTGGCGTCCAATCAGTAGTCGCAGCCGGGCCGAGTTCGTCCACGAGCGAATCCCCTGCTTGTACAGGGCACGCCGTCTCACGTGCTATTCCGGGGCCCGGTCCATCGGCCACCACCCCAGCACCTCCTTCCCGTGCGTAAGGTCCCAGAACTGGCGCGGGTTGTCGGAGATGCCGTAGACCACCGCCCACCCCACGTCCTCCGCGTCCAGGCAGGCGGCGATCAACCCGGCGCAGTCGCGGCGGCTCAGCCAGGTGGCGCGCATCCGGTCGTACTTCTGCTCGGGGGTGATGTCGAGCCAGAAGGAGCCGTCGCGGACCGAGTCGGCGCGGGGATCGTCGTCGGCGAGGACGCTGCCGATGCGGAGGTTGCAGACCCGCAGCCCGAAGCGGTCGTGGTAGTAGCGGCCGAGCGCCTCGCCGTAGGCCTTGGAGACGCCGTAGAGGGAGTCGGGGCGCAGTTCGGCGGCGCGGTCGTAGACGCGGGGGTCGTCGGGGGCGTAGATGCCGGGCGCGCCGTCGATTTCGTAGCCGCCGATGGCGTGGTTGGAGGAGGCGAAGACCACGGCCTTGACGCCCCGCCGCCGGCTCGCCTCGAAGACGTTGTAGGTGCCGATCAGGTTGTTGTGGAGGACGTCGTTCCAGGGCGCCGCGACCGAAGCCGAGGCCGCCAGGTGCACGACCGCGTCGATGCCCGCGAACGCAGGCAGGATCGCCTCCAGATCGGCGACGTCGGCAACATGGCTGGGGAAGTCCGCGGGCCGGTGCGTCAGCGCGTGCAGGTCGTAGCGGTCGCCCAGGTATTCCCTCACCGCGGTGCCGATCACCCCGGAGGCGCCGGTCACCAGGACGCGCTGCTTCTCTCCCATTCCCATCCTCCTCAATGTCGGTCCGACATTTGGCAAGCGATGCCTCCTGCCGGTCACCTCGTCGCTGCCACGATCGTGATCGTGCCGAGGGCGAGGGCAACGGCACTGATCCCGAGCAGGACGCGGTGCCGGCGCCGTCGCCCCGCGGTTTCCGGCGTGTAGTCGTCGATGGCAACCCAGACACCGGCGGCGCCGTGCGCGATCGCGCAGAGGAGCATCAACCAGTCCCAGGCGACCCAGAGGGCCGACCCCCAGCGGCGGGCGACGAAGGCCGAGTCGGTATCGGCCACGTCGTTGACGATGTGGGTCAGCGTGAAGTGGCCGAGGACGAGGATCGTCAACGCCAACCCGGTCAGGCGGACCAGGAGGAACGACCAGAGGCGCGCCCTGCCGTCGGTCGACCGGGGTTCGGCACCGCGGTAGGCCGAGCGTACGGCCGGCGCCGTCGACAGGGAATCACTCATGTGACCGCCGGTTTGAGGATGACGACGCTGCCGGCCAGACCGCCGAACAGCGTCAGGGCCACGGCGACGACCAGGAGGCGGCGGGCGGTCGCGACCTGGAGGTTCGCGAGGTCGATACCCAGGAGTCGCAATCCGTTGAAGGTGTGGAAGAGGATCGCGAAGAGCAGGCCGCACTCGAAGAGGCGCAGCAGGAGCGAGCCGTAAAGGTCGTGGACGTCGTCGTAGCGGGCGGAAG
Organism: Thermomicrobiales bacterium; assembly: GCA_036558305.1. Lineage (GTDB taxonomy): Bacteria > Chloroflexota > Chloroflexia > Thermomicrobiales > UBA6265 > DATBFX01. The sequence continues at coordinate 1,477 of DATBFX010000214.1, read as the reverse complement.
AGACGGAATACAGACCGACGTCCAGGAGGTGGAGCAGCAGGAAGGCGAAGACCGCGAAACCGCTGACCCGGTGGGCAATGAACGCCCAGCGATCGAACTCCGCCCGCTCCGCCGGCGATCGTTGGAGGCGCCGAATGAAGTCGCGGGTCAGGAGCGACCCCGAGCCGGAGCGCGCGGCGTCCAACCCGACGACGGTGGCGAACCCGAGCACCGCGACCAGGACCAGACTGAAGCCGACGAGGAAGAGCGCCTGTCCGGTTGTCATCCCGCCACTCCTGCCGGTGCGGGCACGTCCGGTCGCAGACGCGAGAGCGCGACCGGACGCGAATCGAGTTCCGGTTGGCCGTCCGCACCGCGGCGGACGACGATGGAGCGCAGCCACCGCTCGTCGTCTTGCGCGGGGAAGTCGGAGCGGAAGTGGGCGCCGCGCGATTCCTCGCGGGCGAGCGCCGCGAGGACCATCGTCCGTGCCACGGTCAACTGATTGCGCACGTCGAGCGCTTCCTGCCAGCCGTAATTCGCCTGTGCCGGGCCGGCGACCGCGACCCGGTCGGCCTGCTCGATCAACTCCTCGATCCGATCGACCGCGCGCTGCAACCCCTGCCGGTCGCGCACGACTCCGCAGTCTTCCCACATCGCGTCCTTCAACGTACGCGAAATGGCGAACGGGTCGGGCCCGCGGTCTCGTTGCAGGGGTTCGCGGGCTCGTCGGATGGAGACCAAAACCTCGACGCGCTCTGGATCGTGGTACGACCGCTCACGCGCGAGACGGGCAGCAAGGTCGCCGGCCCGCGCGCCGAAAACCGTCGATTCCGCGACGCCGTTGCCGCCCAGGCGGTTCGCGCCGTGCGTGCCGCCGGCGTCCTCGCCGGCGACGAGCAGACCGGGGATGGCGGTTTGGCATTCCGTGTCGATGATGACGCCGCCCATCTGGAAATGGGCGGAGGGGGAGACCGAAACGGGGCCGCGCGCCAGGTCCTCGCCGATCAACCGGGTCCGGGCGACCATGCCGGGGAACCGGCGCTCCACTTCGGCCGCGCCCAAGTGCGAGATGTCGATCAGGACGCCACCGGCCCCGGTTCCCCGGCCGGCCATGATCTCGAGGTAGCTGGAGCGGGACACGATGTCGCGCGTCGATCGCTCCATCCGGTCCGGATCGTAGCGGACCATGAATCGCTCGCCGAGACCGTTGTAGAGATAGGCGCCCGCGCCGCGCAATCCCTCTTCCAGGACCGCGCCCGAGAGGCGGGACGGGCCGGCGAGGAGCCCGGTCGGGTGGAACTGGAGCATCTCCATGTCGCGCAGTTCGAGACCGGCGCGGTAGCACATCGCGATCCCGTCGCCCGTTTTCTCGCGCGCCGGCGCCGAAATGCGGTACATCGTCGCCGAACCGCCGGTCGCGACCACGACGACTCGCGCCTTGACCACCGCGCCGGCACCGGTTTGGACGTCCAACACCGTAAAACCGGCCAACTCA
>DATBFX010000213.1:0-3246 GCA_036558305.1 Thermomicrobiales bacterium | reverse complement strand
GTCGAGGATCGCTCCCACGGCATGATCCGCACCGAAGTCCGCTGCGGTCGCTGCCATTCCCACCTCGGCCACGTCTTCAACGACGGCCCCCGCGCCGCCGGCGGCCAGCGCTGGTGCATGAACAGTTGCGCGCTAGAGTTGGAGGCACACTAGGACGTCCGATGTCGGCTACCCGTTCTCATGGGCCGTCGCCGTTCGCCTCGGGGACGAGCGCGGACGGCGACGCCTCGATCCGTCTGGTTCCGCTAGGTCGCTGGAGCGCGGTTTGTATGCGGTAGCCGGTGTGCTGAGTCGGATATGAGGCGGAACGCGCTGGTCTGCCTTGCGGCGAATCTCCGCCCAGTGGAACGTGAATTTTGCAACGTTGAGGATCACTGCGGTCTCGACTTTGGTGATGCCGTGGATCGGGGCCAGCGTCTCCTTGATGAATTGGTGCAGGTGCTCAGGCGAGGCGAAGAACCCCTCGGCCACAATGTCGGCCGGCCCCGTCGTGACGGCCACCCAGCGGACCTCGCTCAGCGCGACGACCGCTTCCAACGTTTCCTGGTATGAGTTGAGGTCAACGTGCAGATTGAAGTGCACATGAATCGGAAGACCGAGTTTCGCGCTGTCGGCGTACGGCGCGACCATAATGACGCGGTTGCGGATGAGCGCCTCCAGTCGCCGTTGCACCGTGGAGTTGGGAACGCCGATGGCGCGTGCGATTTCGATCACCGGCCGCCGTCCATCAATCTCGAGTTCGGCGATGATGCGCAGATCGAGGTCGTCGATGCCGACCCCACGGGCAGAAGATTCGGTCATGGTCTGTTGCCCCGTGCGACGCCACCTGGTCGCACACCAAGCCGGGGTCCGGCCGTGCGGGTATCGCGCGCCCACCGCCCCACTGTATCGTCTCGCCGCGATGCGGTGGGGTGCGACCCTTGGGCTAGGACGAACCGTCGGCCGCGTCGGTTGGAACCCGACTCGACCTGCCGGCATCGCTAACGTCGATCGACGACGATTCTCCCATGTTGTAGCACGAGCGCGGGATCTTTGAGGACGCCAAGGTCGCACAAGGGATCGCCATCGACGGCGACGAGATCGGCAACGCAACCGACGGCGACGGTGCCGACCACTCCGCCGAGTTGGCACGCCTCGGCCGCGCGTCCGGTCGCCGCGTGGATCGCCTCCAGCGGCGTCATGCCGGCCCGAGCCAGGTACTGAAGCTCCTCGTAGAAGTCGTCGAATCCCGTGACGCGCCAACCCGCGTCATTGCCCGCGACGATCGGCACGCCGAGCTCGTGCAAGGCACCGATCACGGCCAGTTGGTCGGTGGTGAGTTGTCGCGTCCGCGCGACGAGTTGCGCCTCCTCGGCCGAAGCTTCCCCGCGGTCGCAGCGATCTTGCGCCCCCGCCGGCAGATCCGCGAGCGTCTGGATGGTGGCCGAGAGGTACACGCCCGCCTCCGCCAACCGCCCGCCGATTGCCGCGTCGTATCGGATCGTCGTGTCCGGCGACATGAACATGCAGTGCTCGATGTGGTCGGTGCCTGCATCCAGCGCGAGCGAGATCGACTCGGTCGCGATGCAGTGGCAGGACGCCGGCTTTGCGATCTTGTGCGCCTCGTGGATCGCCGCGGACAACTCCTCGCGGTCGAACGCCGGAAACTGCGAATAGGTTCCGACGGTCCCGCCGCCGGAGGCCATGATCTTGATGAAGTCCGCCCCCTCCTTCAGGAGTTGCCGGGCTACCCGCCTCATCTCGTCCGGCCCGTCCGCCTCGCCGCCGAAGTAGTGGCAATGACCGCCGGTGATCGTCAGCGCCCGGCCGCAGAGCACGAACCGGGGGCCCGCGACGATGCCGGCGCGGATCGCCTCGCGCAGACGGAACATGATCCGCCCGCGACCGCCGCAATCGCGGATCGTCGTCACGCCGGAGCGCAGCGCGACGGTGGCGTTGGTCTGAGCCTGGAGCAACTGCAACTCGTCGGGGAGCGCCATCCACTCCGCGAACGGCGTACCGTCTCCGGGCAGCGTCGTGTGCGCGTGCATGTTGATCAATCCGGGCATGACGGTGTAGTCGTGCACGTCGAGTACCGTGGCACCCCGGGGAACCGAACCCGCCGCCTCGACGCCCGTGATCACGCCGTCCTTAAGGTGGATTGCGACGTCCCGGCGCGGTTCGGCGCCGGTACCGTCGAGCAGCGTCCCTGCCAGGATGACCGTCGTCCCCGTACTCAGTCCGTTTTCCGGCATGGGGTGTCCTTCTTTGAGAGCGCGAGGGATCCGGTGAAAACCGGCGCGCGGCGTTCTCGCATCGACGGGTTGACTACCGGCGCCGCAGGCGCGGATCGAGCGCATCACGCAGCGCGTCGCCGAGGAGGTTGACCGCCAGTACGGTGAGCATGATCGCCACCCCGCCGAACGTGGAAATCCACCAGGCCGTGGCGATCCGGCTCCGACCGTCGCTGACGATCGCCCCCCACTCCGGGGTCGGCGGCTGGGCGCCGAGACCGAGGAAGCTGAGACTGGCGATGATCAGGATCGTCGAGCCAAACCCGAGCGTCGCCACCACGAGGATCGGCGCGACGATGTTCGGCAGGACGTGGCGGATCATGATCTCCCAGTCCGGGGCACCGACGACCCGCGCCGCCTCCACGTAGACCTGCTCGCGGACCGAGAGCACCGAACCGCGCGCGATCCGCGTGTAATAGGGGATTGACGCCAGCCCCACCGCGATCGCCACGTTGGTGAGTGAAGGGCCGAAGGAGAAGATGAAGACCATGCTGACGAGGATCCCCGGCAAGGCGAGGAAGAGATCGGTCAGCGCCATCAACGCCGCATCGACCAACCCACGGTAGTAGCCTGAGATCACGCCGAGGAGCGTCCCGCCGGCGGCGCTGATCGCGACCGCGATGACGCCGCTACCCAGCGAGAGCCGGGCTCCGAAGATGGCCCGGCTCAAGATGTCGCGCCCGAGGTTGTCGGTCCCGAACGGATGTCGCCACGTCGGTGGCACCAACCGGCCGCGGAACGCCGTTTTGAGGGGATCGTAGGGGGCGACCACGGGCGCGAAGACCGCCATTGCGATCAGCAGTCCGAGGATGATCCCTCCGGTCAATCCGGTCGGATGGCGGCTCAGCGACCGGGCGACGAGTCGCCATTGACCCGTCGGACGGGCGTCCCGCGCGGGCCCCGCCGTGGCTCGTTTGGCGGATCGTTCGACTGTGCTCGCCTGCACGCTGCGCCCTCTCTCGGGAAGGATGGT
>DATBFX010000212.1:0-9450 GCA_036558305.1 Thermomicrobiales bacterium | reverse complement strand
ACCGGGGGTAGTTGGCGCCGTAGGCGTCTCGAACGCGCGCCTGTCCCTCATCGCCGTCGAGGTCGTTGACGTAGACGCCGGTGGGGGCGAAGGGACGGACGGCGTCGTAGAGGTCGCGCGTCCAGGCGATGTTGCGCGCGGTGTCGGCCGGGTTTGTCCAACTGGAGAGGACCACCAGGTCGAAGGGCAAATCCCGGTGGGCGTAGGCGGTGGCGTCCGGCGCGATCCGACCGTAGGCGCCGTGGGTGTCGGCGATGGCGATGGCGGACATCGGCGAGGGAGTTCGGCCGGCGAAGTCGACGAGGGCATCGACCGTCCCGTCGGCGATCTCCTGCAAGAGGGTGGATTTCCAGTAGTTGAGTCGACCGTGGGGGAATCCCTGACCGATCAGTCCCTGGGCGTCGACGTAGGGCATCGGTCCGATCAGGTCGGCGACGGGCGGGCCGAAGCGGCGCAACGGCGCGACGGCCCGCTCGCCATCTTCGACCGTCCCCGCGTAGCAGCAGACCATCGCCACGACGGGGTTGCCATCGGGCGCGGTCAGGAGGGCGGCGTAGGTGGTCAGATCGTCGGGTTGCGCGGCGGCGAATTCGCGGTAGAAGCGGAGCACCTCTCCCGCTCGGGCGAGCGGGTGGATCACCATGCCGCCGAGCACGGTCGGACCGACCGAATGGAGCGAGAACTCGAACGAGGTGACGACGCCGAAGTTGGCCCCGGCGCCGCGCAATGCCCAGAAGAGATCCGGATGCTCCTCCGCACTGGCGCGGATGCGCTCGCCGTCGGCGGTGACGACCTCGGCGGCGAGCAGGTTGTCGAGCGAGAGACCGTGCTTACCGGTCAACCAGCCCTGACCGCCGCCGAGGGTGAGTCCGGCGATCCCGGTGGTGGAGACGACGCCGCCGACGGTGGCCAGGCCGTGCTGTTGGGTGGCGGCGTCGAACTCGCCCCAGACCAGTCCTGCCTCGGCACGGGCGACGCGCGCGACCGGGTCGACCGCGATGCCCTTCATCGGGGCGCAGTCGATCATCAAACCGCCTTCGACGACGGCCAGACCAGCGACGTTGTGGCCGCCGCCCCGGATCGAGACGGGGAGTCCCTGCTCCCGCGCGAACCGGACGGCGGCGCGGACGTCGTCGGCGTCGGTGCAGCGGGCGATCAGGGCCGGCCGTTTGTCGACCATCGCGTTCCAGACCCGGCGTGCTTCGTCGTAGCCCGGATCGTCGGGGCGGAGCAGTTCTCCGCGCAGTTGCGCCCGGAAGTCCGAAACCCGCGACTCGGCGAACATCGGTGGGGCAACGGAGATGGCAATCATCGGTCTCGTCTCCTTTGACATCGATACGGCAGACTTCGGGTACTCGGTCGCATCGGAACGCGCGCTGGTGGGCGGAACCACGCCGGCGCCGTGTCTCTTTAGGTAGCCCGGAGCTGGCGAACGAGCGCATCCATCGGCAGGTAGACGCGCAGGGCGCCGATCGTTCCGCCGGCCAGGTCGTAGGCGGCCGCGAAGGGAACGCGCACCGTGCGGCCCGTGGGGGCGATACCGGCGAACTCGCCGACGTGCCTGCCGACGAATTCCCCCTCGACCGCCGCGCGGCTACCCTCGGCGACTAGACTTCGGACGATCGGCGAGCCGGCAAAGGCCTGGTGGTGCAGATGGTCGACCAGGCCGACGATGGCGTCGCGGCCGTGGGCGACCTCGCCGGTCTCCATCAGGGTGTGGGTCGCGTCTTCGGCCAGGTGGTCTCCGTACCGTCCGCCGTGCGACAGCGCCCGAAGAAAGGCCGATACGGTCGCCCGCGTCTGCTCCGTCGCTTCGCGGTCGTCGCTCGGCCGCGCCGCGTCCCTCGCGCTCTGCATAGGCATCCTCCGCCAACCCCGTCACGCCGTCCTGCCCAAACGCCGGCGACCGGTTCTCATCCCAATCCTGGGATACCGCGGCCGGCCAGACATCGTAGCGATTACGGATTCGCCGGGGCAGATTGGGCTACCGCTACGTAGCGATACGCAGCGGGACTCGGCGCGGGTCACGGTTCGGTTCGGACGAGGCCTTCCCGGTGGGCAAGCGCGATGACTTCGGCGCGCGAGGAGAGTCCGAGTTTGTGGAAGATGTTCGTCGCGTGCGTGGTGACGGTCCGCAGACTGATGAACAGTCGCTCGGCAATCTCGGCGTTGGAGCGACCGCCGGCGATGAGGAGAAGGACCTCGAACTCGCGGTCGCTGAGACCGGTGGGGCGGCGCGGCGTGGGTTTTGACCGCGCGGGGTTGGTCAGCGCCTGGGCGAAGTCGAGTGCTTCCGCGAGGGCACGTTCGAGCGGCAGCGCCCGGCCTTCGTGTTGCGCCGCGGAGAATGCTGCCTCCGCACCCGCGGCTCGCACCGCTGCCTGTGCCCGCGCGTACGTCGCTCGGCGGCCCGGCCGCAACGGGGCGCCGACGATCTCCCGGAGCGATGCCGCCGCCCCGAACAGCCGCCCGGCCCGCTCCATCTCGCCGCGGGTGGCCGCCAGCCCGGCCATGCCTTCCAGCGCATGGGCCACGATTCGCTGGTCGTGCTGCACCGCGGCGGCGGCGAGGGCCTCGCGGTAATAGGCCGCCGCCCGGGCATGGTCGTCCTGATACCAGGCGATGTTGCCGAGATTGGTCATGATGAGACCGACCAGCCAAGTGAATCCGAGTCCGCGCTGTTCGTCCAGTGCCTCTTCCGAGCGAGCACCGGCGAGGGCGAGGTCACCCCGATGGAACGCGACCCAGCCCATGTCGGAGAGGACGGCCGCGACTCGCAGTCGTGCCACAGGGTGTTCCTCCGCCATTCGCCGGAAGTGGGCCAGTGCGGCACCGTAATGTTCTTCTGCCTGACCATGGTCTCCCCGATAACCCGAGGCCAGACCAAGGCCGTGGAGCGCCCAGCCTATTTCCCCTTCGTCGCCGGCCAGCCGCGCCAACGCCAAGCCCTCGACGAGGGCTTCGTTCGCGCGGTCGTCCCGCTCCCCCATCGCGGTAAGGAAACCCTCCCCCACCGCGGTAAGGAAACCCAAACCGACCAGCGCCCGCGCCCGGACCGCGGGAGATGGGGTCTCGGCCGCTCGCAGGGCCCGTTCCAGCCGGTCGACACCGTCGCGAATGCGGCCACGAATCAGCCAGAACCAGCGCAACGATCCGGCGAGGCGCAGGGCCCGATCGGCGGCTCCCCTGCCGAGCAGCCACTCCTCCGCCGCCAGCAGGTTGGGATACTCGTCCTCCGCCTGCTCCAACCACGGTTCCTGACCGGGCATCAGCAATTGCGGGTCGAGATGCTCGGCCATGGCTACGCACCAGGCGGCGTGACGGTCCCGCGTCGCATCGAGCTCGCCGCTATGGCAGAGTCTTTCCAGACCGAACTCACGGACGGTTTCGAGCATTGAGAAGCGTGGAGTCGCGCCTTCGTGTCGCCGACCACCGTGCACTTCCCGCCGCACGAGACTCTTGTCGATGAGCGAGGCGAGGAGATCGAAAGTTTCGCCGCCGCTCACGGCCTCCGCCGCCTCCAGCGTAAAGCCACCGACGAATATCGCCAGACGGCGGAACAGCGTTTGTTCCTCCTCGTCCAGCAGGTCGTGGCTCCAGGCGATGGTGTCACGCAGGGTCCGCTGGCGCGCCGGCGCGTCCCGATTTCCCCCCACGAGAAGCGGGAGCCGCAACTCCAACCGGCGCAGCAGCGCTTCCGGCGGGAGAACTTTGATGCGCGCGGCAGCCAACTCGATCGCCAATGGGAGCCCGTCTAGACGACGGCAGATTTCGGCGACCGCCGATGCGTTTTCGGCCGCGAGGGCGAAGCCGGGCTCGACCTCGCCGGCCCGTTCGACGAACAAACGGACCGCGGGGTTCTCACCCAACACGTCCGCGGCCCCTGCCAGGGATCGGTCGGGCAGCGGAAGTGGCTGGACCGGGAACTCGCGTTCGCCACCTACCCGCAAGCGCTCCCGGCTGGTGGCAACGACCCGGAGATGGGGGCACATGCGCAACAGGTGGCCGACGAGCGGCGCGGCCGGCAACAAGTGCTCGAAGTTGTCCAGGACCAGCAGCACGTCGCTCCCGCGCAGAACGTTGGTGAGTTGCTCAGTCGCCGATCCTTGTGCGGAGTCGCCTATGCCGAGAGCGTCCAGGACGGCGCGCGGGACGAGGGCGTGGTCCCGGACGTGGGCAAGCGGCACGAACCGAATCCCGGCCGCGAATTCGTCGGAGAGGCAGGCACCCAGGGCGATGGCGAGTCGCGTCTTACCCACGCCACCGGGACCGGAGAGTGTGACGAGACGCACCCCCTCGTCGCGGAGGAGTGCGCTGACGAATTCCACTTCCCGTTCACGGCCAATGAACGACGTGAGGGGCGGCGCCAACCCTGGCACGAGCATTCCGAGCTCAGGCTCTCGGTTGAGCGGAATCCGATCGGGAGCGGCTCGGTCGATCATCGACTTGCCCTGCGACGACTTGGTGGCGCGCACCCATCATGGACCCAGAGGTCGCCTGCGTCAACCGTGTGCCCTCGTTCCGGCCAACCCTAGGCGCCCATGGACCTGAGTCGGCCGAGCGTGGACCGCCGCAACTTCCCCGCGAACAGGGGACGCTGTTGAGGGGTCTGCGGTGCAGACGCCGGCTGGGGTACGATGAGGGGCCACTGCTCGTGCGCCGTGCGCGGAGGGCATCGTGTTGCAACCTTTGGCGCAGGCGCCGACTTTTGTCCGCCCGATCCGTCAGGGGTGGCGCGGGGCGCTGCATTCGCCGCCTGTCGTAGCGTGGGCGGTGCACCTCGTGCTGGTGCTGGCCGTCGCGGCGGCGACCGTGGCCGTCACGCCGGGCCGGGATTCGAAGCGGCCGCGACTCGATGGCATCGCGCATTACCTCGTTGCGCCGCTCGCGGTCTGGGACGGCGGCTGGTATGTGCGCATTGCGCGGCACGGGTACGCGCGGCGCCAGGCCGCGGCGTTCTGGCCGCTCTACCCCCTGCTGCTGCGCCTGGGGCATTGGCTGACCGGTCTGTCGTACGACGCGGTTGGCGTCGTCCTCTCCAACGCGGCGTTCCTCGCGGCCCTGGTCGCGCTCTACGCCCTCGCGCGGGCGGACTACGGGCAGGCGATCGCGACGCGGACCGTCTGGCTGACCGCCCTCTGGCCGCTCTCGTTCTTCTTCTCGGCGGTCTACACCGAATCGGTCTTCCTGCTGCTCACCGTCGGTGCCATCGTGCTCGCGCATCGCGGTCGGTGGACCTGGGCGGCGCTGGCGGCGGTCCTGGCGGCCCTGACGCGCACCAGCGGGGGCCTGGTCCTCCTGCCGTTGGGGATCATGCTCCTCCAGCAGCGCGGGCGGGATCCGAGGGGTTGGTGGCGGCAAGGGATCCAGCTTGCCGCCGCCGCTGCGGCGCCGCTCGTCTTCGCCGCCCATCTCGAGCGGCTCTGGGATGACCCGCTGCTGATGATCCACATCGAAGATCGCTGGGCACGCGTCCGCGGTACACCGTGGGACACGCTGCTGACCGCATTCGACCGCACCGAGCACATCTACCTGACCGGTCGGCATGCCTGCTCCCTGAGTTTGGACGCCGGTGCGGTCGATGCCTGCCGCGCCGGTCTCCAGATCACGATCGACGCGTTCTCGGACGACCTCTCGTTTGTCGCCGTCTTCGGCTGCCTGGTCCTGCTGCCGTACGCGCTGTGGCGGCTTCGTCTACGCGACAGCCTCTATCTGGTTGCGGGGTTCGTACTCCCGCTGTTCGGCCCGGCGACGTACGATCCGCTGCTGTCGGCGGCGCGCTACCTGATCGTGCTCTATCCGTTGTACGTCGCGCTCGCTTGCCTCCTCCACTGGCGGTCGCTGTTTCTGGCGACGCTGATCGGGGCAACGGTGTCACTCTGCGGTTTGTTGGCGCTGTTCGCCCAGGGGTACTTCGTCGCGTGAAGCGCCGGACCGGGCCAGCCCTTGCTTTGCCCATGGGGTACTCGGCCGCCCTGCACCGACGCGGCACCGCCCGAGGCGTGTTCGTGAAGCCGCGTCCGGCTCGCGGCTGGCGGGCAACTCCGGAATGTGGATTAGCCAACCGCGAATCCGGTCGAGGGTTTTTGCAACACGCTCCGAGTGGCGGTGACTGATGAACTGCTAACGAGTATGAAGTGGTAGAGAGGGGGCTCTTCCAGGCCCCCTCTCGTACGCGGTTAGCAGGTCTCCCCTTCGGCGAGGCACTTCTGCTGGCTTTGGCAGTAGTTGTAGGTGGCCGGACATTCGCAGGTGCCGGCGATGCAGGGCATACCGGTGGGGCAGGCGTTGCCGCAGGTGCCGCAGTTGGCGGCGTCGTTGACGACGTCGATGCAATTGCCGTTGCAGTAGCCTTGACCCGGCGAGCAGCGGTCGACGCACTGGCAACTCGCGTTGTCGAAGAGTTGATTCTCGGAGCAGGCGATCGAGACGCACTTCCCGTTGCAGAGGGTCTCGCCCTGACCGCAGGACGATTGGGAACCGCACTGGCAGGAATCGGGATCGAGGTATTGGCCGGAGGGGCAGGATTGGGTGCAGACCTCCTGGCAGGGTTCCATGCCCTCGGGGCAGTTGCAGGAACCGTCGTCGTTGCAGACCGAACCGCCGAAGCAGCAGGAGGAATCGCCGCATTTGGTATACGGCTGCGGGCAGACGCACTGGCAGGTGGCGGGGTCGAGGACGAAGGTCGACCCGCAGTCGATCCCGGACGAATCGCACGGCGTCGGCGTGACCGTCGGTTCCGTGTTGTCACCGCTGGTGTTGTTCCCTCCGGTGCCGTTGCCGCCGCTCGCGTTGCCGCCGCTCGCGTTGCCGCCGGTTGCGGCGGTCGGCGTGGTGTCGCTCTGGCGTTTCTGCTTGGCGGCGTACCAGGTGCCGAGGTCACCGGTGCGCGGACCGCCGAAGGTGCCGTCGATACTGGCCCGGCAGAGGATGATGTCCTGCTGGCCGGTACCGGTCAGCGAGAGGTACCGACCGTTGCCGGTGGTGATCCGGAGGTTGAGCGCCCGGCCCGTGGCCTGGCCGACGAGGTCGTATTCCTTGCCGTCCTCCGTCGCGAACGAACCGTCGTCGATGGCGCCGTCGGCACCGATCGCCATCGTCAGCTTGCCCTCGTAGACGTCGTCCTTGGTCGGACCGACGGCGACCGTGGCGACGAGGACCAACTCGCAGGTTTTCTCTTCGTCGTCCTGAGCCGCGGTCGCCCGCACACCGGCCACACCCAACCGCGCCGCACCCAGACCGCTTCCACCGAGGCGCCGCAAAGCACCCCGTCGCGATGCCCGTTCGGCAAACGACCGCGACATCGCATCGAACCGATCACCGTCCATCTACAACCCTCCTATCTGACGTCAACCAACGCTGCCAGTCTAGACCGCACCACCTTCGGCCAACAAAGAGCGCCCGAACGTGCCGCGAGCCCGACGATCACCTCGGCCAACCGCCGCCTTGACCGCTTTCGATGGTACCCTCAGGGGCACATGCCGGCACTGCCGCCGGAGAAAGGGGCAGACAAGTGGCACAGACATCCGTTGATCTGGATTGGCCGGCGCGGCTGGACGCGTCGCACGAGCGCACGCTTTCCGATGTCCACGCCGGGAAGGTAGCGCCCGAGGCGCTGATCGGTCTCGCCGACCTCGAAGCATTCTTCGCGCTCAATCTCGACCCGATGCCGGTCGATCCCGTCGCGCACTTGCGCGCCGGCTACGCGAAGACGCGCCCCTACCTGGAACACCTCACGCGGCACGACCCGGCGCGGATCGTCCCCATCGGCGCACGCGACGGCTACGTCTACCCGATGACACCACGGAAGATCCTGCGGCGGGTGCTCGACCATACGCTCGACCACTTCGATCAGGTCGATCAGTGGACGGACTGGCACGAGCGCGGTCTCGTGCCGGTACCGAGCGATGGCTGGGCGCCGGCGGCGGTGACGTTCGCCGAGGACACCTTCCCGCTCACCGAGGACGAGTTGGCGGCCTGGCTCTGGCGCATCGATCGGGCGGTCGCGCTGCTGATCCACCGGGCGGCGGGTCTCACCCCGGCCCAGTTGCAATGGCAGCCGCCGGAGGGCTGGACGTTGCACCGCGCGCTGCATCACGTAGCCCGCTGGTACGGCTACGCGGCCTGGCTGGACGAGGCGCTCCCCGAGGACCCCGAAGCACGCTACCGCGAGGCGCATCGCCACCTGCGCGGTCGCCTCGCGCATCTCCACGCCGTACCGCCGCCGCCGAACACATCGTTTTACGGGAATGCCGGACTCGAGTTCACGCTCGGGGATGCGATGGATCAGGTCCTGGCCGCGGAGGAAGAAGTGCGCGTCACCGGTGCGCTGGCGCCGGGAGCGCCCGAAGTTTGAGGCGTCGTCGGACGTGTCCGCTCCCGGATCGGCGATTCGGGAGCGGATAAGAAAGAGCCGGTGCCTTACCGTCGCACCCTCACGAACACCAGCCGCCGCTGCCGCAGCGCCGGTGCCAGGAGGCCGCTGCCGGTGATCGCGGGCAGCCGCTCGAACCGCAGCACGGGCTCGATTCGGGCCAAGAGCCGCAATTGCGATGGGCGGTCGGCGCGGGTTGACGTCAAGGTGGGTGCTTCGCATTATGCACGCACGCGCAGCACCGCCGTGTCAGGATGCGTCATGGCCGACCCGACGTCCTCCGACCGCAGCGGCACCCAACCGAGGCCGCTGATTCCCCTGCCGAATTGGGAGCGAGCCGAAGCGCGCATCCCTGTGCCGCTCACCAGCTTCGTCGGCCGGGAGCGCGAGGTCGCGGCCGTCGTCGATCTGCTCCGTCGCCCAGGCGTCCGGCTGGTCACGCTGACCGGTCCGGGCGGCGTCGGCAAGACCCGGCTGGCGATCCGCGTCGCCGAAGACGCGGCGTCAGGGTTCCCCGACGGTATCTGGTTCGTGGAGCTCGCCCCGGTCCGCGATCCCGTCCTCGTCGCCTCCGCCGTCGCCAACGGCCTCGGACTGCGCGAGACCGCCGACCGGAGCGCGGAGGACGCCGTCCGCGACTTCTTGCGCCAGCGACGGGCGCTGCTGGTGCTCGACAACTTCGAGCACGTCCTCGCGGCGGGGCCATCGATCGCCGCGCTCCTGACCGCCTGTCCCGACCTCGCGGTCCTGGCGACGAGCCGTGCCGTGTTGCGCCTCTCGGGCGAGCACGCCGTCGCCGTACCGCCGCTGGGTCTCGCGCCCGCGGGTTCGACCGAGGACGAGGCGGTGCGCCTCTTCGTCGCGCGGGCACGGGCGGCGCGGCACGATTTCCACCTGACCGCGGCGGACGTGGCCGCCGTCGCCGCGATCTGCCGCCGGGTCGACGGCCTGCCGCTCGCCATCGAGCTGGCCGCGGCGCGGGTCCGCCACCTGCCGCCGGCGGCGCTGTTGGCGGCCATGGAGCAACGATTGCCCATGCTGACCGGCGGCGGGCGCGACCTGCCCGCCCGCCAGCA
>DATBFX010000211.1:0-1568 GCA_036558305.1 Thermomicrobiales bacterium | reverse complement strand
GGGGCGTCCCGCTCGATCTCCGAGTAGACGGCGACCGAGCCGATCCCCATCTCCTTGAGCGTTCTTGAGACGCGGATGGAGATCTCTCCGCGGTTGGCGATCAGGACTTTCTCGAACACGGCGGCGGAGTATTGCGGTTAGACGCCCGGGAGCGCGGCGAAGGCGACTACCTACAGCTTCCCCTTCTCGCAGGCCTTGCTTTTGTCCCTGCCCGGTCCGCCCACGCAGCGATCCTTGCCCTTGCCCCCGAGCAGCTTGTCCTTGCCGGACCCGCCGCAGAGACGGTCCCTGCCCCCCTTGCCCTTGATCGTGTCCTTGCCGCCGTTGGCGACGATCACGTCTGGCCCCTTCGTGCCCCTGAGCTTCTCGCCGGAGTCGGTGCCGACGATCGTCGCGCGCCGCCCACCGCAGGTGTAGACGTACTCCCAGCTCGGCGCGAATTCACCGACGGTCGGGGTGTTGGTCAGGTCGGTCTGGGCGGACCCGTCCGCGTTCATCACGTAGATCTCGTTGTCGGGACCGTTGTCGAGGTCGAACAGGATCCGATGCGCGGTCGGTGAGTAGACGGGAGCGCACTCGTCGACCCCCGGCGTGTTGGTCAGGGGGGTCCGCGCGGAGCCGTCTGCGCTCATCGACCAGACATCGCATTGACCACCGGCGAAATGGACGTACGTGATCTTGGCTCCGTCCGGCGAGAAGGCGGGATCGTTTTCATCCTCGCCGGGCGTCTTCGTCAAATTGATCATGCCGGTACCGTCGCTATTCATGACGAAGAGGTCGCAGCTCACCGCGTCGCACCCGTCGAAGACGATCCTGCGGCCGTCCGGGGAGAAGTCCGGATGGCCCTCGGTCAGCGGGGCAGCGGTGCCGGTGAGATTCACCACCCCGGAGCCGTCGGCGTTCATCACGACCACGTCGTACTGGCCGCCGGAAAACCGCTGCGAGGCGATCCTCCGTCCGTCTGGCGAGAAAGCCGGCATGAGTTCGCCCAGGTCGGGCGTATTGGTCACGTTTGCCGGCGCGGATCCGTCCGAGCCCATCACGAAGAGATCGAAGTCGCCGGTCGCGCCCTCGCGGGCAAACGCGATCCGCTGGGCGTCCGGCGAGACCACGGCCTCATCCTCGTAGGTGTCGGCTGTGTTGGGAGTCAGGTCGACGAGCCCGCCGCCCCCGCTGTTCATGAAGAAGAGGCCGGACTTGGCATCGGCGCGCGTGAAGACGATCCGGCCGTCCCCGGCGCGCGGATACGACGCCTGCACGGAGGAAACACAGCCGAGCAGGACGACCGCTACGGCCGTGGCGAGCCCCAGGCTGCCACGCTTTCCCCACATCCCTGTGGCTGAGGCTACTCCTTCGCGGAGGCTGTCACGGGCTCTCGACGAGCCCGCGCCCGAGACGCCAGTTCCCTCTCGATTTTCTCGTCCCGTGCGAGCTCCGCCTGCTCCTCGGGGTCGTGCGCGACCTCCCGGCGAAGAGCGATCTGGACGGCGAAGAGGGCGGCGACGGCGAGGGTGGCCCCGCCCACGACCCAGGGGACCAGGTCGGTGTCGGCCTTGTTCATGATCGTG
>DATBFX010000210.1:0-26185 GCA_036558305.1 Thermomicrobiales bacterium | reverse complement strand
GACCGACCGCAAGCTCTTCACAGGACGACCTCCATCACGCACCGTCCGACAAGTCTCGGGGCGCTGGCCGCGGCTCACTGCCGTGCCCGGCGCCCCGAGATGAACCCAGCTCCTACGCGGACGGCGACGCCACCGGTGAACCCGACACCGGCGCCTGGGCCGGCCCGGTCGTGCCGGCCACCGGCGTGCAGGCCGCGGCCGGAGCGGTCGCGCTCTCCGCCGACGGGGTGCCCATACCGGGTACGTCGAGCCGGATGATCACGCCCTCACCGCCGTTCGCCCCGATCGCGGGCGAACCGACGTAAAGACCGCCGTCTGGACCGATCCCCAGCGAGACCGGCAGCATCAACCCGGAGGCCACCTCTTCCGAAGTGCTCGGTCCGGTCATCTTCACCACCTTGCCGGTGCCGAAGGTCAGGAATGGCGGTTGGCTGAGGTTGCCGGTCGACATCTCGGAGGCGTAGAGCGTCCCGTCCGCGCCGACCGCGACGCCGGTCACCACCGTCAAACCGGTCCAGACGTCGCTCACCGTCCCGTCGGCCGTCACCTTGATGATTTTCGCCGCACCGTCGGGGAAGGGAACCGCCGTCAGATTGCCGATGTAGACGCCGCCACCCGGTGCCAGCGCGATCGCGCTGGGGACGGGATGGTCTTTCGACAGGTCCGCCACCCGCGTGACCGTCCCGTCTGGTGTCACCTTCAGGAGACCGCTGCTGTTCGGCTCCAGCACCCACAGGGCCCCTGCCGCCTCGTCGGCGACCATCCGGTAGCCGTCGGCGTCCGGGTCGTAGTCGGCCGGCTTGGTCGCCACCGGATTGGCCCGCAACCAGGCCGAGAGGTCGGCGACCACCGACACCGAGCCGTCCGATCCGACCTTGTAGATACCGGACGGGAGATCCGGATTGCCATGGGTCGCACCGCCGCCGTCTGCGGCGGCGTACATTTGACCGCCCAGGAACGCGACGTCCTCGGCCCCGAGGATTTCGCCCATCGCGTCGATCGTCGACGGCAGACCGGTTGCCACCGCCACCGGACAACCGTTGTCGATTCGCACGATGGCACCCGAGGTGCCGCCGAAGAACGGACTGAGAAATGCCATGCTCTCGAGCGTCTCGGTCGCGGGCGTGGTCCCACCGCTACCGGCCATCGCGACGTAGAGGGCTCCGTCCGGCCCCCAGGTAAACCCGCGGGGATTCGTCAGTCCCGAGGCGACGACCGTTCCCGGAGGAGCGGCCGGTGCTGGCGCCGGGGTGGCATCTTGACCCTGGACACCGAGCGGCGCCAACCCGAGCAACGCAAGAACGACGGCGAACGGGACGGAAAGCAAACGTCGACGGAGCATCGGATCCTCCTCCTCGACACGAGCGACAGTCGGCTGCCACAGCCGATGCGTTTCAGGCTACAACCACTTGACGGCATGTCAAGGGGCCCGCGACACGAAGGTACCGTGGGCAACACGACATAATGGTCGCGTTCAGACCGTTAAGCGCAAACGCCGCGGATCGAACAACGGCTCCGCGGCGACCGTCGCCGGGTACGCGTCGCCGAAAGACTCGATCGCCACCTTCGCTCCCGGTGTCGCCAGTTCCAGGGGCAGATAGCCGTAGGCGATACTCTGCCCGACCGAATACCCGAATCCGGCGCTCGTCACGTACCCGACCACACGCCCGTCCGCGAGGATCGGTTCCTTGCCCATCACGATCACCGAGGGATCGTCGAACGTCAGACACGAGAGCCGGCGGCGCACCTCGGCTTTCGCCGCCAGGATCGCCCCGCGGCCGACGAAGTCGCCTTTGCCCGGTTTGACGGCAAAACCGACCCCCGCCTCGTACGGCGTGTGCTCCGTCGTCATGTCGACGCCCCAGAGCCGATACCCCTTCTCCAACCGGAGCGATTCGAAGGCCGCCCTCCCCGCGGCGACGATGCCGTGTGGTTGTCCGCCTTGCCAGAGAAGGTCCCAGAGTCGCTGCCCGTACTCGGCGGGCGTGTAGAGTTCCCAGCCGAGTTCGCCGACGTAGGAGACGCGCAAAGCCTCCACGGGGACCTCGCCGATCGCGATCCGTCGCGCCGAGAAGTACGGAAACGCCTCGTTCGACAGGTCGTCCTCGCAGACGGCGCGGGCGACCTCGCGGGCGCGCGGCCCCCACAGACCCAGGCAGCAGACGGCGCCGGTGATCTCCCTCACCTGAGCCGATCCATCGACCGGCAGGTGGCGGCGGATCCAGTCGAGGTCGAGTTGCCCGTTGGCCCCGACCTGGAACCGGTCCGCGCCGTGCCGGGCAACGGTCACGTCGCTCCGAATGCCGCCCCGCTCGTCGAGCATCAGCGCGTAGACGACGCTCCCGACCGGCCGGTCGATCTGGTTGGTAACCAGGTGTTGCAACAGCGCCAGGGCGCCCGGTCCGGTCACCTCCAGTCTGGGCAGACTCGTCATATCGAAGAGGGCGACGCGGGAGCGCGTCGCCAGGTGTTCGGCGCCGGCAATCGGCGACCAGTGCCGACCGGCCCACTCGGCGCGCGCGGGGATCGGGTACTCGGCCAACAGTCGCTCGTTCGTCGCGTACCACTGCGGCCGCTCCCAACCGCGCGCCTCGTAGAAGACCGCACCCAGATCCTGCTGGCGCGCGTAGAACGGCGTCGCCCGCAGCGGTCGCGGCTGGTCCATCTGTTGCAGCGGGTGGATGACGTCGTAGACCTCGCGGTACTGCTGGGCGCCGCGGGCGCGGATGTACGACCGCGCGTGCGCGTGCGGTTCGAACCGGTTCAGATCGCACTCGTGCAGGTCGAGGTCCGACACCCCGTCGGTCATCAGGTCCGCGACCGCCCGACCGGCCCCGCCGCCGTGGGTGATCCAGACCGCCTCCGCCACCCAGAGCCCGCGCACGTCCGGGGCCTCGCCGATCAACGGGAACCCATCGGGGGTGAACGAGAACATGCCGTTGAACGCACTCGCGATCTCGGTCTTGCCAAGCGGTGGCACGAGGTGCACCGCATCCCGCCAGGGCTGCGCGAAGTGCTCTGGGGTGAACGCCATCATCGCCGGTTGCACCGGCGCCTCCGCCGGCGACAGGATCTCTTCGGCATCGACCAGCAGCGGTTCGTGTTGGTAGGAGCCGACGCCGTAGCCGTCGAAGTGCTGCCGGTAGTACATGCTCACGTCCTGGTCGCGCAGGATCGGGTGGACGATCTCTCGCTCCTCGCCCGCCAGTTCCGCGACCGGAGTCGTTCGCGCGTATTGGTGCTGGCACGGTGTCAGCGGGATCGCGACACCGGCCATCCGCCCCACCTTCGGTCCCCAGATGCCGGCGCAGATCAGCACCCGTTCGGTCGCGATCCGTCCGTTCGCGGTGATCACCGCCTGGACGCGACCGCCGTCGGTCTCGAAACCGATCACCGGCGTGTGACCGTGGAACGCGGCGCCGGCCCGACGCGCCGCGCGCGCCATCGACTCGCAGGCGCGCACCGCCTTGGCGAGCCCGTCGGACGGCACGTAGTAGGCGCCGTGGATCGCCGCCGGATCGAGGATCGGCACCCGGCGTGCGACCTCCTCCGGTGCGAGGAGACACCCCTCAAATCCCCACGATCGCGCCCAGCCGAGTTTTCGCCGCAGATCGAGCCAGCGCTCCGGGGTGCGGGCGACTTCGAGACTGCCGACCCCGTACCAGCAGGGCTGCCCGTCGAGTTCCAGCGAGGAGTAGAGTTCGACCGTCCGCCGCGCCAGCGTCGTCATCGTCTTCGACGCGTTCGTCTGGAACACCAAACCGGGCGCGTGCGCCGTCGAACCGCCGGTCTCGAACAGCGGCCCCTGATCGACGACGACGATCTCGCGGTGCCCTTTCTTCGTCAGAAAGTACGCCGCGCTGGTGCCGACGACGCCGGCACCGACGATGACGAGAGACGCGCTTGTCTCCACAGGCGAATTCCTCCCCGGCGCGGACCGTGTAGGGGAGGGCCTTGTGCCCTCCCGCCCTCATGAGCGGAGTCGGAAATGGGAAAAGCGCGCCCATCGACGCGGGAGGGCACAGGGCCCTCCCCTACACCGGCGGGACCTCGCCCAACCGCTCCAACACCATGTCCCGGAACGCCGTGATGTGCAACTCGTTCGCGACGAAAACGCCGCCGTGCTCGTACGCCTTCGAACGCATGCTCAGTTGGGTCAACGCGCAGACGTCCCAATCCTGACGGTTCGTGACGTCGAAAGCGGCGACCGTGTCGGTCGGGTCGAAGTCGGGTTTGGCGACTTCGCGCGGGTCGAAGAGCCAATCGCAGACCACGCGTGAGCGGTCGGGGCCGAGGGGTTGCAACGTGTGCAGGATGACGTGGTCCGGCAGCAGATTGACGAACACGTTGGGCCAGAGCACCCAGGCGTAATAGAGACGGTCGTCTTCGGGCAGCAACCCCGGTAGGCGCGCGAACGAACCCTTGCCGGAGAGCGAGAACCCTTCCACGTCGTCGCCGAGGCTCGTTCCCTGACCGGGCAGCCCCTGGTACGAGGTGCCGTTGCGGAATTCGGGAATCAACCGCACCAACTCGGGGTGGACCGGACCGCAGTGGTAGCACTCCATGAAGTTCTCGACGACCAGCTTCCAGTTCGCCCGCAGGTCGTAGACGATGCGCTTGCCGACGGCCAACTCGCCGAGTCCCCAGCGGTCAAATTTCTCCAGACTTCCCAGGCGGTGGACGATCGTCGGTTCCACCTGCGCCGCCAGCGGTGCGGGATAGTCGGCCAGGTTGACCCAGATCAGCCCCTTCCAGACCTCGGCGTGAACCGCGACGAGTCCGAAGACGTCGCGATCGAACCCCTCCTCGCGGACGACGTTCGGCGCCCCGATCAACCGCCCGTCGAGCGCGTACGACCAGGCGTGGTAGCGGCATTGGATCGCCTGGCCGACGCTGCCGCAGGAATCGGTGCAGAGGCGCGCCCCGCGGTGCCGGCAAACGTTCAGGAACGCTCGCACCAAGCCGTCCCGCCCGCGCAGGACGAGGACGCTTTCCTTCCCGACGTCCACCACCAGATAACGGCCGGCTTCCGGAACGTCGTCGGCACGCCCGACGCAGACCCACATCGAGGAGAAGATGCGCTCCTGCTCCCGCTCGTGAATCGCCGGGTCCCAGTAGTAACGACCCGGCAGTGTCGATTCGAAGCGGGTCGGAGTCGGCGCGGTGGCGACCATCCCTGGCACCTCGTCGTGATCGGTAGCGCGCGATCGGGTCGGCGGTGTTGAGCCATCATCCCGAGGCAGCACAACGGTGTCAAGGGACCGCATCTGCTACCATCCGGGCACGGGATCGCGATGCGCCCACCCGATCGGCAAGGAAACGACCGATGACCACCCCGAACCCCAGTCCAACCATCTTCGTCCGCGGCGCTTGTCCCCACGATTGCCCCGACACCTGCGCCACGATCACCGAAGTGCAAAACGGCCGCGCGGTCCGTTTCTCCGCCGACCCGGACCACCCGATCACGCGGGGCTGGCTCTGCGCAAAGGTGCGGCCGTATCTCGACCACGTCTACCACCCGGATCGCCTGCTCCACCCGCTCCGCCGCATCGGACCGAAGGGGAGTGGCGAGTGGCAGCGGATCGGCTGGGACGAGGCCATCGCGGAGATCGCGACCCGCTGGCAGGCGATCATCGACCGATTCGGCGCCGCGGCGATCCTGCCGTACTCCTACAGCGGCACCCTCGGTCTGGTCGAGAACAACGTCGCCGCCTCGCGCCTGTGGAATCGGCTGGGCGCCAGCGGTCTGGAGCGATCGATCTGCGACGCCGCCGCCTTCGTCGCGGTCAATTCGACCCTCGGCGCCCGCTGGGCGCCCGATCCGCGCGACGTCCTCCACAGCAGACTCGTCCTGATCTGGGGGCACAACCCCGCCAGCACCAGTCCCCACTTCGTCCCGCTGCTGCGGGAGGCACAACGCAACGGCGCCTTCGTCGTCGTCGTCGATCCGCGCAAGACGCTGACGGCGCGGGCGGCCGACCTCCACCTCCAACCCCGCCCCGCGACCGATGGCGCGCTCGCGCTCGGTCTCATGCACGTCCTGTTCGCCGAGGGCCTGCACGACGAAGGATGGCTACGCCGGCATGCGATCGGTTGGGAGGAACTGCGCGACCGGGCCGCCGCCTACCCACCGTCGCGGGTCGCCGGCATCACCGGCATCCCCGAGCAGACGATCCTCGATCTGGCGCGGCGGTACGGGACGACCAAACCGGCGTTGCTGAAGTTCGCCGACGGCGTCCAACGGCACGGCAACGGCGGTCAAACCGCGCGCGCCCTCTGCTGCCTGCCGGCCGTCGTCGGTCAGATCGGGGTGAGAGGCGGCGGTCTCTCTTACAGCCAGAGCGGGCATGTGCCGTGGGACGGCGAGGCCGTCGGCCACGCCTCCGAATGCCCCCCGACGCCGCGCGCGATCAACATGAACCGGCTCGGTGCGGCCTTGACCGGGGAGGTCCAGGATCCGCCGATCATGTCGCTCTACGTCTTCAACGCCAATCCGGTGACCTCGACACCGAACGCCGCACGCATCGTCGAGGGCCTGCTGCGGGACGACCTCTTCACCGTCGTCCACGAGCAGTACCTGACCGACACCGCCCACTACGCCGATCTCGTTTTGCCGGCCACCACCCAGTTGGAGCAGACCGACCTCCATCGCCCCTACGGTCATCGCCACCTCCAATACAACCACCAGGCGATCGCACCGATCGGCGAGGCGAAGAGCAATTGGACGGTGATGCGCCTCGTCGCCGCGGCGATGGGCTACGACGAACCCTGGCTGAAGCAGACGACCGAGGATGCGATCGCCGAAATCCTCGACGCGACCCGAGCGCACAATCCCCGCCTGACCGGCATCACTCTGGAACGGCTCCGGCGCGACGGCACCGTCCCGCTCCACTTTGCCCCGGACGAAGAGGTACCGTTCGCCGACGGCCGCTTCCCGACTCCCTCTGGCAAAGTCGAGCTGCGCTGTGAGCGGATGCGCGACTTCGGCGTCGATCCGGTCCCCGACTACGTGGCACCGGCCGAGTTTCGCGGGGCCGGTCCGGACTCGGCGAACCGACCAGGCGACGCTCGACTCGTGCTGCTCACCGGTGCGGCGCACCACTTTGTGTCGAGCAGTTTTGCCAACCGGGAGAAGCTCGCCGCAAAGGAAGGCGTGCCATTCGTCGAGTTGAGTCCGGTCGATGCCGCGGCACGAGGCATCACCCACGGTCAGGACGTGATCGTCGAGAACGACCGCGGCTGGTGCCGGTTGCGGGCTCACGTCACCGACGACGTCCCGACCGGGGTCGCCGTGGCGCCGAAGGGATTCTGGGGGAGCCGCTCGTCCGGGGGTCGCAACGTCAACTGGCTGACCTCCGACGCGCTCGCCGACCTCGGCGGTCAGGCCACATTTCACAGCAACCTCGTCGAGGTGCGCCCGGTCTCCTCGTCCGCCGGCGAATCCCGAGCATACGATCGCGCACGAATGGCCGAGGAGTTGGCGGTCACGGTCTGATCCGCGGTTGTATTCGGATCCCGCGTCCGGCAAACCGATGTCCCGTGTTTTGACGACGTGACCCACCTCAAGCCGTCGTACCATCCAGGCACGAAGCGTGGCATGCATCCGTGCGCGCGTTCGAACCGGTTCCGCGAGTCGCCCTGGGAGGACCCCATGTCCGATCCGTTGCTGCTGTCTCCGGTCCGACCGATCGCGGCCGACCCGGTGGACGAGAAACTCGATCCCGGAACCGCGCTCTGCCTCTCCGGCGGCGGGTTTCGGGCGATGCTGTTCCATGCCGGAGCGCTCTGGCGAATGAACGAATTGGGCCTGCTCAAACCCCTCAAGCGCGTTTCCAGCGTCTCCGGTGGTTCGATCACCGCGGGCGTCCTCGGGCTCGCCTGGACAAAATTGGACTTTGACGGAAGCGGGGTTGCCCGGCGCTACCAGGAGGAGGTCGTCGCCCCGATCCGCAACTTTGCCGACAAAACCTTCGACTGGAAAGCGGTCCTCGGCGGGTTCTTGCTCCCCGGCTCGATCGGCGACAAAATGATCGATGCCTATCGGGACCATCTGTTCGGTAACCACACCCTCCAGGACTTGCCGGACGACGCGGCAGGTCCCCGTTTCGTCCTCAACGCGACGAATCTCCAATCCGGCGTCCTCTGGCGCTTCTCCCGCCCGTACGCGGCCGACTATCTCGTCGGTCGCATCGACCAGCCGACGATCGAACTCGCGGTCGCGGTCGCCGCCTCCGCCGCCTTCCCGCCGATCCTCTCGCCCGTCGAACTGACATTCGACGAGGGCGTGGTCGGAGCGCACACGCCGAAGGGCGATCCCGACCTGCATCGCGCGCCCTTCACAACCAGGGTCGTCCTCACCGACGGCGGCGTCTACGACAACCTCGGTTTGGAAACGGTCTGGAAGAAATACGAGACGGTCTTCGTCAGCGATGGCGGCGGCCACGTCGGTCCGGACGAGGACCCGGCCGATAATTGGGCCACCCAGGTACGGCGCGTGCTCGGCGTGATCGACAGCCAGGTACGCGCGCTCAGAAAACGGCAGATCGTCGGTTCGTATCAGGCCCCACCGGGAGATCGGCTCCATCGCAACGGTGCGTACTGGGCGATTTGGACACCGATCGAGGAGTACGGGCTTGCCGACACGCTCGCCTGCGCGACGGACGCGACGACCGCGCTGGCGGAAACGGCGACCCGGCTCCACGGCCTCGATCCGGTCATCCAGGAACGCCTCATCAATTGGGGCTACGCCGCCTGCGATGCGTCGCTCCGCTGCCACTTCGATCCATCCCTGAAGGTGCCGACCGGCTTTCCGTATCCCGCATCCGGGGTCGCGTAACCGCGGTCACGGTCTCGGCGTCACAAGCGGCGGCCAAGGCGATCCAGCAACCGGCTAGAATTGCGCGGTTGCTTGCGTCGTTCGGTCGATCTCCGATTCGGAGCGGGGTCCGCGATGCCGCTGCTCGACGTTCAGGACCTGTACCTCTACTACTCGTCGGCGGGCCGCACGGTGAAGGCCGTCGACGGCATCTCCTTTTCGATCGACAAACGCGGGGAGGCGGTCGGCGTCGTCGGCGAATCCGGCAGCGGCAAAACGAGTTTGGCGACGGCGCTGATGCGCCTCCTGCCCAAGGGCGTCGCGCGGTTCGACGGGTCGATCCGGCTCGACGGGCAGGAGTTGCGCGACCTCTCCGACGAGGAATACCGCCGGCAAATCCGCTGGCGCCGGATCGCGATGGTGTTCCAGGGTTCGATGAACATCCTCAATCCGGTCCTCAAAGTCGGGGTGCAGGTGGCAGAACCGCTGTTGCTCGACGACCGGATGCAAAAGAAGGCCGCCTACGCCAAGGTCGAGGGGCTGCTCGAGCGCGTCGGTCTACCGCGCTCGATCTTCGACCGCTATCCGCACGAGTTGAGCGGTGGGCAAAAGCAGCGGGTCGTCATCGCCACCGCGTTGGTGCTCGATCCCGATCTGCTCATCCTCGACGAACCGACCTCGGCCCTCGACGTCAGCGTCCAGGCCCAGATCATGAATCTACTCAAGGACCTCAAGAAGGACCCCGGGATCTCGATGATCTTCATCACCCACGACATCGGTCTGGCCAGCGATCTCAGCGACAAGATCGCCGTCGCCTACGCCGGCCAGCACGTCGAATTCGGTCCGGCCGAGCGCGTCCTCGTCCGACCGCGCCACCCCTACGCGCAACTCCTCCTCTCCAGCCTGCCCCGACTCCACGAAACCGAGCGCCCGCGTCCCCTCTCGGGCGAACCGCCCGATCTCACCAACCCGCCGAGCGGGTGCCGGTTCCATCCCCGTTGCCCCTATCGCTTCGAACCGTGCGATCGCGACTTGCCGCCGCCGATCCGGCTCGACGACGGCGGTCATGCCCGCTGCTGGCTCAACGACCACTTCGTCGCCGGCGATCACTACCTCCTCCACCTCAGACAGGAGGCCGGTCTTGTCCATCCGTAGGGGCGGACCGCCGTGTCCGCCCTTCTCGACGTTCGCGACGACCCAGAAGGGCGGACACGGAGGTCCGCCCCTACGCACGAATGCGTGTGGTGGACAACGGTGAGCATTCGAGAACGATCGGGCGTGGACCCGACCACGGACTCAGGACCGCGTCCAGGGAGCCTTCAAGACCAATCGCCCCTCCTCTCGATGACGGACATCGAGGTCGTCTACTCCACCCGCAAGGGACTCTTCCGATCCGGTGAGGTGCGGGCGCTCAATGGCGTCAGTCTCGACCTGGCCAAAGGCGAGACGGTCGCGCTGGTGGGGGAATCGGGGAGCGGCAAGACGACGCTCGGGCGGGTCTCGCTCCGCCTGACGAAACCGACGGCCGGGCGGATCGTCTACGACGGGCGGGACATCACCGAGACGCCGGAGAAGGACCTCCACTGGTTCCGCGAGCGAGCCCAGATCGTGTTCCAGGACCCCTTTTCGAGTCTCAATCCCTACATGCGGGTCTACGACCTGGTCGAGGAACCGTTGGTGATCGACGGCATGGGCAAGCGGGACGAGCGATTGGCGAAGGTCGAGCGCGCCCTGGAAGCGGTCGAGCTCGTCCCGGTCCGACGCTTCGGCGAGAAGTTCCCGAACATGATGTCGGGCGGGCAGCGGCAGCGCGTCGGTATCGCCCGCGCGCTGGTGCGCGAACCGGAATTCATCGTCGCCGACGAACCGGTCTCGATGATCGACGCCTCGAGCCGGATCGAAATCCTCGACCTTCTCCGCGGGTTGCAGGACACCCGCGGCGTCGCCTTCCTCTACGTCACGCACGACATCGCCAGCGCCCGCCACTTCGCCGACCGCGTCGCGGTCATGTACCAGGGTACGATCGTCGAGATGGGGCCGGCCGGCACCGTCATCGACAACCCGCTCCATCCCTACACCAAGGCCCTGATCGCCGCCATCCCCGAACCCGATCCCAACAACCGTTTTCAGCACCGCGCCGTCGTCCCCGGCGAACCGGTCAGCGGCGGTCCCATCCCACCGGGCTGCCCCTTCTTCCCCCGCTGCCCCAATCGGATGCCCGGCAAGTGCGACGTTCAGCGCCCGGTCCTCATCGAGCGCGAGAAGGGCCATTTCGTGGCGTGCTATCTCTATATCTAGGCTGGTGGGTTCCCCGACCGCTACACGTCTTCCCGCAGCAGCACGCGGCGGCGCTGGCGCTCGAGGCGAGCGGCTTGCCAGACGAGGTCCTTGACGCGGTTGGGATCCTTGACGTCGATCAGGTTGAAGGCAGGGGCAGTCGCGTCCGTCGTTTCGATGGCGATGTCGCCCAGGCCGAACATGCGTTCCATGATGCCCTGGCGGTAGTCCACGTCGTGGACGCGGAAGAGGTCGACCTGCTCGACGCGGCGGCGGACGAACCCGTGCTCGATGATCAGTCGCTCGTTCGTCAACCGGTAGCGGGTCAAGACGCGATTGATCCAGGAGAGCGGAAAGGCGGGACGCCCCTGCCAGAGGAGACGCTCGCCGCCCGGTTCGCCGTCGAGATCGATCCCGACCGGGAGACCGTCGTCGGCGAGGGGGCCGCGCGGTTTGTGCTCGTCCTCGCCGGAGGGCATAGGCGGAGGGGCGGCGGCCGCGGGTGCCTCGGTCGTCGTCGCGGTGTTTTCCAGGGCCGCGCCGCAGTTGGTGCAGAACTTCGCGTCGTCGTCGTTTCGTGTCTGACACTTCGGACAAATGACCATCGTGGCCTCCAAGACGCCGGCGGCGCCGTGCTTGCGCCGGTGTCCGCATGATACCAGTTGGCCGGCCGGGCACCCGCGTTTGCGTGAATGATCTTGGACCGATTGGGACGAAAGGCAGGTGAGGACAAAGCGCGTGGTAAAGTGACGCATCATGAATCGTTCGCTTCATCACAAACGAGGCGCGGGGAGGGGCCGGCCTTGAGCGCGTGGAATGGGTTTGACGGGCAGGATGAAGGGCTCGACTACCGGCGACGGTATCGCGGGTTGATCGGCGTCCACAGCAAGGTCCCCATCCGCGATCGCGCCATCCTCTCCCTCATCTACACACCCGGCGTGGCCGAGGCGTGTCTGGCGATCAGCCAGGACCCGCTCGCCTCCTACGACCTGACCTGCCGCGGCAACACGGTGGCGATCATCACCGACGGCTCGGATCTCTTCGGGCGGGAGGGCGGACCGCCCGAGTCGGCGATCCCGATCGAGGAGGGGAAGAGCGTCATCTTCAAAACGTTCGCGGGGATCGACGCCTTCCCGATCTGCCTCGCCACCCGCGACCCCGGCGAGATCATCGAGGTCGGCAACGCGATCACGCCGACCTTCGGGGCGATCTGCCTCGACGACATCTCGGCGCCGCGCGCCTTCACCATCGCCGACCACCTGGAGAAGGCGGCGGACATTCCGGTCTTCTCGAATCAACACCACGGGACGGCGGTGCTCGTCCTGGGTGGGCTGATCAACGCGCTGAAGGTGGTCAAGAAGCCGATCGAGGACGTCAGCGTCGTCATCAGCGGCGCGGGGATCGCCGGCATCGGCGTGGCGCGGTTGTTGACACGGGCGGGCGTGAAGCGGCTCGTCGTCTGCGACCGGGCCGGGGCGATCTACCGGTACCGGCCGGAGCGGATGAACTGGGCCAAATCGTATGTGGCCAAGGAGACGAACCAGGAAGGGCGACGGGGGTCGCTCCAGACGATGCTGAAGGGGGCCGACGTTTTTGTCGGGCTTTCGACGGGGAACATCGTCACCGACGACATGATCCGGGCGATGGCACACGACCCGATCGTCTTCGCCCTGGCGGTGCCGGAACCGGAGATCGACCCGGCGGCGGCGCGGGCCGGCGGGGCGCGGGTCGTCGCGACCGGGCGCTCCGATTACGCCAACGCGATGGACATCTCGCTCGTCTTCCCCGGCGTCTTTCGCGGGCTCCTCGATTCCCGCGCTCGAAACATCCGGTTGCGGACGCTGATCTTCGCCGCGAACGCGCTGGCCGGGATGGTGCGGCCGGACGAACTCCACGCCGACCACATCGTGCCGAGCCTGTTCGACTTCCGGGTGGCGCCTGCCATCGCGGCGGCGGTCGTGGAGGCGGCGGTGGAGGCGGGGGAAGCCGGTCGCCAGGTGTCGCCGTCGGAGGTGGCCGAAAACACGCGCCGGTACGTCTACGAGGGGCGGTTGCGACCGCCGACGCCGCGGACGCCGGGCGAGCACAAGACGTTTCGGGAAGAGGCGATCGAGTTGCGGCGGCGGCACGGCGGGGTGTTGGAGATCCACAGCAAGATCCCGATCCGCGACCACCACATCCTGAACCTGATGTACGTGCCGCCGGCGGCGCTGGCCCCGGCCCACGCGATCCGCGAGGACCCGTCGCAGGTGACGGAATTGACGTCGAAGGGCAACCTGGTCGCGATCGTGACCGATGGGTCGGCGGTGCTGGGGCTCGGCGACATCGGACCGCAGGCGGCGTTGCCGGTGATGGAGGGGAAGGCGGTCCTGTTCCGCTCGCTGGCCGGGGTGGAGGCGTTTCCGATTTGCCTCGCCGCCCGCGATCCCGACGAGATCGTGGGGATCGTCCAGGCGATCTCGCCGAGTTTCGGCGGGATCAACCTCGAAGACATCGGCGCGCCCCGCTGCTTCGAGATCGAGCGGAAACTGCGCGATCTGCTCGATTTGCCGGTTTTCCACGACGACCAGCACGGGACGGCGATCATCGTCGGCGCGGCGTTGCTCAACGCGATCAAGTTGCGGGGGTGCAGGCTGTCCGACACCCGGGTCACGATCAACGGCGGCGGCGCGGCGGGGATCGCGGTCTCGAAGCTGCTGCTGTCGCTCGGCGCCGGCGAGATCGTCGTCTGCGACACCGCGGGGGCGATCTACGAGGGGCGGACCGAGCGGATGGATTTCTCCAAGGCCGAGATCGCCGCGATGACGAACCGGCAGCTGTGCAAGGGGCCGCTGGCCGAGGTGATCGCCGGGTCGGACGTCTTCATCGGGCTGTCGGTCGGCGGGGCGTTGACGACGGAGATGGTGCGCGGGATGGCGCCGAACCCGATCGTGTTTGCGTTGGCCAACCCGGTGCCGGAGATCGCGCCCGATCTGGCGCGGGAGGCGGGGGCGCTGACGGTGGCGACGGGGCGCTCGGACTACCCAAATCAGGTCAACAACTCGCTGGCCTTCCCCGGCGTCTTCCGCGGGGCGCTCGACGTGAAGGCGCGGACGGTCAACGACGAGATGAAGATCGCCGCCGCCCACGCGATCGCCGACCTGGTCGCGCCCGACGAGCTCGACGCCGAGCGGTTGATCCCGGACGCGCTCGATCTGCGGGTGCCGCCGCGGGTGGCGGCGGCGGTGGCGCGGGCGGCGGTGGAGACGGGGGTGGCGCAGGCGCCGCTCGACCCGCGCGAGGTCGAGGCGCGGTGCCGGGATTTGGTGTACGAGGGGGCGATGGGGGTGTAGGGTTGGCCCCCCTGGCCCCCCAATCCTGGGGGGAAACGAAGGCGTCAGGCGTCAGGCGTCAGGGGTCGGGGGCACGAGCGGACGGCCGGGACGGTGCCAAGGGTGTGGCACGGTGTCTGGGGCATCGCGTCCGGCCCTCACCTCCTGCCCCCTCGCCCTCGGAATGGCGAGGGGGAGGAAGAGAGTGGGGCGGACGGCCGTGTCGGCCGTCTCGTTGAGAGACGGCTGTCCCTGGGGCAGCGCGTCGCGCTCGACGGCGATGCCGGGTGCGGTGTGGGGAGGGCCTGGCGTCGTCGGGACCGGGGTAACCGAGCGGTCTGGTCGGGGCCGATTTACTGCCTGCCCAGGTCCGCCACCGTCCAGGGGGAGCCGCTTGAATAGATCATAAGTTCTTTATTGTCGGTT
This sequence comes from Thermomicrobiales bacterium, assembly GCA_036558305.1. Taxonomy (GTDB): domain Bacteria; phylum Chloroflexota; class Chloroflexia; order Thermomicrobiales; family UBA6265; genus DATBFX01. The sequence goes on along the minus strand of DATBFX010000210.1, from coordinate 11,356 downwards.
GTCAAGTGGCCCAGGCGATCGATTCTGCGTAGGACAAGGCATTGGCGAGGTTCAAGACTTCGATGATCGATGTCGGCACAAGCCAGGCGGGTGCGGCCGGGCACCGCCCCAACCTGCGTCCCGGCGGCCGAAGACGCCTCCGCCGGTCGGCGGGTTTCGCGCGGGTACTTGGTCCGTGGGACGGTCTACGCGCGGCGTAATCTGGGAAGGGGCATCAGACCAGGCCGTCGCGGACGGCGGCGGCGGCGGCCTCGGTGCGGGTGGCGACGCCGAGCTTGGACAGGATGCTGGTGACGTGGGTCTGGGCGGTGCGCGGGCTGATGAACAGCGCCTCCCCGATCTCGGGGTTGGACCTGCCGGCGACGAGCAGGGCGAGGACCTCCAGTTCACGCGCCGTGAGTTCTCCGCCGTCGGAGCGGCCACCCACGCCGCCGTGTCGGGCAAGGACGGAGGTGGTAGGCGACGTCGCCGACAGCGCCAGTGCCTCGGTGACGGCATCGTCGAACGACAGCCGGCGTCCAGCCTCGCGGGCCGATGCGAACGCCACCGGCCCGAGCGCAGCGAGCGCGGCACCCGCCAAGCGCTCGATCTCCTCCTGTTCCGCCGGAGAGGGAGGTGTGCCAGAGACGCGTCGTGCCTCGATTGATGCGCCGATCAGACGGGCGGTTTGGACCGGGTCATCGCACAGCGAGGCTAAGAGCGGAAGGCATGCAGCCGCGCCCATGCGGTCGCCGAGCTCATGGTAGAGAACCAAGGCACGCTGGAATGAGGCGAGCGCCTCCGACCGGTCGCCTTGTGCCCGAAGGACCCGTCCCAGGCATTCCAGCGAAACCGCCTGCGCCGGTTTGTCCCCGATCGCTCGGCCAAGCTCAAGGGCTTCTTCCGCGAACGCCCGGGCGCGCTGACGATCGCCGAGGTCGAGGTCCAACAGCGCCAGGGTGACAAGCGCGCCACTGATACGCGCGAAGCGGAAGTACTCCAAGTTCAAAATTGAGCCCAAGAGCCCCAGGGCAACAAGTGCCCCACTGGTACCCCGTTTGGCACCAACCTCCCGCGCCAGGGCCAGACTCTCCGCGAAGTGCGCCCTCGCAACGTCCCGCTCCCCACGCTGCGCCGCGTGTTGGCCGAGTCGACCGAGTGCGAGAATCAGGACCCACCGAGCACCGAGGTTCCGTCCGACCGCGACGGCCTCGTGGATCAGAGGCTCCGACTCATCCCACTTGCCTTGCAGGTCCAAGGCGACCGAGAGGTTGACCAGGGCGGTGGCGATTCCCCATTGGTCACCGAGGTTCCGGGAGAGGCTGAGGCTCTCGGCGGCGATGGCTTGTCCCCGCACGTAATCCGCCCGTCCCAGGATGACCGACCCGCTCAGGGCCAGCAGAGCGAACGCGGTTTCGACCGCATCCCCGTGTTCGCGGGCCAGCCGGAGCGCTTCCTCGTGCACCTCCTCGGACCGATCGACATCACCCTGCCAAAGCGCCATGACGCCCGCACCGTTGAGCGCTTTCGCCCGTCCCGGGATCGACGCGGTCGCCTCCGGCATCGCCAGCAGCGTCTCCAGTTGCATTCGGCCTTCCGCGTAGTAGCCGTGCAGCCACCAGAAGAACCACAAGGCGCCGCCCAGCCGCAACGCCCGCTCGGCGTCCCCGCGCTCGCGCAGCCAGGTGAGCGCGGCGAGCAGGTTGTCCCGGTCGGCATCTAACCGCTCGAACCAGTCGAGTTGTTCCCGTTGCTTCAGGTGCGGTTCGGCTTCCTCTGCCAGGGCCAGGAAGAACGCGGCGTGCGCCTCCCTCGTGCCATCCTCACCACCGATCGCCAAACGTTCCTGTGCGTACTCCCGCACCGTCTCCAGCATCCGGTAGCGCGGCGCGCCGTCCGGCCCCTCCTCGTACCGCACCAGGCTCTTGGCCACGAGCGATGCGACCCCGTCGAGGACGGAGGGGACAGGGAACGGGGAACAGGGAACAGGAGAATCCGACCGTGCTCCTGTTCCCTGTTCCCTGACGCCTGTTCCCTCCGTCCCGCAGACGGCCTCCGCCGCCTCCAACGTGAAGCCGCCCACGAAGACCGCCAGGCGCCGGAAGAGGTCCTGGTCCCTGGGCGACAGGAGGTCGTGCGACCAGGCGATTGCGCCCCGCATCGTCCGCTGCCGGTCCGGCAGATCGCGCCCCCCGCCGGTCAAGAGCGGCAGCCGCCGGTCCAACCGCGCCAACAGCGCGGTTGGGGTCAGGTGGGCGACGCGGGCAGCAGCGAGCTCAATCGCCAGGGGCAGGCCGTCCAGGCGGCGGCAGGTCTCCGTGACAGCCGGCGCGTTGGTCGCCGTGAGGGCGAAGTCGGCGCGGACCGCCTGGGCACGCGCCACGAACAGTTGCACCGTGTCGGCCTCCGCCGAGGCCTCGGCGGAGGCGCCAGAGGCGGGCAAGGCCAGCGGCGGCACGGCGACCACTCGCTCCGCCGACAGGCGCAGCGGCTCGCGGCTGGTGACCAGCGCCTTGACCCGCGGGCAGGCGGCGAGCAGACCGCCGACCAGCGGCGCCGCCGCCACCACTTGCTCGAAGTTGTCGAGCACCAGGAGGAGGTGCCGGTCCCAGAGGAAGTCGACCAGCCGGTCGGCCAGCGGGCGGTCGCCAGCGTCGCGGACGCCCAGCGCACCGGCCACCGTCGACGCGGTCAGGTCGGGGTCGGTCAGCGGCGTCAGGTCGATGAACGCCGCGCCGTCGGCGAAGTGGGCGCACAGCTTCTCGGCGACCGCCAGCGCCAACCGTGTCTTACCGACGCCACCCGGTCCGGTCAGGGTCACCAGGCGCGCCTCGTGTCGGCGCAGCAGGGCGACGACGTCGGCGACCTCGCGCGCGCGGCCGAGGAAGGGGGTGGGCGGGATGGGCAGCGGCGCGCCGAGCCGCCCCTTGTCCGAGGCGGGTGCCAGGGGCAGCGGGCGGGGGCGGGTCCGGTCGGCGGGCGTCGGGTCGGCCACGGGCGGGACCTCCGAGGGGCGTGCGGCAAGCACGCGCCCATCTTCGGTCGTCTCCATCCGTGTGTCAACGGCGGTGCATGCGGCGGACGCGGTGAGGATGGGTCCGATCGCTGGCGGTGATCGGCACGCTCGGCGGGATGGGGACGTGCCCCGGCCGCGCGCCCGCCGTGACCGACTGTGTTAGTAGGGCCGACCGCGTTGGATCGGCTCCGGTGCCGCGTCCCAGCCGTCCGCACCGCCCAGCGCCGCGACGGGCACGACGACCAGACCGACCTGCATCGCCAGGCCGAGGCCGTCCCGGCTCACCCACGTCTCGGCGATCCGGCCGTCGACGACGCGGTGGACGGCGATCCCCGTCGTCGCCACGACGCGTCCGGTGCCTTCCGCCCCCCACCAGGTGCCCCGGTGCGTGCCGCGGGCGGTGAAGCGGACGACGACCCGGTCCCCGGTGGCGACCACCTCGTCGAGGCTCACTACGAGATCGGGGAAGACCCGGCGCATCGCGGCGACCACCTGCGCGACCCCGGCCGGACCGGGCGGCACGGCCGGCACGGCCGGATCGTGATAGGCGTAATCGTCGGCGACGAAGTCGGCGGCGGCGGCGACCCGGCCCTCGTTCCAGACCGCGGCGTAGAAGCGGGCGACGAGCGCCGCATCGGCTTGGGTCTGGGCGGCCCCGGCGGGAACGATCGGGGAATCGCCGGCCAGGGTCCACTCCGCGCCGACCGCCGCGAAGGCGACGATGGAGAGGACCGTCAACAGGCAGCAGACGACCGCCTGCGTTCTCGATCGGCCGTGTCTCAGGTCGCGGGTCACGACGCGCTCCCGTCCTCGGCCGGGGGGCTCGTGAGCACCCCGGTCCCGGTGGGTGCCGGGCGGAAGCCTCGACGCAGCGCACGCACCCGGCGCGCGGGCCAGCCCCACCACCGCCCGGTTGTCCACGCTTGGGCGACCGACCCGGCGGAGTGGGACCGTTGGGCGGCCTCGATGAGCGGCGCCAAGTGCTCGGCCCGTCTGAGCGCGACATTCCGGCCAACCTTCGCTTCGTTCCAGGTGTAGGGGAGGGAAAACATGGTCGTGCGTTCCTTCCGTGGTGGCTGCTCGCTCGGCGGGTCTCGCCCCGGTGCCCGTTCCGCCGGGCACGCTCCGATCCTGCGCCTCCACGCCGCGCGGCGCCTCCGCCGACCGGCGGGTTTCGCATGCGTAGGTGAGCGAAGAAGTGATCTACGCGGGTCGTAGCGGGGAGGGGTCAGACCAGGCCGTCGCGGACGGCGGCGGCGGCGGCCTCGGTGCGGGTGGCGACGCCGAGCTTGGACAGGATGTTCGTGACGTGGGTCTGGGCGGTGCGCGGGCTGATGAAGAGGGCCTCCCCGATCGCGGGGTTGGACTTGCCCGCGACGAGCAGCGCCAGCACCTCCCGCTCCCGTGCCGTCAGCCCGTGGTCGCTGGGTCCGGGATCGGCGGGGGCGCAAAGCTCGGTGGGAAAGGCGAGGGCATCGGCGACCACCGCCGGGAGTGGACGCGCCCGGCCCGCCTCGGACGCCCGCGCGAACGCCGCGTCGCCCAGGCGGGCGCGGATGGCGGCGAGGATCCGTCGGAAGCGGCCCCATTGGGTTACGTGGCCCAGGCCCACGGCCTCGGCGGCGGCGGCCGCCGCCCCCAGCCAGCCGGCCGCCCGCTCGGGTTGACCGGCCGCGAGGGCGACGTCCGCCAGGTGGCCCAGCAGAATAGCGACGCCCCGCTGGTCGCCGAGGTCCCACATTGCGGACAGGCCCGCCGCGGAGAGCTGGGCCGCCCGGTCGCGGTCGTGCCGCGCGAGGGCGATGCTGGCGGCCTTCGCGCGGGTGAACGCCAGACCCCACTCGTTGCCGACCTCCCGCCAGACGGCCAGGGCTTCCTCGACGAGCGCGTCCGCGCCGTCGATGTCGCCCCGCCCGAAGGTCACGCCCGCGAGGTTGTCCAGAACACAGCCGAGCCAGAACCCTTCGTCCAGCTCCCGCATCAGGGGGAGCGCCTCCTCCAAGCGGGCCGCGGCGCGCTCGCGGTCGTCCCCCCACTCCGCCGCCACACCGAGGGCGAGCAGCGCGCGAGCGGCGCCCGCCTGGTATCCATGCGAGCGGGCGAGAGCCAGCGCCTCTTCCCCGAGCGCGGTCGCCCGTTCCGTGTCCCCCACCGCCGCCAAGACGGCGGCGACGTACAGTGCGTCGATCCGGGTCGTCGGGTTGCTCGGCCCGAACAGCGCCGCGTCCAACCAGCCGCGCCCTTCCGCCGGTGACACCCGCGCGTGCCAGAAGAGGAACTGGATCGCCCACGCCAGCCGTAGGACCGTCTCCGCATCCCCCCGGCCCAGACTCCAGGCGACCACCGCCCGCAGGTTGTCCAACTCGGCAGCCAGCCGGTCCAGCGTGTCCTCCCGACCGCGTCCCATGAGCCGCGGCCCCAGTTCCTCGCTGAGCGCGAGGAAGTAGGCCGCATGGCTCCGGCGCAGCGCCTCGGTCTCGCTGGCGGCGTCCAACGCCTCCAGGCCGTACTCACGGATCGTCTCCAGCATCCCGAAACGCTGCGTCGGGTGCGCCCCCGGCGCGGCATCGCGGCGGTGGACCAGACTCTGGTCCACCAGCGCTTCCACGCCCGCGAACACGTCGTCGCCGGTGTCGCAGACCGCCTCGACGGCCTCCAGGGTGAAGCCGCCGACGAAAACGGCGAGGCGACGGAAGAGCGTCTGCTCCGCCGGCGACAGCAGGTCGTAGCTCCAGGCGATGGCGCCCCGCATCGTCCGCCGCCGCGCCGGCAGGTCGCGGCCGCCCCCGGTCAGCACAGGCAGCCGCCGGTCGAGGCGGGCCAGGAGCGCCGTCGGCGCCAGCAGCCGCGTCTTGGCCGCGGCCAGCTCGACCGCCAGGGGCAGGCCGTCGAGCCGGGCGCAGATCGCGGCGACGGCGGCGGCGTTCTCGGGGGAGAGACAAAACGCCGGATCGGCGGCGCGGGCGCGGTCGACGAAGAGCCGGACGGCCTCGGCCCCCGCCAACTCTGCCGCCGGCACCGCCGGGTCGGGCAGCGCCAGCGGCGGCACCGGGTAGTCGTGTTCGCCCGAGACGTGCAGGAGCACGCGGCTGGTGACGAGCGCCGTCAGTCGGGGGCAGGCGGCCAAGAGGCGGGCGATCAGCGGTGATGCCTCCACCACCTGCTCGAAGTTGTCGAGCACCAGCAGTAGATGGCGGTCGCGGAGGGTGTCGACCAACCGCTCTTCGAGCGGGCGATTCCCTACCCCGCGCACGCCCAGCGCCTGGGCCACCGTCGGGGCCACGAGTTCGGGGTCGGCCAGCGGCGCCAGGTCGACGAAGACCACATCGGCGAAGTCGGCCGCGAGCGCCTCGGCGACCGCGAGCGCTAGCCGCGTCTTGCCGACGCCGCCCGGGCCGGTCAGCGTGACGAGACGGGTGCCCCGTACCCCCTGGGCGTGGCGATCGTCGCGGCGGAGCAGATCGATGAGGTCCGCGACCTCTCGCCCACGGCCGACGAACGAGGTCAGCGCGGCGGGAAGCGGCGTTCCGGGCCACTGCCGGTCCGGGACGGGGGCCAGGGACAGCGATCGGGGGCGGCTCCGATCGGCGGGCGTCGGGTCGGCCACGGGCGGGACCTCCGAGGGGCGGCGAGCGGACGTCCATCATCGGTCGTCCCGATACGTGTGTCAACGGTCGTGCATGCGGCGACGGCGGAGCGTCGCCGCCGGTCGGCTGCCGGCAGGTCAGACCAGGCCGTCGCGGACGGCGGCGGCGGCGGCCTCGGTGCGGGTGGCGACGCCGAGCTTGGACAGGATGCTGGTGACGTGGGTCTGGGCGGTGCGCGGGCTGATGAACAACGCCTCCCCGATCTCGGGGTTGGACCTGCCGGCGACGAGCAGGGCGAGGACCTCCAGTTCACGCGGCGTCAAGTTGGAGGCGGGGTCGGATTGCCGGGCAGCGATGTCGGGGGTGGCTTGCGGGTCCGAGTCCTCGCCTGCCATGACGTCGACCAACGCCATCGCCTCGGCGACGGCGACCTCCGGCGGCAGCGCCTGCCCGGCGGCCCGCGCCGTGGCGAACGCGCCTTCCCCCAAGACCGCGCCCAGCGTGGCGACCTCGGACGCGTACGCTTCGGTAACGAATCCGGGGATGGCGTCGACGACTCGGCCGAGACCGGCAAGCACTCCGGCCAACCGCGCCGCCGGCAGCGGCGCGCCACGGCGAACCGCGACTCGCGCTAACCCTTGCACGTTGAAGGCCATGCCCGGCGGGTATCCCCCCTCCCTGCCTTCGATGAGCCCCGCGAGATACTGCCGCGCCGCCATCCCGGTCTGGCCGCGCGCGAGGCCCAGTTCGCCCAGGCCGGCGTACGTGACCGCCAGGACCGCCTTGGAGTCGATGGCGCGACCATGGGCGAGGGCAACGCCCAGTCGTTGCTGCGCCCGGTCGAGGTCGCCGAGTTGGAGAGCGAGCCACCCCTGGACCATCGCGACGAGGTTGGCCTCGAAACTGCGCGCGTCGCCGAGCCGGTGCACCAGCGCTTCGCTCTCGGCCGCGAGGTCCTCGCCGTGCCTCGGATCGCCCTGGTGCGCGACGGCGTACGCCAGATAGGCCAGGAGAAAGGCGGTCTGCCGCGTATCTCCCAGTTCACGGGAAAGCGCAACCGCTTCTTCGAACGGTGCGATGCTGCTTGCCGCGTCACCGCCCTGGAGTGTCGCCGACGCGATTGCGCTCAGGGTCGCGGCGAGACCGCGCTTGTCGTTGGTCCGACGGGCCAGGTCGAGGCTCTCGGCGAGGGGGCCGCGGGCAGCCTCCACGTCGCCCTGAAGACCGGCCAGTTCGCCCGCCCAACGCAGCGCCGCGACCCGATCGGCCGGCGCCACGCCGTCCGCCGACCGCGCCAGGAACGTCTCCAGCCACGCGCGGCCCTCGGCGATGGAGTTGCGGAGGCGCCAGAACCCGCCGAGCGCGGCCGCAAGCCGGAGCCCGACGCCGGTGTCGCCGCGGTCCCGAAGCCAGGTCAACGCCGCCCGGATGTTGGCCTGCTCGACCTCGAGCCGAGTCAACCAACCGCCGGGCGCCGAGTCCGCCAGATCGGCTGCCCCCGCCCGCGTCAGCGCCAGAACGTCGTCGGCGTGGCGACGCCGGATCTCCTCGGCCTCCCCCGACGCCTCCAACCGTTCCAGGGCGAACTCCCGCACCGTCTCCAGCATCCGGTAGCGCGGCGCGCCGTCCGGCCCCTCCTCCTGGCGCAGCAGACTCTTCGCCACCAGCGCCGCGATCCCGTCCAAGACCGACGAGGGGACGGGCGCACGGTCGTCCTCTCCTGTTCCCTGTTCCCCATTCCCCGTTCCCTCCGTCCCGCAGACCGCCTCGGCCGCCTCCAGGGTACAACCACCGACGAAGACCGCCAGGCGGCAGAAGAGCTCCTTCTCCTCCGGCGAGCACAGGTCGTAGGACCAGGCGATCGAATCGCGCATCGTCCGTTGCCGTTCCGGGAGGTCGCGCGCTCCGCCGGTCAGCAGAGGCAATCGGGATTCCAGCCGGGCAAGCAGCGCCACCGGAGAGAGGTGGGCGACGCGGGCGGCGGCCAGCTCGATCGCCAACGGCAAGCCATCCAGCCGGTGGCAGATCTCCGCGACGGCCTGGGCGTTGGCCCCGGTCAGCGCGAAGTCGGCCCACGCGGCCTGGGCGCGGCCGACGAAGAGCCGCAGGGCATCGGACTCTGCCAGCTCCTCGGGTGGCCTGGCGGGGTCGGGCAGGGCCAGCGGCGGCACGGCGACGACCCGTTCGGCCGCCAGGCGCAGCGGCTCGCGGCTGGTGGCGAGCACCTTCAGCCGCGGGCAAGCGGCGAGGAGGCGCGCGACCAGCCGCGACGCCTCCACCACCCGCTCGAAATTGTCGAGCACCAGCAGCACGGCGCGGTCGATCAGGGCGTCGACCAGGCGCGCGGCGAGGGGGCGGTCGCCGGACTCGCGCACGCCGAGGGCCTGGGCGACCGTCGCGGCGACGAGGCCGGGGTCGGCGAGCGGCGACAGGTCGCCCCAGACCGCGCCGTCCGGGAAGTCACGGGCCAGTGCCTCGGCCGCGCGCAGCGCCAGACGCGTTTTGCCGACGCCACCGGGGCCGGTCAGCGTCACCAGGCGGACGTCGGGCCGGCAGAGAAGGTCGACGAGGTGATCGAGTTCGCGCGCGCGGCCGAGGAAGGGGGTGGGCGGGATGGGCAGCGACGCGCCGAGCCGCCCCATATCCGGGGCGGGTGCCAGGGGGAACGGTCGCGGTCGGTTCTGGTCGGCAGGCGTCGGGTCGGCCACCGGCGGGTGCTCCGACGGTCAAGCAACGGTACGCCTGCCCATCTTCGGTCATGCATCTCTATCCGTCAATGGGGAACGCGTGATCGCCCCGATCCTGGCGATGCACCGCCCGCGCTGCCGTGAACCGGCGGTCGTGAACAGGTGTCAGCCCCCCGAAGGCGCCTCACCCCAGCGTGAGGCGCCTTCGAGGGGCTGACTCATTCTTGAGACGGTAACGGCACGCTTCTCAGCCGGGACCGGAACTGCCGCCTCCGGCCGCCCGCTTCGTGCCCCGCACCGCCCATGCCCGACCGGTCAAGCGCAGCGAACCATCGGCGGTCAAGGGGAGCGTGGCCCGCAGCCGTTCCCGCAGCGCCGCCTTCCGGGCGTTGTCGAGCGCGGTCACGTAGCGCTGCGCATTCGACGCACCGGCGATGGTGTGCGGCAGCCAGAAATCGTTCAGGTTCCGGAACACCATCGGCAGGTCGAGCGCCGTGACCACGACGTCGCCCAGCGCGGCCGCGCCGAACAGGGCGGCGAGCGGCTCCGGTTGGGCCATGGCGAACCGCGGACTCGGGTCGAGCGCCGCCGCGGCCGGGTCGGTCGCCGCGACCGCTTCCCAGAAGTAGCGCGTGATCTGCAGCCCGCCCGAATAGTCCCAGACGTAGGCGCCGACCGCACCGCCGGCGCGGGCGGCGCGCGCCATCTCGGCGACCGCGGCGGCCGGTTCGGGCACGAAGTTGAGGACGAGCCCGGCGACCACCGCGTCGAAGCCGCCGCTCGCCACCGGGAGGGCGCGAGCATCGCCGGGCGCGAAGCGGGCGCGCGGATCGGGGATGGCCGCTTGCGCCGCGCCGAGGAACTCGGGCGACGGATCGATGCCCGCCACCGCGATCGGATCGGCGGCGGCGAGGACGGCGGCAGTGAGGGCACCGGTGCCGCAACCGACGTCCAACCACCGCCCTCCCTTCGGGGCCGCGAACCAGGCGAGGAACAATTCGGCAAGCGGCCGGCTCCACCGCCCCACGTAGGCCTCGTAACCATCGGTGCCCCGCCACACGGTGTGCCCGGATGTGCTTGCCATAGGGTTCCCTCCAGGTGTCGCGGCGAGGCATGTCATGGCGAGCCCTGCCGCCTACGCCGCCGGGGTTCCGGTCGCCGTGCCGCCGACTTCGAAGACCTGGATCATGCCCAGCATCGCGTGCTCCGTCCCGGTCTCGACGTCGGGTACGTGGCAGATCGCGACGTAGGTGCCGGGCGCGAGGTCGAGCGTCAGGTACGTCGTCTGGCCGGTGCTGAGCACACCGAGCCCGGGCTGTTTGAAGTCGAAGTCCGACTCCGCGTACGGACTGTCCGGCGGCAGTCCGCCGTTCTCGAAGATCGCCATGAGCTCCGCCGCGGTGATCCCGGCCGGCGCCCTGAAGATCCCCATGAAGTGGGGTTGCGCACCGGTGTTGGTGATCTTCCAGGTCTGCTGGCCGGCCGGCAGTCCCGCCGTCAGCCCGCCGAAGGCGTACTCGGCGAGGGTCACCGTCGCGTCCGCCGGCGGCGCGTCCGTGGCGGCGGCAGGACCGGTCACCTCGAGCGTAGTGGGTTGCTGGGGCGTGCCGAAGCTGCCGTTGAGGAGGATCCAGGTCCCGGCGGTCAGCGTGACCGTCGCCTCGACGGTCCCGCCGGCGGGAACGACCGGCCCGCCGGCCCACGTCGCCTGATAGATCCAGGTCGGCAGACCGGAGTTGGTCTTGGGCGAGCCCGTGTCCGCGACCGGCGTGCCCAGGAACATGGCGTTGATCGCCGCGATGTCGGCCAGCACGGCGTCGACGGTCGTGCCGGCGGGCGGCAGGACCAGGTCGGCGTCGGCGTTGTCGCCGGTGGGGCCGGTGGCGCTGGCCTGGTTCTCCACCGTCAGCCGGATCTGGCCCGCCGGCACCGTCGTGGCGCTCAGGTCATATCCGGTCTCGGTGATGGTGATGTGCAGTTCGGCCGGGGCCGTGCCGGCGGGTGTCGCGTCCTGGGCGAGAGCCACGCCGGACCAGGCAAGGACCGCCCCGAGCACGAGCGCGACGGTGACCAGGCGCCGCCCGATA
>DATBFX010000209.1:0-2875 GCA_036558305.1 Thermomicrobiales bacterium | reverse complement strand
GTGTAGGTCAGGCTGTCGGTGGAGACGCTCCACTCCTCGGCCAGACTCGGCGCGACCTGCAACGACTCGTCGAGTTTCACCAGCCCGCCGTAGAGCACGCCGATCACCGTGAAGCCCGGCAGATCGGACGCCTTGGCCGGGTCGAGCGAGACGAGATCGGTGACGCCGGTGAGCGACCACCGGATCGGCCCGCCCCCGGCCTGTTGGGCCAGCGCCCGCCAAGTCCTCGACGAGAGGAGCGGCGTTGCCAGCAATCCACCACCGGCCGCCAATAGCGAACGCCGACTGAGACCCGCGTTGGTGAGGTGCTTCATCGTGATCACTCCGTTCCTTTCATCGTCCTTGTTTGCGGCGCGGAGAGGATCGCCTACCGATTCCCGATCAAGTTATGAGGATTGCGGACGATAGCAGGGACCCGATGGCGGCGCAAGCCCGAACGGCCGCGGCGGGGGCGTGACGGTCCCCGTCGTCGTCTCACCAGTGCAAAGGAGGGCCAACAGCGTAGCGCCGGTTCCATTCGGAGTGAAGGATCGCTTTTTGAGGCGGACGGGTGCCTGTGGCAAACTACCGCGCAACTTCGCCCCAATCGCCGTAGGGGTCGCTACCGAATGCTCCGCCTCGTCCGGTACCTCAAGCCGTATTTGCTCCCGCTCCTCGTGATGCTGGTGCTCCTGTTCGGCCAGACGACGGCCAATCTCGCGCTGCCCGACTACCTGGCGAAGATCGTCAACGACGGGATCGTCGGGCGCGACACGAGCGTGGTCTACCGCACCGGGTTGAGGATGCTGCTGGTGGCGCTGCTCGGCGGCGTCTGCATGGTCGGGGTGGGGTATCTGGCGTCGCGGATCGCGACCGGGGCGACGCGCGACGTGCGGGACGACGTGTTCGCGACGGTCGAGGACTTCTCGCTGTTGGAATTCAACCGGTTCTCGACGGCGTCGCTGATCACGCGCTGCACGAACGACATGCAACAGATTCAGATGGTGCTGGTGTTGCTGCTGCGGATGGGGTTGATGGCGCCGTATATGGGGATCGGCGCCGTGATCAAGGCGTACGGGTTGGCGCCGTCGATGACGTGGATCATGGCCGTCGCGATCGGCATCCTCTTCATCGTGATCGCGACCCTCTTCGCGCTGACGATCCCGCGGTTCACGCGGTTGCAGCGGTTCGTCGACCGGCTCAACCTGGTGACGCGGGAGAGTTTGACGGGGTTGCGGGTGATCCGCGCATTCAACCGGGAGGGCGAGGAAAAGGAGAAGTTCGCGCGCGCCAACCGGACGCTGACCGACGCCAACCTGGTCGTCAACCGCCTGACCGCGGTGATGCAACCGGTGATGCTGCTGATCCTGAATCTGACGTCGATCACCGTGATTTGGGTGGGCTCGCACCGGATCGACGCGGGGACGTTGCAGATCGGCGACATGCTGGCGTTCATGCAGTACGCGATGCAGGCGATCTTCGCGTTCCTGATGATCTCGATGATTTTCATCATGGTGCCGCGGGCGGCGGTCTCGGCCAGGCGCGTGGTCGAGGTACTGGACACGGAACCGAGTATCCGCGATCCCGAGCGGGCGCAGGAGGTGCCGGACCGCGGCGGGATCGTCGAGTTCCGCGACGTGAGTTTTGCCTATCCGGGGGCGGAGGAACCGGTTCTTCGTAACGTCTCGTTCGTCGCGCTGCCGGGGCAGACGACGGCGTTCGTCGGGCCGACGGGAAGCGGGAAGTCGACGTTGATCGGGTTGATCGAGCGTTTCTACGACGCGACCGCGGGGCAGGTGCTGGTCGACGGGGTCGACGTCCGGGAGATGCGGCAGGAGGATCTGCGGGCGAAGATCGGGTACGTCTCGCAGCGGGCGGTGCTCTTCTCCGGCACGATCGAGAGCAACGTCCAATACGGCAACGAGGTCGCGACGATGGCCGAGATCGAGCGGGCGGCCGAGACGGCGCAGGCGTCGGAGTTCGTCGAGCGACTCGACAAGCGGTACGGACACGCGATCGCGCAGGGCGGGACGAACGTGTCCGGCGGGCAGAAACAGCGGCTCGCGATCGCGCGGGCGATCGCGCGGCGACCGGAGATCTACGTCTTCGACGACAGTTTTTCGGCGCTGGACTTCCGGACGGACGCGATGCTGAGGGCGGCGCTCGGCCGCGAGACCGAGAACCGGACGGTGCTGATCGTGGCGCAACGGATCAGCACGATCATGCAGGCCGAGAAAATCGTGGTCCTCGATAACGGTCAGGTGGTCGGGCAGGGGACGCACGGGGAGTTGTTGCAGACCTGCGAGGTCTACCGCGAGATCGCGGCGTCGCAGCTCTCGGAGGAGGAATTGGCGACCGCCGGTGTCGAGGGGAACGGGGTTGTGAAGCCGGCGGCCGCCGTCGGCGGGGGCGCGGGCGAATGAGCGCGCAGCGACCGCGGGCGCCGTCGAGCGGACCGGCCAGACCGGGGATGATGTTCGGTCGCGGCGGTCCCGGTATGATGGGGACGCCGGCCGAGAAGGCGAGGAATTTCCGGGGGACCATGGGGCGCCTGGTGGCGTACCTGCGGCCGTTCTGGGCCACGCTCGTGGTCGTGCTGGTCTTCGCGATCGCGAGCACGCTCTTCGCGATCGTCAGTCCGCGGATTCTCGGCAACATCACCAACAAGGTGGTCGATGGGTACACGCAGGAGCGGGTCTACGACCAGGTGGTGTCGAGGCTGCCCGCGGGGACGCAGATTCCGCCGGGAACGACCGGCGCCGACGTGCTGGCCAGACTGCCACCGGACGTGGTGAAGCAGATTCCGACGGCGCAGCGGTCGGCGATCGAGACGATGGACCTGTCGCACCGGCCGGGGATCGACTTCGACGGGATTCTGCGGCTGGTCGAGTTGCTG
>DATBFX010000208.1:0-46028 GCA_036558305.1 Thermomicrobiales bacterium | reverse complement strand
TTCCCGATCGTCATCATCCGCTTGCACACCGACGAAGGACTGGTGGGTCTCGGTGAGGTCCCCAAGGGCGTGCCCGCCGGGGACGTGCAGGCGGTCGCCGAGCGGTTCGAGGGCAAGGACCTCTGGTCGCTCAACCTCCAGGACCTGCCGCTCGAGACGATGTGGTTCGCCAATCCCGCCCTCTACGAGGGTTACGAAATGGCGCTCTTCGACCTTACCGGCAAGGCGCTCGGCGTCCCCGTCTACCGTCTCTTCGGAGGTAAGTACCGCGATCGCGTCGCCGTTTCCCGCTGCTCCGGCCGGATGACGCCGGAGGACGCGGCGCGGACCGCGCAAGAGGTGGTCGCGCGGGGCTACACGGTGCTCAAGATGAAGGCCACCGCCGACGATCCGCTGGTCGAGCGCCTCGGCGCCATCCAGGGTGCCGTCGGCGACAAACTCCACGTCGTCGTCGATCCCAATCAACGGTTCCACCAACCCTTCCGCCTCTTCGAGATCGACGCCGCCTTGCGCGCCGCCGGTATCCGCAACGTTCAGTGCTACGAAAGTCCCTTCGACCAGCGCAACCTCGATTGGTACGCCCTCGCCCGTCAGAAACTCGGCGTGCCGATCGCCCTCCACCTGAGCGAGCCGCGACCGATCGTCGAGGCGATTAAGCGGGAAGCCTGCGACTGGCTCAACACCGGTGGCCCCATGGTCAACACCTACAAGATGGCCGGGCTGGCCGAAGCGGCCGGTATCCCGACCTGGCACGGCTCGGGAGTCGGCCTCGGCATCTCGGAGGCCGCCTATACCCACGTCTCCGCTGCCTGCCGCTCGATGACCTTGACAAGCGACATCTGTGGCGAGACGCTGCGTGTCGACGACCTCATTCGCGAGCCGCTCCAGATCGCAGACGGTCACGTCCGCGTCCCCGAAGGACCCGGACTCGGCGTCGAACTCGACGAAGATGCCGTGGATCGGTACCGGGTGGCGTAACGGAGTCGGCAGATGGCAGACGGCAGAGGGCAGATGAGCACGGCTCGTGCTGCCCTCTGCCGTCCGCCCGCTGCCCGCTCCGCACGAAAGGAGGGGCGAACGGCGCACGTCGGTACGGCCCTTGGGTCGGGTTCAGCGACGAAACCGGCACGGTACGAACGAGGAGGATCACGATGGCCGAGTACTGGAACTTCGAGCGACTGACGGCAGAGTGGACCGCACGCGGTCTGAACCGGCGCGACCTGATGCGATTGGTGGCCGGCGGCGCCGGCATGACGGCCATGCTGACGCTGGTCGGCACGCACCCGGAGGGCGCGGCGGCGCAGGACACCAGCGGCAGCCAGGCGAGTGTCCTGTGGACGAAGCCGGTCACGTTGAATCCGCTGTTTTCCACCTCCGGTAGCGAGCAGCAGGTCGAGCGGTTGATTTTCGGCACGATCGTCAAGATGAGCGGCGACCTGGTGCCTACGCCGGACCTCACCGAATCGATCGACCCCTCCGCCGACGCCAAGGTCTACACCTTCAAGCTCCGCCCCGGTATCACGTTCACCGACGGTACGCCGTTGACCTCCAAAGACGTCGTCTTCACAATCGAGCGCGCGATCGACCAGCGGACCGCGAGCATCTGGCGCGGCCGTCTCCTCGGCATCGACGGGGCCGACGCCTACGGCAGCCAACAGGCGGAGACGATCACCGGTCTCGCCACCCCCGACGACCTGACGGTCCAGATCACGCTCAGCGCGCCCGACTCCGCCTTTTTGCCCATCCTCTGCAACTTCTCGGGGCTCGGCATCCTGCCCCAGCACGTCCTCAACGACGTCGCCCCCGATCAACTCCAGGCGCACCCGTTCTCGCTGGCGCCGAACGTCTCGGCCGGCTCCTACAAATTTGTCCGGTACGAGACCGACCAGTTCCTCGAACTCGAGAGCAATGCCAACTACGTCGGCGGCGCCCCGCAGTTGCAGCACCTCTTCCTGCGTATCCTGACCGTCGACGTCGGGACCGCGCAATTGGAGACCGGCGAGATCGACCTGATGAGTCTGCCGGTCTCCGAGCAGGAGCGGGTCAAGAGCCTGCCGAACGTCGTCGTCACCTCCGTCCCCAGCCCGAGCATGGACTTCCTCGCGCTCAACATGGACCGGCCGTACCTGCAAAACAAACCGATGCGCCAGGCGATGATGTACGCAATCGACCGCGCAAGCATCGTCAAGCAGGTGCTGCAAGGCGAGGGCACGGTCGTGAATTCGCCGATCTTTGGCCCAGACTGGATGGGGATTCCGGAGGGGTTGAACGAGTATCCCTACGACCCGGACAAGGCGAAGCAACTCCTCGATTCGTCGGGGTACGACAAGAACCAGAAGCTCGAGATCCTTCACCTCCCGGTCGCCTCGGGCGGCAGCAAGGAGAAGGACGCGGCGGTCGCGATCATGCAGCAGCAGTTGCAACAGGTCGGCTTCAACATCTCCATTCGCCAAATCGACGTCAACGAACTCAACACGCGCTACATCGAGAAAGCCGACTTCGACCTCTTCTACAACGCCGGCGGCGTCTTCCGCGCCGACCCGAGTATCTCCAGCACCTACTTCCTGACCCGCAACTTCACCCCGAACGGCGGCAACGGCTCCCACTACACCAATCCGCAGGTGGACGACCTCTACGCCCAGGGCCAGGCCACCGGCGATCAAGCCGAGCGCAAGCGCGTCTACACCGAGGTCGCCAAGATCCTCAACGACGAGGTCCCCTGGATCTACCTCTGGTCGCCGAACTCGATCTACGCCGCCAGCAAACGCCTCCAGGGTTTCTCCCCGCCCAGCTACTCCAACAACAAATTCTGGAACGCCGAAACCTGGAGCGTAACGAGTTAAGAGCTTCGAGCTTCGAGTTTGGTCGGTGGTACGCTGACTGAGCGCCGAGATTTCGGCGACACCCTGCCGCTGGAGACACAAGCTCGAAGCTCGAAGCTCGAAGCTCGAAGCTCGAAGCTGCTATGGGGCGCTACCTCATCCGCCGCTTGCTCATCAGCGTGCCCGTCCTGTTCGGGATCACGCTGGTGACGTACGTGATCGTGAATCTGGCGCCGGGCGATCCCGTCTCGGCGCTGATCGATCCCGAGCAAATCTCGGCCCTGGGACCGGGTTGGCTGGAGCAGCAGCGACACGCCCTCGGTCTCGACCGGCCGCTGCCGATCCGCTATCTGTTCTGGCTGCGGCAGGTCGCCCACGGCAACCTCGGGTTTTCCTACACCGACCGCCAACCGATCGCCCACAAGATCACCGAGCGGATCTGGCCGACGTTG
Source organism: Thermomicrobiales bacterium (assembly GCA_036558305.1). Lineage (GTDB taxonomy): Bacteria > Chloroflexota > Chloroflexia > Thermomicrobiales > UBA6265 > DATBFX01. Next base: position 42,754 of record DATBFX010000208.1, on the reverse strand, counting down.
AAGTTGATGCTGACCGTCCAGATTCTCGCCCTCGTGATCGCCATCCCGATCGGCGTGCTCTCGGCGGTCAAGCAATACTCCTGGCTCGACTACCTGGCGACGATCTTCGGGTTCGCCACGATCTCGATTCCGTCGTTTTTCCTCGCCCTCGCCGCGATCTTCGTGTTCGCGGTCAAACTGCGCTGGTTACCGACCGCGGGGATGGCGACGATCGGACAACCGCCGTCGCTGCTCGACTCGATCAAACACCTGATCCTGCCGGCGGTCGTGCTCGGTCTCGCGCAGGCGGCGCCGCTGATCCGCTACACCCGGTCGAGTATGCTGGAGACGGTGCGGCAGGACTACGTGCGCGTGGCGCGGGCGAAGGGACTATCGGAGCGGGTCGTCATCTACGGCCACGCGCTCCGCAACGCCCTCATTCCGCTCGTCACCGTCGTCGCCCTCAGCTTGCCCCAACTCCTCGGCGGCACGGTCATCATCGAGCAGATCTTCGCCTGGCCGGGGATGGGGACGCTGGCGATCACCGCCGTCCGCGGCCGCGACTACCCGACGATCATGGCGATCAACCTGATCGGTGCCGTCGCGATCGTCGCCAGCAACCTGATCGCCGACATCCTCTACGCCTGGATCGACCCGCGGATCAAGTACTCGTGAATGTCGAGACCGGCAAGCAGGCGGCCATGGCACAGCCAACCGGTGCGGCGCTCCCGACGACAGAACAGGCACGTCCGGCGGAGCTCGGGCTCCAGGAGCGTCGCCACGGGACCGGGGTCTGGCGCCGGTTTCGACGTCACCGACTGGCGTTGATCGGTTCGACGATCCTGCTCCTCCTGGCGATCAGTGCGATCGGCGCACCCCTGATCGCGCGCCACGATCCATACGCGATCGACCTCAGCGCATATCAGTCCGGCCCAACCCGGCACCACATCCTCGGCACCGATTCGGCCGGGCGCGACGTCTTCAGCCGCCTCCTCCATGCCGGCCGCGTCTCGCTCTCGGTCGGGTTGGTCGCCGTCACCATCTACACCGCGATCGGCGTCGCGCTCGGCGCGCTGGCCGGGTTTTACGGCGGTTGGGTCGATTCGCTGGTGATGCGCCTGGCCGACGTCTTCCTCTCGTTCCCCTCGCTGATCATCATCATCACCCTCGCCTCGGTCCTCGGCCCCAGCATCTACAACGTCATGCTCGCCATCGGCCTGCTCGGCTGGCCGCCGATCGCCCGGCTCCTCCGCGGCGAGTTGCTCTCCCTACGCGAACGCGAGTTCGTCCTCGGCGCCCGCGCCAGCGGTTGCGGCGGCGCCCGCTTGATCTTCCGCCATCTCTTACCGAACGCGATGGCGCCGGTGATCGTCGCGGCAACCTTCGGCATCGCCTACGCGATCCTGATCGAAGCCGGTCTGAGTTTCCTCGGCCTCGGCGTCCAGCCGCCGACACCCAGTTGGGGCAACATGCTGACCGACGCCCAATCGCTGACGGTCCTGGAATCGATGCCCTGGCTCTGGCTCCCCCCCGGCGTGATGATCGCCCTCGCCGTCCTCTCGATCAACTTCATCGGCGACGGTCTCCGCGACGCCCTCGACCCGTATCTGCATCACCGGTGACGCCACCGCGATTGGCACGCTGGGGTTGTACACTGCGACTCGGCAGCGAAACCGACAGCTCTCATCGGCGCAAAGGGGCCAATCCCATGACCGACGCCTTGCAGAAAGCAGCCGCTCATGAATCCGCACTCGACGGCCTAGCTGGCACGCTAACCTTCGACGAGATCATCGAGCGCCACCGCGGCGATTGGGTCCTAATGCGAATCACCGAGTACAACGAGGACGCCTGGCCGGAACGAGGCTATCTTCTCGACGTGGCCCCAACCCAGGAGGAGATCCTGGAGGCATGGACGCGATGGGCGCCCGAGGTATCCGACGGCAAGGGTTGGCCGCTCTATATGTTCCTGGCCGAGCCAGACATCTCTTCGGGCCCAGAGTACGAAGCCGCGGTCAGGGAATTCTTCGTTGGCCTGCTTCAGGCAGGCGGGATCCACGATGCCGAATCAGGATGAGGAGATTTCGTTTCGGCTTAGACTTCGCAGGGACCGACTCAGGAAACGAATCTGGCTTGTCGTGCCGATGAGCGTCGGCGGTGTTGCAGCGCTCAACCTGGTGCCGAACTCCGTCGCGACGCGCTCCGTCATCACGCCCGTTGCCTACCGCAAGCTGCGCGATTTGTCACTCATCGACCTGGATGTTCACGATTTTCAGTCTCGTCGCGTCACGTCCGTACTCGGCACCGTTTCGGTCGGCGATCGATCCGCCCCAGACCTGACAGTCCAGGTTCGCGACGTCCCCGAACTGTTGGACGGCGACGGCAAATACTTGGTGGACGGCTACCTCGGACTCGACTACCTCTTCTTCGGCAATTTCGGCTTTATCGAAATCAACACACGCACATTGCAGGTGACGCTGCGGCGAGACCGATGACGCCCGCCGTTCCGCTCAACTCACATCCCGCAACCGAAACAACTGCAACGTGATCTCCCCGTCCGCATCCTCATACGTGTGAAGCACGCCGAGCAATTCACGCTCGCCCGTCTCGATGAAATCGGGATAGCCGCAGAGGTGACCAGGAACGTGCCGCGCCTCGGGCGGTGCCGCATAGAGTTGACCGATGAACCGCCAGGTATCACCCCCATCGACGCTGACGCTGCAACCGACGCCGCGGCGATTCGGGTCTTCGTCACGGTAAGCGCAGAGGATGGCGCCGGAGCGGAGCCGGTGCAGCTTGATGTTCGCCCCCTTGAACCCGGCCGGCCGGAGCTCGCTCCAGGTTTGCCCCTCGTCGGTCGAGTGCGCGACGACCGTCTCCCCGACCAACTGCTCGCGAATCACCGCCAGGAAGCGACCATCGTCGAGGTGGACGACGTCGCCTTCCGGAAACCCGAGACCGCGACCGGCGGCGATGACGACCGGCGGCGTGAAACCGTCGCCGGAGCCGTCGGTGAAGGAGACGCCGAACTGCCAATCGCGGTCGCGGCCGATTGTCCCCGACGCCGCCCACATCAGATGGCCGTCGGCGAGACGATGCGGATTGCTGGCGCCATACACCTCGGTCCAGCAGGGATAGAGTCGGAGATTTGCCGTCGCCTCGCTCCAGGTCTGCCCGCCGTCGGTCGTGTCGATGTAGGTGGAGCGCCAGTTGGCGAAAGGTTGCTTGCCGCCGAGCGCCGGTTCGAATTTCAGACGGCCGATGAACAGCCGGAACTGATCGGGACCGATCGGCCGCGGCCCGGCCATCGGGTAGCAGTCCCAACCGGGCGCGGCGAACAACGGCAGCGGCTCCTCCCAGGTCTTCCCACCGTCGCCGGAGGCGGTGATCATGATCCCGCCGTCGTTGCGCCGCGGCATCCGGCTCAGCACGAACGTCATCAGCAGCCGGCCCGAACCGAGGCGAGCGAACCCGCCGGACATCCGCCGCCGTGGTCCGCCGGATGGGAACAGCGGTCGCGCCGCAACAACGTCAATCGGTGAATCTGCCGCCATCCACGGGTTTGGCTCGATCATCGTCTACGCCACCCGATACCTTTCCACCACCTCGTCGTCGATCTCGATCCCCAAACCCGGTTTGTCCGGAATCGCAACCATCCCGTCCACGACCGGGAACCGCTCGACCGTCAACGCCTGATTCAGCGCCGTCTCCTGCACGCAGTACTCGAAATAGGTCGCGTTCGGCATCGCCGCCAGCACCTGGAGCGAGGCCGCCTTGATGATGCCGGTACTCCACGAATGGGTTACCGTGGCAACCCCGCGAAGATCGGCCAACTGGGCAATCCGTAGGCACTCCGAGATGCCGCCGGCGCGCGTGACGTCCGGCTGGATCACGTCGATCCCCGCCCGTTCCATCAACTCCTGAAAGCCCCACCGTGTGGAATCCTCCTCGCCGCAGGCGATCCGGGTTTCCACAGCGTCCGTCAGTTTGCGGTAGCCCGCGACATCGTCCGGCCAGAGCGGCTCCTCGACCCAGTAGGGCCGGAACTCCTCCAACCGCCGCACCTGCCGGATCGCGTGGTCCGCATTGGGCCACCCCATCCCGATGTCGAACATCAACTCGATGCCGTCGCCGGCCGCCTGCCGCGCCGCCCGCGCCAGGGCGACGTCCAGTTCCGGATCCCGCCCCCATGGTCCCCACCCGAGTTTGATCGCCGGAAACCCGCGCCCCACCAGCGCACCAACGACGTCGCCGACCTCGCCCGGTGTTTCTGGCATCAGCGTGCTGGCGTAGACGCGGATCGATGCCCGATGCGGACCGCCGAGCAGTCGGCAGACCGGTTGACCGAGCACCTTGCCCTTGATGTCCCAAAGCGCGATCTCGATCCCGCTCATGGCGTGGATCGCCGCGCTCCGCCGACCGTAGTAGATCGATCCGCGGTACATCTTTTCCCAGAGCCGGTCGATCTCCAGCGGGTTCTCGCCGGCGAGCAGTGCCTTCAATCCGCTCGCGTTCGCGTGCGACGGCGGCGCGTCGACGATCGCCTTGATCACGGACGGCAGCGAATCGACCTCGCCGATTCCGGTGATCCCTTCGTCAGTCTGGACACGGATCAGCAGCGCATCCTGGCTCCCGTCCGCCTTGGAGACATCCACATCGGGTTGCCGCAGGATGATCGCTTCGACGTCGGTGATCTTCACCCGGATTCCTCTCCCCCTCGCCCAACGTTCAATGGAGGTCGATCCGGCTCGCGGTCGGGTCGGGGCGGTCGCGCAACTCCCGCGCCAACCGGACGAGGTTGTCCGCCGCGCGCTCGAACATGAGCCGTCCCTTCTCCGCCGTCGCCCTGGTGGCTTCGCCCGCGACGCCGGTCCTGGAGAAACTGCTCCACCAGTGCTCGCCCAGGTGCACGCCGGTCCCACCGCCGAGATCCATTTGCAGGTATTCGCCCTGCACGAACCCGGTCTCGTCGACGATTCGGTCCATCCGCACGCGCTCCGGATCGAGGTGAAGCATCACCGACGTTTCCAGCTCGCAGGCGTGCGCCATCCCACCCGGCACGACCGATTCCCGCACCTCCGGTACGTTGTCGGCAAGCACCGTCCACAACAGCGACGCGCAGAGCGCGCCGGTGCGCGTGTTGACCTCGTTGCCGACGACCGCCAGGTACGGCGGGTTGCAGCCGTGACCGCTGATGAAGATGAAGCGCTTGAACCCATGAGCCGTGACACTCGTCACGACGTCGATCAGGTAGTTGACGACGTGGTCCCACCGGATCGCGACCACCCCAGGGAAATCCATGTGGTGCGCGTTGAAGGCATACGGCACGACGGGCAACACGAGCAATTCGTCCGGTGCCCGCCGCCCGGCCGCGTCGCAGAGCCGCGTCACGATGAAGTCGTCGGTATCCAGCGGCAGGTGCGGTCCGTGCTGCTCCATCGCCCCGATCGGCTGGATGACGACGCGGTTCTGCGTTGCGGCCTGGCGCAACTCCTGCCAGGTCAAGTTGCCCCAGTAGAACTGTGCGCGATCGGAGAATTCCATTGGTGAGTCCGCCCTGTTCCCCTGGGTTGAAACCCAGGGCTCACGCGACGAAGCCCCTCCGGGGCTAACGCGATCCGTCTGTCCGTCTGTCCGTCTGTCCGTCCGCTCCGTACTTCGGCAGCCAGTACGTCCGGTACAACCCTTCGCACTCCTCGTTGCAGAACGGCAGGCGTTGTCCGTCGATCTCGACCATCCAGACCATCCTTGGGACCAGCCGGCCGCACAGGGCGCAATTGGTCAGGGCCGTGTCGTGCCAGCTCCGATTGATCTCGACCCACTCACCCACCGTTGCCGCTCCTCAGCGCGGTCGTTGCCGCCTCGTCGATCCGATAGTCGTCGCTGCCGTCGATGAGAACGACGCCGTACTCGGTGCGCGCGGCATCGCGCGAGACCCAACCGTTGCGAACGTCGGTCAGGACCAATGCGGGATCGCGGCGGAAGGGATCGCCGTATCCTCCGCCGCCGGGTGTCTGGTAGCGCACCACGTCGCCGCGTCTGAGGAGGACGTTGGTGAATTTGGTCGGCGAGACGGTGTTGTAGGCCTCGACGAAGGTGCGGAAGGCATCGTCGCCTATTCGCTTGACCTGGAGTGTGCTGAGACCGCCGTCCTGGCCGCCGAACAGTCCCCAACCGGGGATCTTCGCCCGGTCGAAGAGGCAACTTAGCGTGATCTCGTCGGCGGTCACCTCGAGGGTCCTGGTCGTCGCCAGCCCGCCCCGGTGCTCGCCCGCACCGCCGGAGTCGGGCATCAACCCGTAGGCGAGCGTGCGGAAGGGATACCGCCCCTCGAAGACCTCGACCGGGGTGTTCCGGCAATTGGAGTGGCGGGTGATCTCGCCGTTGTTGCCGTCCTTGCGGATCGTGCCGCCGGTGCCGTGACCGTCGAAGTGGTAGTTGGTGTAGTAGAGACCCGTCTCCGGATGGACGCCGCCGAAGAGGAAATTGCTGGAACTACCGCCGCTCGCGGCGGCGACGCGGTCCGGCACCGCCTGGCTGAACGCCTTGAACAGCAGGTCGATCAGCTTCGGCTGGAGATCGGTGTTGCCGCCGACGCAGGGGCCGGGGTGGACGACGTTGACGACGCTGCCCGCCGGGGCGATGAACTTGATCGGCCGGTAGCAACCGGAGTTGCGCGGGATCGTCGTGTGCGGATCGACCATCGAGAAGACCGCGTTGTAGATCGCCGAGGCGACCACCACCACTGTGCAGTTCATCGGGCCCCGCACCTGCAGGTCGGTCCCCGTGAAGTCGGCGATGATCTCGTCGCCCCGGATCACGATCGTGGCGCAAACCTTGAACGGGTCGGCCGTCACCCCGTCGTCCTCGACCAACATACTCGCCGCATACTCGCCGTCCGGCAGTTCGGCGATCTCTGCTCGCAACCGCCGCTCCGAGTAGTCCATCAGATCGGCCGTCGCCCGCTCGATCACCGCGATCGGGTAGCGCTCCGCCAGCTCCCGAATACGTCGCTCGGCGGTTTCCAACGAGCCGATCATCGCGTGGAAGTCGCCCCAGGTGTTGTGCGGTGTCCGGTGGTTGGCCAGGATGATCCGCCAGACGTCCTCGACGTACTCGCCGCGGTCGATCAACTTGACCGGCGGCAACCGCAGGCCCTCCTGGTAGACGTCGGTCGCGTCCGCGGCGAAGGAACCGGGCGCCTTCCCGCCGATCTCGGCGACGTGGCCGATGTTGCCGGCAAACCCGAACAGCCGATCGCCGACGAACACCGGCCGCATCATCATGTGCTCGGGAAGGTGGCAGCCGCCCCGGTAGCAATCGTTGTGGACCAGCACGTCGCCGGGCCGAAAATGATCGATCCCCTTCTCCTCGACTGCCCACTTCACCGTGTGCGGGATCGCCCCCATCATCGACGGGGTGTAGTTCTTCTCGGCGATCAGGTCGCCGTGCTTGTCCAGCAGCACCGTCGTAAAGTCGAGCCCCTCGTTGAAGATCGTCGAGTAGCTCGTCTTCAACATCACCAACGCCATCTCCGACGCGATGTTCGTCAGCGCGTTGTGGATGATGTTGAGGGTGACGGTATCGATGGGTGTGTTGGTCATTTCCCTACCGCCTCGCACGCCGGTGATCTGTGCCGGGTTCCCTCGTCGTAGGGGCGGACCGGGTGCCCTCTGGGCGCTGTCCGCCCTCGTACATACGCGCCGATGTGGCAGGGCGGACGCGGCGGTCCGCCCCTACGATGTCCGTGCATCCCGATTGGTCGGGGAACCGGCCACGATCTCCAACAGCCCGTCCTCTCTGACACGCATCGTATCTCCCGGATGAACCACCGTCGTCGAGTCCGGCTCCTCGATCACCGCCGGTCCCTCCAGCGCAAACCCGGCCGGCAACGATTCCCGCCGGTAGATCGGCGTCGACACAAACCCGGCGCCGCGGAACGCGACGGACCGCATCGCCACCGGCTCGGCCGTGTCGCCGTCGGCAGTCATCACCGCGGCGGCCGCGAGATCGGACGGGCCGATCGCCACCACGCGCAGGTTGACGAACTCGACCGGTTCCCCTTCGAGCGAGAACCCGTAAAACTCGTCGTGCGCCCTGGCGAAACGCCGCACCATCTCCTCGGCCGTCGCGGCCGTAAACGGACCGTCCGGCAGCGAGACTTCCCGCTCGTAGTTCTGCCCGGCGTAGCGCATGTCGAGACTGCGCAGGACGACCGGTTCGCCGTCGAAGCCGTCGTCGCGCAATTCGCGGATCGCCTCGGCGGTCAAGCTCTCCAATCGCTCGGCGAGGGCGGCGACGTTGAGGTGCGTCGAGCGTCCGAAGACCGTCCAGACACGATCGACCCGCCAGTTCGCCGCCAGCGCACCGAAGGCGGAGCAGAGTCCGGGATGGGGCGGCACCAGCACGGTCGAGATCCCGAGCAGACGGGCGCAGGCGCTGGCCGCGGTCGGTCCGGCCCCGCCGAAGGGGATCAAGGCGAACTCCCGCACGTCCAAGCCCCGATCGACCGAGATCAGTTTGATCTGGTTCGCCATGTGCTCGTTCGCCGTCTCGACGATCGCGTGCGCCGCCGTCTCGACCGCCTCCGATTCGGCCGCCCCCAACCCACGCCCCAGCTCGGCCAGTGCCGGCAGCGCGGCCACCGGATCGAGCGGGACGCGGCCGCCGAGGAAGTAGGCCGGATTGAGCCGCCCGAGCGCAAGATTGGCATCGGTCACGGTCGGTTCCGTTCCGCCGCGCCCGTAGCACATCGGCCCCGGTTCCGCCCCGGCGCTGCGCGGCCCGACCTGAAGCAGTCCCCCCTTGTCGATCCAGGCGATGCTGCCGCCGCCGGCACCGAGCGTCGCGACGTCGACGCAGGGCACCGTGATCGGGATCCCGAACCCGACGTTGAATTCCGCGATGTACCGCTCCCGCCCCGCCTGCACCGTTCCGATGTCGGCGCTCGTCCCGCCCATGTCGAGCGAGAAGGCGTTCTCCACCCCGGCCAACCGCGCGTAGTGCCGTGCCGCGACGATCCCGCCGGCCAACCCCGACAACAGGAACTGCGCCGGTTGCGCGTCCGCCTGCTCGACCCGGAGATGGCCCCCGTTCGACTTCAGCATACTCGCCGGCGCCCGCACCCCCAACGTTTCCAGCGTCTCGCGGACACCGGCGACGTAGCCGCGGAGGACCGGTTTCACGTAGGCGTCGCCGATCGTCGTGCTGCCGCGCTCGTACTCCCGCCACGTCGGCGCCACCTCGTGCGACACCGAGATCGCGAGGTCGGGGAACGCCTCCTGCAACACCGCCTTGATCTGCCGCTCGTGTTCTGGCGCCAGGTACGAAAAGAGGAGACTGACCGCGACGGCAACTTCGTCCTGCCCGTTCAGTCGCCGCCGGACAAATCCCCTCAGTTCCTCCAGGCTGGCCTCGTCGAGCGGCGACAAGACTTCACCGGTGTGCGCTACCCGCTCCGCGACGCCGAGGCAATCGCGCCGCGCCACCAGCGGCGCCGGTTTCTGCCAATGCAGGTTATAGAGCTCTTCCTTGTCCATCCGCCCGATGAACGGCACGTCCTCGAATCCCGCGGTCGTCACGAAGCAGACCCGCGCTCCCCGCCGGGTCAAGATCGCGTTCGTCGCCACCGTCGTCCCGAGAACGACGCTGTGGACCGGCGTCCGTCCCGCCCCCGCATCCGCGAGCACGGCGGCAAGTGCCGCAGCCGGCGCATGTGGCGTAGACGGCTGCTTCCCGTAGACGAAAGATGTCGCCTCGTCGTCGTAACCGACCAGATCGGTGAAGGTGCCTCCGGTGTCGATCCCGATGCGCAATGACATTGTGGCTCCGCGCCATACTGGCCGTGCGCGGGGCTGAATCGCCCAGAGGGCACCCGCGCGCTCAACCGACGAAGCCCCCTGAAGGGGGCTGAACGTGGCGTCACTGCCTTTGGATCAGCCGGCTTCAGCCGGCTTTGTCGGTTGAGCGCGGGGTCTTCAGCCCCGCGCCAGGGCAGCGCCGCTACAAAGACTTACAACACCCCGAACTTGTCGTACACGTCCCGCAACTTGTACCCCTGTTGGAGCATCTCGCGGCTGTGGTTCTCGCCCTCCACCTTCGCCAACGCCTTCTCCACCGTCTCCGCCAGCCGCTCCTTCGGCACGACGACGATCCCGTCGAAGTCTCCGAACACGATGTCGCCGGGACGGACGAGTACGCCGCCGCAGAGGACCGGGACGCCGTAGTCGACCACGATCGACCGAAACGAGGAATCGACCGGACGAAAGCCCGTGCAGAAGACCGGGAACCCCATCTCGATGATCCGCAAGGCGTCGCGGGTGTGGCCGTCGATGACGCAACCCGCCGCGCCACGCACCGTCGCCGCCGTCGAGAGGAGCTCGCCCCAGAAGCAGGTCCGCTCCGAGCCGTTGGTGCACGCCACCATCACGTCGCCCGGTTTGAGCGCGTCGACGGCGGCGATCTCCAACCGGTACGGCTCGGCCGGCCGCTCGTAGATGTCGGCGGTCAACACCGTGTGGGCGCGACCCACCACGCGCATCGTCGGGACGAGCGGTCGCAACCGGGCCGCCAACGCCTGATCGAGCAGCCCCTGGTGGTCGAGTACGTCGGAGACGACCGCGACATAGAGTTTCTCGCGCATGATCGCGAGCAGTTGTTCTTCGTCGGCCAAAGGATCTCCACCCCCTGCTATCCTACGCCGAACCGCTGCCAACGACCTCTCCCGTCGGTTCCCAGCCGAGTTGGCGAGACAGCGCGCCCACCGTCGCCACCACCTCGGGCGCGTACGCGGTGACGCGCTCCAACGTGAAGCGCGGCGATGGCCCGGTCAGACTGATCGCGCAGAGCGGCGCCCCGCCCGCGCCGAGGACCGCCACGCCGAGGCAGCGCACGCCGATCGAATCCTCTTCGTCGTCGATACTGTACCCGCGATCGCGCGTCCGCGCGATCTCGGCCCGAAACGCCGCCGGGTCCGCGATCCGGACCGCGGCGTCCTCGCCGCCCGCGTACGCCAGGTACGCCTCGACCACGTCCTCCGGTCCCGCCGCCAAGAGCGCCTTCCCGAGACCCGTCGTGTGCGGGGTGCCCCGGCTCCCGATCTTCGAGGCGATCCCGACCCGCTCCAAACTCTCGATCTTGTCGACGTGGAGCACCTCGAATCCGTCGAGGACGCCGAGGTGGACCGTTTCCCGCGTCAACCGCGACAGGTGCTCCATCGCCGGGCGCACCTCTTCCAGGAAATTGCGACCGAGCGCGCCGACGTGGGCGAGCGCCACGAACTTCAGGCCGAGCCGGTACGACGCCGTCCCCGCCGGTTTCTCGATCCAGCCGCGGTGGATCAACGCGTTGAGCAACCGGTGCGTCGTCGTCCGGTTGATCCCCGCCTCGGCCGCGATCGCCCGCGCCGAGAGCGGTTCGGCCCGCCGCATCAGCAACTCGACGATCGAGAGCGCCTTGTCGACCGAGAGCAACGTCGACTGATCGACCGCGCCCGGCGCGGTCGCCTCGCTGGTCGACGTGTTCTGATCGCGAACAGGAGCCTCGATTGTGTTCACCTTGGAGACATGCTACCGTCGCGAGGTTACGACGTCAACGTGCGCCCCGCTCATGCGGGTAGCCTTTCGCCTGCTTCAATGCCTGTTCCAGAGGGGAGGCCGATCTGGATCCGTCCGATGAGGTAACGTTGTACCGATGCGTCGGGCTGAACGAGGCCCACGACATCGAGGAGTATGGCGGATTTCGATCGCACTCGGCCGCGGCGTTTGAAGCGGGCAAATGGTTTGCCACAACCTACGAAAATGCCGTCCGCTGGGGCCGCCGGATGCCGCCAATCAATCGCCCGCGCTCTTTCCGCATCGCGTCGATCCGAGTCTCGGCATCCATCCTCGCGACGCTAGACTTCCACGACAGACTTGATGGCATCGGCCCCGCGTACTTTGTTCCGCGAGATCTGTTGCAGGTCATGAATGCCACGGGGACCTTGACGCTCGACGCGGCGATCTTCCAGGAGGACGCCTATCATGCGGATACCGCCTGAACAACTCGATCACTTCGAGGCACACCTGACACTCCTGCCGACCGACCAGGGCGGTAGAGCCAACCCGATCCGCACCGGCTATATGCCCAACTGGTGGCTGCCGCACGACGACGGTCGCGAACTCGCGAGCGCCGGCCTCGAGTTGATCGGCGTGGAGGAGTTGTCGCCCGGGGCGACCGGCGACGTGCGCATCTATCCATTCGCGCCCGAATTGTGGCGAGACATCCCGGCAGGCACTGCCCTTGAGATGACCGAAGGTCCGAGCCGCACCATTGGCATCGCGACGGTTTCGCGATTCGTCCCAGCACTGACTCCGGCTCGCTAGGGTTCTCACTCCAGACCGGCGTTTGATCGACACGGGGGAAGGGGTACCTTTGCTCATCGACTGCCACACCCACATCGGCCTCGCCGACGTCCACGTCGGCGGCGCCATCCAGGAAGACATCATCCGTGCCTGGGGCCGCCCGCTCTGGCACGTGCCGCTCGACGATCATTGGGCCGCCATGCGCGGGGTCGAGCGCGCCGTCGTCCTCGCTTTCGATGCCCCGGACATCGGTCTCGTCGTGCCGAACGAGTACGTCGCCGACTACGTCCGGCAGCACCCCGAGAAACTGATCGGGTTCGCCAGCGTCGATCCGAAGCGGCCGAACGCGCCCTACCTCCTCGAAGACGCCGTCAAGCGACTCGGTCTGCGCGGGCTGAAGATCGCCCCAATCTACCAGCACTTCGATCCCTGGTCGAGCGAGGCGTTGACCCTCCTGGAAGCCGCCGACGCCCTCCGCATCCCCGTCCTCTGGCACCAGGGAACGACCTTCGTCCGCGATTCTCCCCTCAATCTCGCCCGCCCCGCCCTTCTCGACGAAGTCGCCCGCCGCTTCCCCGAGCTCCGCATGTGGGTGGCCCACCTCGGTCACCCCTGGTGCGACGAACTCGTCGTCACCATCCGCAAACACCCGTACTTCTACGCCGACATGTCGGCGCTTCACCCCCGCCCCCTCCAGTTCTACTTCGCGATGATGAGCGCGGTCGAATACGGCGTCGCCGGCAAGGTCTTCTTCGGCACCGATTTTCCGTTCACCACCCTCGAAGGCTCGCTTGCCGGTCTCCGCGGCATCAACAAGGTCGTCGAGGGAACCGGCCTGCCCCGCGTCCCCGAGGAGGTCATCGAGGGGATCATCCACCGCGACACCCTCGGCTTGCTCGGTTTGACCTGACAACCGGTGCATCTCTTGTCCGCGGGTCCTTCTGGGAGATTTGGAGCTTGGACGCCATGATCTCGCCCATTTCGACCTTGATCGGCGACGTCTTCGCCTTGATCTATCGCGGCGCTCCCAACTACGAAGCCCACCTCTGGCCGGATGCCACGTTGGCTCTGTCGGGCGATACCGGCGCCTACTGGCTCAACACGGTCGTGATCGGCGATGGCCCGCACGCGGAGGACCGCTTTCGCCGCGCGATCACGACGATCCGCGAGCGATCGCTCCCCTGTTGGGTGATGCACGATGAGTCGCTGACCGCGCGCCTTGCACCGATCGCGCACGAAGCCGAACTTCAGGACGGCGGTACCGTCCCCCTCATGGTCTACCAACCGGCACCCGACTCTCTGCACCCGACGTCGGGCGGCGAACTCCAGATCAAGCGCGCCGAGGACGCCTCGGACCTGCGCGATGCGAATCGGGTTACGGCGGCGGCCTTCGAGACGCCGGTCGAGGTGGTCGATCGCGTCTGGACGCCGATGCTCTTGGAGATGCCCGGACTGGACTTCTTTCTCGCACGACGCGGCGACACCACGATCAGTGCGGTCATGACCGTGCGCCACGGATCGGTGATCGGGATCTGGGCAATGGGAACGCTCCCCGAGTATCAGCATCAAGGCGCGGGTCGCCAATTGCTCGACGCCGCCCTTCGCCACCACCTGAACCTGGGCGCCAAAACGTACTATCTCGCGGCATTCGAGGCGGGTAAGCGGCTTTACGATCAAACCGGATTCCAGACCGAGGCAGAGATCCACCTCTGGATCGCCTCGGACGGCGGTTCGCATTAGCTGCCTGCCAACAACCGGATCGCGAACTCAGACGCCGAGCCACCGTCGCCCATCCTCGATCCAGCGATCGATCTGCGCCCCGCCGATCGACCTGGGCACACCTCGGTGGTCCAGGATCAAGAACGCGACCGCAACACCGGCGGCCAATGCCGCAATCCACGTCGCCATCCGAAAGAAGTAGCCGACGATACGGAGCAGCACCAGGACGACGATCGCGATCAGCGCACCGGCGATCACGGCGGCAATCACGTCGTTCGTGTTCGCTTGATTGATCGCGTCGCGTACGCGATCGAATCCCTCGTTGAGCATAATTCCCCAAGTCCCTGGCGACCGGGCGGCGGAGCCGCTCGGCGTACTCGTTTCTCGTCCGCCCATTGTGCCATCGACGTCGCCGGCCGGCGTGCGGTCTCGCCCCGCCACCTCCTCGGCTCGCACGGCATGAGCCGAGGTGACCGAATCCGAGGCCGGTCGATCCCGGTTCCATCTCGAGTCGTTGACGGCCGCCGCCCGACGTGGGCATCCTTTGCCCGATTGCTCGCCACTCGTCGCACCGGCGGGGAAGGGACCGCGATGCCCGAGCCGTCAGCCCCTCCGCAACCGACGCCGCGCTTCGCTCCACCCCCCCGCCCGATCACGCCCTTGGTCGGTCGCGAACGCGAACTGGAAGCCGTTCGCGAACTGCTCGGCCGACCCGACGTCCGCTTGATCACCATCACCGGTCCGGGTGGCGGCGGCAAGACTCGCCTGGTCCTCGAACTGGCAATGCTGCTCGACTCACAATTCGCGGATGGCGTTGCGTTCATCCAACTCGCCTCGCTGACCGACCCCGGCCTCGTGGTCGCGAGCATCGCCCACGCGGTCGGCGTCCGCGAAACCGCCGGGCGAGCGCTCCCCGATACCCTCGCCGCCGCCCTCGCCGCGAAGGACCTGCTGCTGGTCTGCGACAACTTCGAACCGGTCGTCGAGGCCGCCCCGGACCTGCTCCGGCTCCTCCGGATCTGTCCGCACGTCCGCGTGCTGGTGACGAGTCGCCTCCCCCTCCGCATCCGCGGCGAGCACGTCATCCCGCTCCCACCCCTGGCGGTACCCGAGCCGTCCGGCTTGCCGTCTTTGGCCGAACTCTCCGCATGTGAGGCGGTCCGCCTCTTCGTCGCCCGCGCCGCCGCCGCCAACGCGACGTTTGCCCTGACCTCGGCCAATGCCGACGCGGTCGCCGCCATCTGTCGCCACCTCGATGGGCTCCCGCTCGCCCTCGAACTGGCTGCCGCTCGGGTCCGCGTCTTCACACCCGCCGCCCTCCTCGCCCGCCTCGGCCACCGCCTCGCCTTCCTCACCGGCGGCCCTCGCGACCTGCCCGCCCGCCAGCAGACCATGCGCGACACCATCGCCTGGTCCTACGACCTCCTCACGCCCGCCGAGCAAACCCTGTTCCGCCACCTCTCCGTCTTCAGCGGCGGCTTCACGTTGGCGGCGGCCAAGCACGTGGCGAGCTTCGAGCTTCGAGCTTCGAGGAACGTGCCGGCCAAGCTCGCAGCTCTCAACTCCCTCGGCTCCCTCGTCGACAAGAGTCTGGTCTACCAGAGCGAGGGGACCGGCGGCGGCGAGCCGACCGAGCCCAGGTACGTGCTCCTGGAGACCGTCCGCGAGTTCGGCCTGGAGCGGCTGGCGGAGACCGACCCGGCCGACGCCGACGCGGTTCGCCGGGCGCACGCCCTCTGGTACCTCGACCTCGCCGAGCGGGTCGAGCCCGATCTGCACGGCCCATCCCAGCACCTCTGGGGTCAACTCATGGAGACCGAGCACGGCAACCTCCGGGCCGCCCTCGGCTGGCTCGAACAGACGCGCGACGCGGACGCAATGCTCCGCCTGACCGCCACCCTCTCCTCCTTCTGGTGGTTCGCCGGCCACCTCCGCGAGGGCCGCGATTGGCTCGATCGGGCGCTCGCCCTCGACGTCGACGTCCCTGCCGCCGTCCGCGCCCACGCGCTCGAAGGCGCCGGTTTCCTCGCCCATGCCCAGGGGGACCAGGAGCACGCGGTCGCCCTCCTCGAACAGAGCCTCTTCCTCTTCCGGAGCATCGGCGATCGGCGCGGTACCGCCGACGCCCTCTACAGCCTCGGCGTCGAAGCCGAAGACGCCGGGGACGACGATCGCGCGGCCGTCCTCCTGACCGAAGCCGCCTCGCTCGCCGACGCGCTCGGCGACCGCCGCGGCAAAACCTTCTCGCTCCTCCACCTCGGCATGGTCGCCTACGGTCGCGGCGACGACGAGGCGGCAATTGCCCACAGTCAGGCGGGAATCGCCCTGGCGCGCGAGATCGACAGCAACGTCGGCTTCGTCCTCGGCACCTTCTGCCTCGCGCTCGTCGCCGGCCGCCGCGGCGACCATCCGGCGGCGATCGCCCGCTACCGCGACATCGTCCGCTGGCTCGACGGCACCGGCGTTTTCGCCGGTTCCTGGCCCCGCCGCAGCATCGACTCCCTCGGCCGAACGCTCAACGGGTTGGCCACCGTCGCCGCGGCTACCGGTCGGGACCAGATTGCCGCCCGCCTCTTCGGTGCCGCGGCGGCCGACCACGAAGCCATCGGCTCGCAACCTGCCTTGCCGGAGCGCACGCTCTTCGAGCAGGCAACCGCCACCGTCCGCGACCGGCTCGGCAGCGCGGCCTTCGACGCGGATTGGACCCTCGGCACCGCGATGACGCCGTCCGAGGCCAGGGCCGACGTCGAAGCGATCCTCTCCGCGCCCGGTCGCCCGTCCCCGTCGCGCTCCCGTGGTCTGACGGTGCGCGAGATGGAAGTACTCCGCCTTCTCGCGCAAAAGCGGTCCGACAAAGAGATCGCCGCCGCCCTCTTCGTCAGCCCGCGGACAGCGATGGGCCACGTCGCCAACATCTTCAAAAAACTCGACGTCTCCTCCCGCGCTGCCGCGGTCGACCAGGCCAGACGCCTCGGTCTCATCTGATCCACCCTCGCGTTCCAATCAGGTAATCCCGTAAGTGTTTCGACGTATGACCCCATCTCGCTCCGCGCGGAAGGTGCGCGGGTGAGCTCGTGATGGGCAACACCTAATGTTGGACGGTTCGCGTATTCGAACCACAGTACGTAGAAGGCTGATAAGCGGAAGGGTTCCCTGATGAAACGGCCGATCCTGGCCTGCCGGCTTCTGCGACGCTCCAC
The DNA here is from genome assembly GCA_036558305.1 of Thermomicrobiales bacterium. Lineage (GTDB taxonomy): Bacteria > Chloroflexota > Chloroflexia > Thermomicrobiales > UBA6265 > DATBFX01. Next base: position 25,518 of record DATBFX010000208.1, on the reverse strand, counting down.
CACCGGGCCCCGACACTTCAAACGCGCCGCCCTCCGAGTCTTCCGACGAGCAACCGGCCGTCGTGACCGAAGACGCACCGACTCCCACCCTGGAGCCCGTCAAGTCTCCGGACACCCCGGTCGACGAGACGCCCGAGACCGACGCGCCAACGCCCGACCAAACCCAATCTCTCGCCGCCAATACCCCGCCCGTCGTCCTGGGCGACACCGGACCCGACCCAATCGCCCACGGCGACTCCGACCGTCGATCCCACGGACGCGCCACCCCAACCGCCGATCACGCCCCCGGCCACGACGGCGATGCCCAACATGCGACCGACGCCGAAACCGCGACGGACGTCGTCAACCTCCCCACGACCGGCACCGGACGGCCGAAGCGGCATTCGCCCGATCCACGTCCGCTCGTCCTCCTTGCGCTCGGCCTGATTGGCGTTGGGTACACGCTCCGCGGGCGCTTATTCGGACAAGAGCGTTAGGAGGACGACTGCTTTAGCCCTCACCCCCTACCCCCCCTTTCGAGGAAGAGGGAGCACCGCGCCGACGGGGCCGGTTGCTTCGAATCCCACCGCCTGCGGCTGAGGAGAGCTCTCCTCTCCCTCGGAAGGGAGAAGGGCCGGGGGTGAGGGCGGGACGCGCAAACCCACCCCCAACCTTGGTATCATCCCGCCTCTCTACCACCCGCCTTTGCTCGAAGCTCGAAGCCCGAAGCTCGGAACTCGTGACCAGGGGGGAAACGATGAAGGTCGGCATCTTCGCGGTGCTCTTCGCACAGCGGCCCTTCGAGGAAGTCCTCGACTACATCAAAGAGGCTGGCTGCGAAGCGGTCGAGATCGGTTGCGGCGCCTACCCCGGCGACGCCCACTGCAAACCGAAGGAACTCCTCGCCGACAAGCAAGCCCAGAAGCGTTTCAAGGACGCCGTCACCAGTCGCGGCATCGACATCAGCGCCCTCTCCTGCCACGGTAACCCCCTCCACCCCAACAAGGAGATCGCCGGCGCCCACGACGACCTCTTCCGCGACACCGTCCGCCTCGCCGCCCAACTCGGTGTCGGCACCGTCATCACCTTCTCCGGCTGCCCCGGCGACTCCGACACCGCCAAGTATCCCAACTGGGTCACCTGCCCCTGGCCGACCGACTTCAGCGACCTGCTCGCATGGCAGTGGAACGAGAAGGTCACCCCTTACTGGTCCGAAGCCGGCACATTCGCCAAAGACAACGGCGTCCGCGTCGCCATCGAACTCCACCCCGGTTTCGTCGCTTACCACACCGAATCCTTCTGGCGGCTGCGCGAGATCGGCGGCGACGCCATCGGCGTCAACTTCGACCCCTCCCACCTCTTCTGGCAGGGCATGGACCCCCTCGTCTGCGTCCGCGAACTCGGCGATGCCATCTACCACGTCCACATGAAAGACACCTGGCTCGACCAACCGAACATCCGCCGCAACGGCGTCCTCGACACCAAACGCTACACCGACGAGGTCCACCGTTCCTGGATTTTCCGCACCGTCGGCTACGGCCACGGCGCCGAATTCTGGCGCGCCCTCATCAGCGAACTCCGCCTCGCCGGCTACGACGGCGCCCTCTCCATCGAACACGAAGACTCGCTCATGAGCACCAACGAAGGCTTCAACCGAGCCGTCAAGTTCCTCAAAGAATCCGTGATCACCGAGAAACCGGGCGCGGCGTGGTGGGTATGACGCGAGACGGACAGACGGACAGACGGACAGTAGAACGATTCCTTTCCGTCTGTCCGTCTGTCCGTCTGTCCGCCTACGAAAGGAGGGGGCAATGGCTGAGATCGGCATTGGACTCGTCGGCTACAAGTTCATGGGGCGGGCGCATTCGAATGCGTACCGGCAGGTGACGCACTACTTCGACGTCGATCCCGCGCCGCGGATGGTCGCCATCTGCGGGCGGGACGAGAGTGCGGTGAAGGAGGCGGCGGGCAAACTCGGGTGGGAGGGGTACGAGACCGACTACCGAAAACTCGTCGCCCGCAACGACATCGGGCTGGTCGACGTCTCGACCATCGGCAATACCCACCACGAGATCGTCATGGCCGCCCTCGCCCAGGGGAAACACGTCCTCTGCGAGAAACCGCTCGCCAACAGCCTCGCCGAGGCCCGCGAGATGGTCCAGGCGGCGAAGGACGCCGGCGTCGTCAACGTCGTCAACTTCAACTACCGCAAAGTCCCCGCCGTCACCTTCGCCCAGCAACTCGTCGCCTCCGGTCGCCTCGGCGAGATTCGCCACTGGCGGGCCGTCTACCTCCAGGACTGGATCAACGACCCCGAGTTCCCGCTGGTCTGGCGGCTGCAGAAGGAGTACGCCGGCACCGGCGCCCTCGGCGACATCGGCGCCCACATCGTCGACCTCTCCCACTTCGTCATCGGCCCGATCGCCGAGGTCATCGGTACCCTTAGCACCTTTATCACGGAGCGCCCCGTCGAGACCTCCAGCGGTCTCGGTTCCGGTCTCGCCGCCACCAAAGGCACCGAACGCGGCCAGGTCACCGTCGACGACTCCACCACCTTCCTCGCCCGCTTCGAAAACGGCGTTACCGGTACCTTCGAGGCCACCCGCCTCGCCCCCGGTCGCCGCAACTACAACTCGTTCGAGGTCAACGGTTCCAAAGGGAGCCTCTCCTTCAATCTCGAAAAGATGAACGAACTCGAAGTCTTCTTCACCGACGACCCGCCGGAATTGCAGGGGTTCCGCAACATCAACGTCACCGCCCCCGGTCACCCCTACGCCGTCTGGTGGCCCGCCGGCCACATCATCGGCTACGAGCACACCTTCACCCACGCCGTCAAAGATCTGCTCGACGGCATCAAGGCCAACACCAGCCCCGCCCCCACCTTCGCCGACGGCTACCGCTGCCAGGCCGTCCTCGACGCCGTCGAACGCAGCGCCGCCAGCGGGACCTGGGAGAAGCCGACGCCACTGTAGGCAACGTGGTATCTTCCCTCAGTGTTCGCGAGGTGCGAACACTGAGGGATAGCCACGTTCGTCATTCCAGGACGACCGCGGCGGTCGTCGCTGTCTGAGGCGGAAGGAGTTTGGGATTCGGGCAGTCGATTCGAACTGAATGCTAATGACCAAAGTACTAGAAACCACATCCCACTCACGACCTCGGCCGTTTCAAAGTGTAGAATCGATCCCGTGACGTAGGGTGGCGGAACGGTCGTCACCGCTCACGGGCAGCGTCGTGGCACCGGTTCCCGCGGATGGTCGTTCCTCGCTCACCGGTAGACATCAAGACCGAGCCGTCCACGTTGGTTACGCCCAAGGGGGGATCAATGATTCGATTCCGCTCCACAACCATCGTTCGTCTGGCGATGCTCGCCCTCGCCTTCGGCTTGCTGATGCCGCTGGCGGCGACGGCGCAGGATGCCTCGCCGGAGGCGTCGCCGGTCGGGATCGGCCACGAGATCCATTCCCCAACGCGCGAGGAGTTCAAGGCCCAGTTGAAGGCGGCCTTCGCCAACGACGAGCCGCCGGGGAATACCGAGGGCACCTACGTCGTCGGCGCCCTCGGCGACCTCCAATCGATCAATCCACTCCTCGTCAACTCCGCGCCGTCGATCAACGTCGTCCAACTCATCTACGAAGGGCTGTTCGGCGGCGATCCCCGCACCGGCGAACCGGCGCCCAGCGCCCTGTCCGATTCGTGGGACGTCGCCGCCGACGGTCTCACCTATACCTTCCACCTCAACAAGACCGCGAAATGGCAGGACGGCGTCGACTTCACCGCCGCCGACGTCGACTTCAGTTTGCAGGCCCTCGCCGATCCGGCGACCACGAGCACCTACACCGGCGCCTTCAACGACGGCGTCGCCTCGTGGAAGGTCATCGACGACGACACCATCCAGATCGTCGCCAAGGAGGTCCGTTTCAGTTTCCTCTACGACCTCCAGGGCGTCTACATCCTGCCGAAGCACATCTGGGAAAACGTGCCGCACGACCAGTGGGCGGTCGATCCCGGCAGCACCGGGCAGGATGCCTCGCGCGTCGTCGGCACCGGTCCCTTTAAGCTCGACAGTTGGATCCAGGGGCAGGAAGTCCGCTTGACCCGCAACGACGACTACTACGACGACAAGCCGAACCTCAAAGACTACATCTTCCGCATCTTCTCCGACAGCGATGCCCAATTCAACGCCTTCCTGAACGGGGAGATCGACTCGGTCGGGCTCGAACCGCAGCAGGTGGACACGGTCAAGGGAACCTCCGGCTTGCAGTGGGCCGACTATCCCGATCGCAGTTTCAACTACTACGAATTCAATCTGAATCCCGAGACGACCACGCTCTTCCAGGACCGGGAAGTCCGGCAGGCGCTGATGTACGCGCTCGACCGCGACTCCATCGTCCAGGACATCTTCTCCGGTTTCGCCGAGGTCGCCCAGGGGACGCAACCGCAAATCTCCTACGCCTACGCGCCCGAGGAGGTCACGACCAAATACGCCTACGACCCCGACAAGGCCAAGCAGTTGCTGGCCCAGGCCGGTTGGACCGACACCAACGGCAACGGCACCGTCGACAAGAACGGCCAGGAGCTCTCGTTCGAATTGCTGTACGGGGCAGGGTCGCCGACCCTTGATTCCCTCGTCGCCTACATGCAGGACGCCTGGAAGGCGATCGGCGTCGACATGAAACCGAACGCGCTGGAGATGGGGGCCCTGAACCAGGCAACGACCGTCAACCCCACGTTCCAGATGGCGCTGTACAGCTTTTTCTGGGACGCGACCTTTATCCAGGACGTGCTCTTCGGCTGTGCCCAGTATCAGGTCGGCTTCAACGACATGAAGTACTGCAATCCCCAACTCGACCAGATCAACCAGGAGGCGAAACGCGAATTCGACAAGGACAAGCGCCGTGCCCTCTTGATCCAGGCCTCGAACATCGTCAACGACGACGAACCGATCGGGTTGATCGCGTTCTCCAAGGGCATCGACGCCTGGAACGAGCACGTCCACAACTACCACCCCGGCGCCTGGCGCAACCAGTACTACGCCGGCCTCTGGGTGGACTCCTAGGACGAAGTGCTGAGGACTGAGGACTGAGGACTGAGTAAGACCACCCCACTCAGTCCTCAGTCCTCAGTCCTCAGTCCTCGCCATGGGTCGCTTCATCATCCGCCGCCTGCTCCTGATGATCCCGCTCTTGCTCGGGGTCAGTTTCCTCACGTTCGCGCTGATCAATCTCATCCCCGGCAGCCCGATCACCAATCTGCGCACCAACCCGAAGATCCGCCCGACCGATCTGGCCCGTCTGCAAGAACAGCTCGGGCTGAACCGGCCCTGGCCCGCGCGCTACGTCGAATGGCTCGGCCGTCTTCTCCAGGGGGACCTCGGTCATTCGATGTACAACAACGTCCCGGTCCGCGATCGCATCTGGGCGGTGCTCCCCAACACCCTCCTCCTCTCGACCAGCGCCTTGATCCTCGCCCTTCTCGTCGCGATCCCGCTCGGTGTCTATGCCGGGGCGCACCACCGTTCCTGGTTCGACCGCCTCACCAACGTCTCGAACGTGGCCCTCTTCGCCATCCCGAATGCCTGGCTGGCGCTGTTGCTGGTCATCCTCTTCTCGCTCAAGTTCCACGAATGGGGTCTGCCGTCGTTGCCGGCGACCGGGATCACCGACGCTCGCCACGGCGGCGGTCTCGGCGATCGCATCCGGCACCTGATTTTGCCGATGATTTCCCTCAGCCTGATCCAGATCGGGATTTGGGCGTCTTACATCCGCTCCTCGATGCTCGAAGCCCTCCACCAGGACTACGTCCGCACCGCCCGCGCCAAGGGACTCTCGCGGCGGGCGGTCCTCTACGGGCACGCCTTCCGCAACGCGTTTCTGCCGCTGGTGACGTTGATCGGTCTCTCCCTGCCGAGCTTGTTCGGCGGGGCGATCCTGACGGAAACGGTTTTCGCCTGGAACGGCATCGGCCTCCTGACCCTCCAGGCCGTCGATCAGCGCGACTACACCTTGATCATGGGGACAACCCTCATGTTCAGCGTGCTGACGATGCTCGGCAACCTCATCGCCGACGTTGCCTACGCCGCGCTCGATCCGCGGATCCGGTTGGACCAAAGGTGAACACGCGGGCGCCGGCCGTCGGCCATCAGCAAGAGGTAGCGACCGGCGAGACCGGGCGACTCGACCGCGCCGTGGTCCGCGCCACGCCCGGTATCTACCGGCGGGCGTGGCGTCGGTTCCGCGCCGACCACCTCGCGGTCGCCTCGCTCGTGATCGTCGTCCTCATCGTTGTCTTCGCTCTCTGTGCTCCGCTGGTGTCGAAAGCGACCGGCTTCACCTATTCCGAAAACCACCTGCACGACAAACTGGCCTCGCCGGGCGAGAAGGGGTACCTGCTCGGCAGCGACGGCAATGGGCGCGACATCTTGACCCGCCTCGCCTACGGCGGCCGCGTCTCGCTCCTGGTCGCCGCCTTCGCGACGCTCTCCGAACTCGGTTTCGGTCTCGGGTTCGGCATCGTATCCGGTTACTACGGCAAGTGGATCGACTCGATCATCATGCGCTTGGTCGACGTCCTCCTCTCGATCCCGACCTTGCCGCTCCTGATCCTCATCGCCACCCTCTACTCGCCCGGCGTCGTCATGCTGGCACTGATCATCGGCGCCATCTTTTGGCCGGGCGACGCCCGGCTGATCCGGGGCGAGGTCCTCGCGCATCGCGGTCGCGAGTACATCGAGGCGGCGCGCGTCGTCGGCGTACCCTCGCGTTCGATCATCCTGCGTCACCTGCTCCCCAACGTCACCCCCATCTTGCTCGTCCAGGCGTCGCTGGCGATCCCCGGCGTCATCCTGACCGAGGCGATCATCAGCTTCCTCGGTCTCGGCGTGCAGGTCCCGACCCCCTCCTGGGGCAATATGCTGAACGAGGCCCAGCGGTTCTACCGCACCAACTGGCTCAACGTCTTTATTCCCGGCTTCATGATCTACATCAGCGCTCTCTGCCTCTACCTCGTCGGCATCGGTCTCCGCGACGCCCTCGATCCCCGCCTGAGCGACTGACCGCATCGGTCCGCCGATCGCACAACCGATCGCTAACAAGCGGTCGCCGTCTTTATGCCTCGTCCCCCCACAAGACCAGGTCCTCGACCGCAACGCCGAGCGCGTCGGCGAGTTTCCGAACCGTGCCGAGCGACACCTCCTGCCGCCCGGATTCCAGCGAGGCGATCGTCTCCGCGTCGATCCGCGACCGCGCCGCGAGGTCGCCCGCGGTCATCCCCTTTGCGACACGGGCGTCCTGAAGCCGTTGGCCGCGTATCCTCACAGGTCTCCCTCCCGCGAGCCTCGCCGGCCGCAGCCTCGCGCTTCCAGAACCACCGCCGTGACCGCCGTACGGGCGCCGCGACCCTCACCACAGCGGCGCCGAGAGGTTGCGGAACCGTGCGGACAGACTGCCCGGCACGACCTCGACCGGCCCGTCCATCTCGATCGGGCCTTCGACGGCCAAGGCGCCGATCGCCGCGAAGCGCTGCAGCACCCGCACCACCGTCGGGTGCGGAAGGTCGAGTTCGGCCGCGATCGTCCGGCTGGAGGTGTGTCCATGTTGGACGATCTGCGTGCGGACCGCTTCCCGGGTCTCCGGCGTACCCACGTTGCTCGGATGGACGCGCGATCTGCCCATCGTCACCCTCGTGCGATCGGGCGGGCGGGCTTGGCCGGGTCGAAGGGCACCGCTGCGGCATCGCGCGCGTGCGGACCCGTGCTCAACGGATAACGAGGTAAACGATGATCGCGACGGCGATCAGGGCGGTGGCGAGTCGATGTTCGCGGAAATAGCGCATGGGGCCTCCGGAACGGGCGTGGGGGAGAAAAGGCACCTGAGCAGGCCCCGTGTCTGGGGAGCCGGCCTCGGGGAGACCGGCGAACCGCGATCGCCGCGTGTTGGTTCACTGTAACAGAAGCATCCGTCCTGTCCAAACGATCGGGAGCGTTCTGGTCGACGTCGAGGAAGCGTTACGGACGATGCCATCCTAACGAATGCCTCGCAACTACCGGCGCCGGTGCGGGGTGCGGCACCTCGACCAGCGCGTCGGTTCAGCGGCTTGTAAATTCGACCGGAACGCGTGTAGACTGGAATCGCCTCGGACAGCAGTGGACGTGGCGCGCCCTGGTCGGTCGCGACGGACCATCGGACCTGCTCTCCCTTAATGCGGTGCCATCTTCGGTATCCGCCGCCCGTCACGGCGACCTCTGGTTCCCCTGGCCACTTCCTCCGGCCAATAGGGGATGGACCGGTTCACGTCGGTGAGCCGGTAACCGCCATCTCGCCGAGATCGCTGCACCGTTGTCGCGTCGACTCGCGTCGCGTGACTGCCGCAGAAGGGACCCGGGTGCACGTCTTCCTCGCCCCAGATCAGGCCGGCGCTCTTTGGGCGTCGCGCCACCCCAACGGATTCGTCGTGGTCGTTCGCTCACGCCCCGGTGGCGCGTCTCAGTGCCTCCACGACGCGTCCTGCGTGGAACTTTTCACGGGAGCGCCGCCGCCGGCCGCGCCGCCCGTCCATGCCTGGGCCTGCGCGGAAGAACGGGACGAACTGGAAGCATGGGCGGACTGGGAAGGGTACAGCCTCGTCTACTGCCAGACGTGCAGCGCCGAAGCGAGCAGATTCGGGCCGCCGCTGGTATGGCGCTCGCCGGAAGCGCTCCGTCCGCATTTGGTGCAGCCGATCGCGCCGGGCGGAGGAAGCGCGCCTGCCGCGGTCCCTGCGCTACGTGATCCGGTCCCTTCGGACGAGGTCCTCCATGCGGATTCTTGAGATCGCACCACCATGGTTCCCCATTCCTCCGCCTGGATACGGAGGCATCGAACGCGTTGTGTTCGACCGCGTGGAGGGCTTCGACGACGATGGGCAGGAGGTGGCGCTGTTCGCACCGGCCGGGTCGTCGACGAGTGCCCAACTCATCCCCAACGTCGAGCAGGCCCTGGGGCTCGACGTGACCGAGACGGAAAAGCGCCGGCACCTGTACGAGGTCGGCCGGCAGGGGTACCGCCTTGCCGTGCGGCTTGGCGCCGATCTCGTCCACGACCATACCGACGTCGCGCCGGCCGTCGACTACCCCGTGCCCGTCGTCCACACGATCCACGGTCCGGCGACGCCGGCCGCCGTGGCCGCCTACCGGGAAATGAGCCTGCGGGGCGACCGCTTACTCGCCATCAGCCACCGGCAACGCGAGCTCTTCTCGACCGCCGCGGACGGGGAGATCGCCTTCGCCGGTGTCGTCCACAACCCGGTCGACGTTTGGGGTACCCCATTCTATGGACACGACCGGAAGGAGGCGTACGTTGCCTTCGTCGGGCGTTGCCACTGGGAGAAAGACCCGGCCGCGGCGATCCGGGTGGCCAGGGAGGCCGGTCGTCGCACTCCGCCGGGGGTCGGTACCCGAGGTCGTCGTCGACGGCGAGACGGGATTCGCCTGCGCCGACGGGGCGGCGATGGCGCGGGCACTTCCGGTGGCGATGGCGCTCGATTCCGCGGCCTGCCGCGCCCACGCCGCGGCCTGCTTCGATCGGTCCGTGATCGCGCGGCGTCACGCCGCTCTGTTCGCCGGTGTGATCGCTGACAGAAGAGACCGGAGATCTATGGCCGCGTGGAACGTTCCGACCGGCTCAATCCGCCCGATACCCGTCGGGTGAATCGCGTTCGTCGTCTGGGACGACAAGGAGGTCACCGTGCTCCGTCGATGGTGGAACAGATGGTTGCGCCGCATCCTCGGTCAGGGAGGAGTACCGGCGCCCGGTCGGTGACCGACCGCGGGCATGCCGCCGAGGCGAATGCCGCCGCGGCACACACGGTGTTCGGCATCCCGGAGGTGGCCATGCGCGTCGAGATCAGGAACGGCGAAGATCCGAATATGGTCGATCTCAGCGTGGCGGACGCGGGGTTGGGGATCCCCGCGGTGATGCGCGTCACGCCCGGCCACGAAGGACATCCATTGGCGTCGGTCCCGCCGGGGCACCGCTTCGAGGGGTACCCCGGCGATTTCGGGGCGCCGCGCACACTCCTGGTCGTGGCGCGACTTCCTCGCCAAGCGGATCGACCGGCCGGCAGCCGAAGCGGAGTTCGCGCGGCTCCTCGCGCGCTGGGACGGGGATGCCACCCGGTGACGGCGAGGCGCACGTGGCGGGATCCGTGGCCGGCAACTCCACACAACGAGGATGCGGAGACCCGGCACCTTCAGCTGGAACGCATGGAGCGCGTCTACGACTGGGTGGCCGCGTACCAGCGCGACGCCGCGATGCTGGCCAAAGTCGGTTGGCAGGTGACCCCCGTCGACCATCGCCGCGTGCCCGGAGGCATCATCCGCGCCGCCGCGGCTTCCTGGCTCCTTGGCCACCGCCGCGCCGGGCCCGAACTCATCGTCCGTTACCGCCGCTTCCATTAGGGCTGAGGCGATCGTCGTCGATCGGAGAAACACCGGTCACATCGAGATCTTGGCGTCCAAAGAGGACCGCACCGTCGAAATGGCGATCCACCAACCCCTCCCCCGCGTTCCGGCGTGGATCCGCATGCGGATCCACGGCGAACGGCCGCAGTTTTGGACCCTGCCGCCGGGGCACTACCTCGAACGGACCGAGGGTCGGTACGGTTGCCCGCGGCAGATGGTCGCGACGGGCCACCGCTACCTGAGCGACCAGATCGACCAGGCCACCGCGGAAGCGCAGTTTGCCGAAGCCCTCGCCGCCTGGTCGCGGGCGACGGCGTGACGGACCGCGGTGCCGGTGGACCCGGCCGGGTCTTCTTTGGACGTCGGCCTGTTGCCGCTGCACGGCACACGTAGAAAAGGGTGATTCGTGAGCATCGGACCCGGAAACCATCTGAAAGCGATTCGTGAGCGCGAGGGGATTTCGACCGCGGCACTCGCGACGGCGGCAGGGGTGAGCGAACGGATCATCCGGCGCGTGGAGGAGATCGACGGCACGCCGCGCCTCGAGGTCAAAGCACGGCTCGTCACCGGCCTGAACACCCTAATTAGCGGCAAGGGCTACCAAACCGAAGAGGTCTTCGCCGGCTGGCAGGCTCATCGACGGCACGCGAAACGGTAGTGAGACGGGTGCGGCCGGTCCACGCCTCAGGGACGACCGCGCCAAGTGGACGGCTCGGCATGGTACCCGACAGCGCGCTCACTTTGGCACCGCCCAACCACGCCTGGAGGGCACGAATGTCCAGCGCGGACAGACAGCGGGCTTGGAATCGAGCGCGCGCGCAATCGGAGACCGAACGCAGGGCACGGGAGCACCGTGAGCGGCAAGAACTCCTGGCGACCAAGCGGGGATCCGACGAGTGGGCACGGGGCATGGCGCGACAGGTGATGGAGGCCGCCATCCGCGGCGGCACGGAGCCAGCGGTCGCGGCACGGCGTGCCGCCGAGGTCGAAGTCGGCCTGATCGAAGGGCAGAAGCGAGATCCCGCGCGGTCACCGGACGCGTGATCGCGTGGTGCTCTTCGATTGTGGCGCGCGTCGTATACGACTCCTCGCCGCCGTCGTCACGCGCTGCTGCCGCGACAACCGCCCTACTCTTGGTATCCTTGCGCCATGAGCACCTTCCGCGTCGAACACCGCACCGCCGGGACCGCAACCGTGATTGCCCACACCTCCGACGTCCACGCGAGCCAGGAAGAGCTGTCGCAGCACGCGGCCCGATTGATCGCCGAGGGAGCGATGGGCGAGTTGGTGCTGGTCGAGGAGGCGACCGGGGAGGATGTCGCCCGCCGCTATTTGCGACCCGAGGATGGAGGCGACGGGGCCGCCGTTCACCCAGGGTGATCGCCGGCCCCGGAGGCTGCATTCTGCCGGCCGCTGGTAGCGGGGGGCGGATTCGAACCGCCGACCTTTGGGTTATGAGCCCAACGAGCTGCCGCTGCTCCACCCCGCGACTGCCCACTCTACACGAGATAGCACCGGAATACGAACCGCGGGGGCGGAAGGGGGCGTGCGCCGGCGTTTTCGCCCGGCCCGGGGCGTCCCGTTCGGCGTAGGGGAGGGCACCCAGAGGGTCCCCGGTGCCCTCCCCTACCGAAAACGCTGACGCACACCTGGCGGAACGCGCCGCCTCACGGGCACGCTGCCGAAGTCGGCCAAATCAGGCGGGCTCGCCGCCGACGCGGCGGCGCACCTGCTCCAGCAGATCGGCGAGGTCGAAGGGCTTGAGAACCAGAACGGTGTCGAGCGCCGCCAAGCGTGCGGCGTAGCGCTCGGCGGCCCAACCCTCGCCGGTCAGAACCAGGACCGGAATCGGCGCGGTCCGCGGGTCGGCTTTCAGCCGCTCCAGGTAGGCCCACCCGGAATCGCCCGGTAGCCCCCGCCCGTCGAGCAGCAGGAGATCGGGCGGGTCGGCGGCCACCGCCGCGACGTCCTGGCCGGACGAGAAGGTGACGCGGTGTCCCTCCCCTTCCAGGATCTCGGCCAGCAGATCGCGCAGCGCGACGTCGTCTTCGGTCGCCAGGACGTGCAATCGGCGTGACACGGCCCCTCCCGCGGATACCCTGGGACCGGGTCATCCTCGCACCGCCGCGGTCGAGCCGTCAAATCCGTGAGACCCGTGCATCGGCAGTCCCACTCGTCACGGGCGAGGCAACGGGGTGTCGGATCGACGGCCACTGCTCCGGCACCGCGACGAGGCGTCGCAGGTTGCCTCGGGTCGAGAAGTCCCGAAACCCAACTGGGAGGGAACCCCAATCGGCCCAAACCGTTTCGCCGAACCGGTTCAGGACCCGATCCGCGAGCTAGTCCCCCGCCACCGTCTCCCGCTCCCGCTCCCGCACCGACGACGCGGCCAACTCCGCCCCGTTCGCCTTCGTCACTTGCCGCGGCAGCGGCGCCACCTCGCTCTGGTAGTAGACGCCCTTGTCGGCCAGGATCCCGTAGAACTCCGGTCGCCGGTCCTCCAACAGGTTGAGCCCGAAGAACTCCAGCGTTCGCCCGCGCTCGATCCCCTCGTGGAGATCGACCGTCGCCGTCGCCAACCCCTCCTCGTGCCCGATCTCGGCCACGATCTTCCCGGTCGGCGCGATGATCCGGCTGTGCCCGTAGTAGTTCGCGCAGCCCGGTGTCGGCGGCCGCAGCACCTGATTCGAGCAGACCATCCACATCTGGTTCGCCAGCGCCATCGACCGGCTCAACAGATCGTAGGTGTACCCGTAGTAGTCGGTCTCGGGATCGTCCCCCTTCATCGGCCAGGCCGTCGTCAACGCCGCGATCGTCGCCCCCTGCAGGGCGAAGGCACGGGTGATCTCCGGGAACGCCAGGTCGTAGCAGATGAACATCCCGATCTTGCCCAGCCGCGTCTCGAACACCGAGAGGTGATCGCCCGGCCCGAACACCGGCCACTCGAACTGGTTGTGCAATTTCCGGAAAACCCCGATCACCCCCTGCGGCCCGACCAGGACGGCGCTGTTGTAGACCATATTGCCGTCCATCGCCCGCTCGGCCAGCCCGGCCTGGATCAGCATGTTGTGCCTGGCCGCCAGCACCGTCAACCGGTCCGTCGTCGGTCCCGGCACCGGTTCGGCCACCCGCCGGAAATACCGTAACTGCTCCGACATCTCCGGCGACCCGAGTGCCGCAGTCCCCATCAGGTACCCGTGCAGCGACACCTCGGGGAAGACCAGGTAATCGCTTCCCCGTGCCGCCGCCTCGTCGACGAACGCCAGGTACTTCTTCCAGTTCGCCTCGGGATCGTGCGAGCAGTGCATCGCCACCGCACTGATCGTCGTCTCCCCCGCCGTATGGACGTGCCCGTTCTTCGCGACGATCCCGTTCTTCCCGTTCCGCCCGTTCTTCGCCACCGGAGTGCTCCTTTCGCGAAAGCTCCGCCCGAACGATGCCTACCGATCGAAGATCAGGTTCTCCGCCCCCTTGGGCGCCTCCGTGATCGTCTCGTGTCCGTCCGCCGTGATGACGACGGTGTCCGAATGCCGTGCCCCGCAAACACCCGGAATGTAGATGCCCGGCTCGATCGAGACAACCATCCCGACCTCCAGCGGATCGTCGACGTCCCACCGGATGTACGGGGCCTCGTGCGCCTCGATCCCCAGCCCGTGTCCGGTCCGATGGATCGAATACTCGCCGTACCCCGCCGCCTGGATGATTCGCCGTGCCGCCGCATCGACCTCCCGCATCGGCGCTCCCGGCCGGCAGGCTTCGATCGCCGCCATCTGCGCCGCCTCGGCCACGCCGAAAATCCGCCGCGTCCGCTCGTCCATCTCGCCGATCGCGAACGTCCGCTCCAACTCCGCCCGTTCGCTGTCGACCGAGACCTGCCGGGAATGGATCGCCAGGTCGGGCCGGTTCAACCGCCTTGTCGTCGTGATCAGGTGCGGCAGACTCGTCTCCGGTCCCGAAGTCGTGAATTGCAACAGATTGATCGTCGCCTCCGGCGTCAGTTCCGGCGCCGCTTCGAGGATCGCATTCGTCCCGATCGCCTCGATCGACAGTTGCGACTGTCCCGGTGCCGCCGCCGCCAGCGTCGCCATCACCCCGATCCGCGCCAGCACCGCTGCCTGCCGCATCAACGCGATCTCGCCGTCGTCCTTGATCAATCGCATCCTGACGATCGCCGGCGACAGATTGCCGGTCGTCAACCCCTTCCCTTCCAGATGCTCCCGCAGCGCAATCGGCGCCGATCCGTACTCCAACCCGATCCGCCGCGCTCCGATTGTCTGGAGCCGAGCAACCAGCGTGTCGGGAGCATTCTCGCCCTTCGTCCCCTTCTCGGGATGCTCGTAGTAGACGTGAACCGCGTCGATCCCCGCGGCGTGCGATGCGTGCTCCTCCTCCAACCCTGGCACGACGAGTTCCGTCCGGCCCGCATCGACGATCAGGTAGATCGGCCGCGAGTAGAGCAGCGCCTGGAACCCGCTCAGATACGCGATATTCGCCGGCGCCATCACCACCGCCGCATCGAGTTCGCTGTCGGCGAGGACGCCGCGCAGCTTGGCGATCCGCGCCCCGAAGTCGATCCAGGGTCGGGTTGGTGCTTGAATCATTCGCCTCCGCTCCCTCGTGCAAACCGTCGTAGGGGCGGACCTCCGTGTCCGCCCGCCAGGAGAGCACGAACGTTGCGCTCTCGGGAAAGCCCTGCTCGGGCCCTACTCCTTCAACGTCACGTCCAGCGCGTCCCGCAACGCATCGCCGAAGAGGTTCAACCCGATCACGACGATCAGGATGATCAGACCGGGGATGTAGACCGTGTGCGGGTGGATCGTGATGTACTGGCGGTGCTCCGCCAGCATCGAACCCCATTCGGCGGCCGGCGGTTGCGCCCCGAGACCGAGGAAACTCAGCCCGGCCGCCTCCAGAATCAACCACCCGACGCTGATCGAAAACGAGACGATCACGTACGGCAGGATCGCCGGCAAGATTGCCGTCCGCAAGATTCGCGTGTCAGAGGCGCCGATCGCCCGCGCCGCGTCGACGAACGTCAGACCGCGCACCGACAACACCGCGCTCCGCATGATCCGCAGGTAAAACGGGATGCTCGTAATCGAGACCGCGATCAACGTGTTCCGCAAGCCCGGCCCGAGCGCCCCGACGATCACGATCGCGAGCAGGATGTACGGAAACGCGAGCATCACGTCGATGAGCCGCATCATCAATGAATCGAGCCAGCCGCCCCGGTAGCCGCTCAGCATCCCGAGCGGTACCCCGATCCCGAGCGCGACGATGCTGGCACTGAACCCGATCGCGAGACTGATCCGCCCGCCCCAGATGAGCCGGCTCAAGATGTCCCGCCCGAACGCATCCGCCCCGAGCACGTACCCCGGTGTTCCCGGTCCCGCAAACCGACTGCGGAGATCCTGCGCCAGCGGATCGTGCGGTGCCACCCACGGCGCGAAGACCGCCGCCAGCGCCACCAGCACGACGATCGCCAACCCGACCAGCCCGAGCTTGCGGCGCCAGAGCCGCCAGAGCACCGGATGCCGCCGGCTGAAGGGCAAAGACTCGACCAGCGGCTGCGCCGCGGACGGCGCCTCGACCAGCGGTCTTGCCCCGGAAATAGCCATGAACGCCGCGATCTCCTTGCCGCGCTCGCGCTAACTGAAGGTGATGCGCGGGTCGAGCATCGCCTGGACGAGATCGGTCAGGATGTTCACCAGCACGTAGATCACCGCGATCAGGAGCACCGCCCCCTGGGCCAGCGGCAGATCCCGCGTCACTACCGACTGGACGAGCAGTGAGCCCAACCCCGGCCAGGAAAAGACCACCTCGACAAGCGCGGTAGCACTCAGCAGGTACCCCACCTGCAACCCGACGACCGCGACGACCGGAATCAGCGAGTTTCTCAACGCGTGACGCAACACCACTCCGCGGTCGCGCAGCCCTTTCGCCCGCGCGGTGCGGATGTAGTCCTGCCCGATCACCTCCAGCATCGACGATCGCATGATCCGCGCGATCACCGCGATCGGCACCGCCGCCAGCGTCAGCGCCGGCAGGATCAGGTGACGGATGAGCTGCCCGGTGGTGGGGTCCTGCCGGACGTCGTACATCCCCCCGGTCGGGAGGAGATGGAGTTTCACGGAGAAGAGGATGATCAGCAGCATCCCCAGGTAGAAGGGCGGCATCGAGATACCGGTGACGGTGATCGCCATCAGCGCATTGTCGATCAGCCCGCCCCGCCGCACGGCCGAGGCAGTGCCGATCGCGACCCCGACCAGGACCGCGACGACGAAGGAGATCGAGGCGAGGATCGCCGAGTTCTTGAACTTCGCCAGGACCTCCGGCGCGACGGCGCGATTGAGGCGGTAAGACTCGCCCAGGTCACCGTGCGCCGCATCGATCAGCCAGTTCCCGTACTGCACGTAGAGCGGCCGGTCCAGCCCCAGATCGTGCCGAGCCTGGGCCAGCAACTCCTTCGTCCCCCGCGGCCCGAGGATCGCCTCCGCCGGATCGCCCGGCGCCAGGTGCATCATCGAGAAGACGACGAGCGAGATGCCGATGAGGATCGGTACCGTCCAGACGATCCGCTTGAGGAGCACGAGCGCCATGGCGCGTCACCGAGGCGAGACGGACAGACGGACAGACGGACAGACGGACAGAACGGTCGCCTGCGCGCCTTTCGAAGGGGCGGACCGCCGTGTCCGCCCTCTCGCGGCCTGCGCGGCCTTCGGGACAGGGCGGACACGGCGGTCCGCCCCTACCCCAACCTCGCGCCGCCCGCCTTCTGCGTTCATCTCACGTCTGTCCGTCTGTCCGTCTGTCCGTCTGTCCGTCTACTCGAAGTAGCCACGCTCGAAGCTGATCACGCCCGGGTCGGAACTCAGCTCGATGCCCTTGAGGCGGGCGGTGGCAGCGGCGACGTTGTTGGCACTGAACATGAAGATCCAGGGGCAATCTTCGCGCATGATCGCCTGAGCCTGCTTGAAGTAGGTCGCCCGCTCGTCCTGATTGAAGGTCGTCCTCGCCTTGGTGAGGAGGTCGTCGACCTGCGGGTTGGAGTAGAAGGAGCCGTTGAAACCGCCTCCCGGGGGATGGGCGCTGGTCGGGATGTTCGGGTCGAGCCACTCGGCCGGGTCGGTCGAGGAGAAGTTCCAGCTCATCTCGGCCAGCCCGTACCCGCCGGCATCGAGCCCCTTGTTCTGCCAGTCCGCGACGTAGCTGACCCACTCCTGGGTGACGATCTCGGCCTTGACGCCGACCTTCTCCAGGTCCGACTGGACGATCTGACCGATCTCCTTCGGCGCGATCATCCCCGACCCCGACTCCGGCACCCAGAACTTGACCGAGAAGCCGTCCGCGTACCCGGCCTCTGCCAGGAGCGCCTTTGCCTTGTCCGGGTCGTGGGGATACGGCAGCACCGACGGATCGTTGGCCCAGGAGTGGCCGATGATCGGTCCGTTGGAGAGCGTCGCCGCTCCCTGCAGGATCGTGTCGACGATCGCCTGCTTGTCGACCGCGTAATTGAGCGCCTGACGCACCTTGACGTTGTCGAGCGGCTGGACGTGGACGTTGAGCGCGATCCACCAGATGTGGTAGCCGGGTGCCTGCAGGAGTTGGAGATTCGGGTCGCCCTGGACCGTCGGGATGAACTCCGGACTCAGGGCGACGACGAAGTCGATCTCGCCCTGCTGAAGCGCCGTCAGCCGCGCCGCGTTCTCGACGATCGGGCGGATGATGAGCTGGTCGACCTTGGCCTTCTCGCCGTAGTAGCCGTCGAAGCGGTCGAGGACGATGCGGACGCCCTTTTCCCACTCGGAGACCATGAAAGGACCGGTGCAGGCCGGTTTTTCGGCAAAGCCGGCGTTACCGAGCTTCTGGACGGCCGTCGGCGAGACGACGGCACAGTAGCCGACCGACAGGTAGGTCTCGATGATCGGGTCGAGTTGCTTGAGCGTGATCGTCAGGGTGAGCGGATCAACCACCTCGACGCTCTTGATCCCTTTCTCGCTGTCGGGTCCGCCCAGGTAGTAGCTGAGCAGGTTGTAGGGCGGATCATAGTAGGGATTGTTCTTGTCGAGGAAGCGGTCGAAACTCCACTTCACCGCCGCCGCGTCGACCGGGGTCCCGTCCTGGAAGGTCACTCCTTGCCGCAACTTGACGGTCCAGGTGAGACCATCCTCCGAGCCCTGCCAGCTCTCGGCGAGCATCCCGACCTTCTCCGGGCTGCTGCCCTCCAGTCCCCAGAGGGTCTTGGCGAACTGGTTGACGACACGGACCTCGTGGCCGCAGATCGTCTTGGCGGGGTCCAACGTCCCGACGTCCTGTTCCCAGCCGGCAACGATGACGTTCGCGTTCTGCCGCGCCGCGCGCAGCTCGGCCGCCCGGTTCGCCCCACCGGCGGCGATCGCGGTCTCGTTGCCGCGTCGGGCTCCGAGCGCGAAGCCGCCGACTCCCGCGGCGACGGCACCCACACCCGCACCGGCTTTGACGACCTGGCGGCGGTTCAACCGCGTCGGTGACGATTCGGTGGCAGGAGTTTCGAGGTCCCTGGTCTCGTCAGACATCACGCGCTCCTCCCCATCACGAGAACGGCGAGAGCCGAGGCGACGCCGCCTTGGCCTCGTTGTTCATCACCCAGAGCTTGAATGCGGGGGACGTCACGGTACAGCCGCACCCCTGGTGTTCGATCGCGGAATCGGTCGCATCGCTCGACAAGGCACCGCCCGCCTTTCGGAAGGCGAGCATCCCGCCCTTCAGGACGACCAGGTTCGTCAGGTGGTAGACACCGGCCAGGGTCCGCCCGGCGCGGAGACTGGTTTTCTCGTCGGGGCAGGTGCAGTAGAGAACCACGGTGCGATCGGTCGGCAGTTTGCCGGCCATCTGGTCGATCTCCGCCTCCGGCATCGAGATCGCCCCGACCGCGTGGGCAAACTCGTAGGCGTCGTGCCCACGCACGTCGACCAGGAGGTAGTTCCCCTTGCCGGCGGCCAGCACCTGCTCCGGCGTCACCAGCCCGACACCGCCTGCCAGCGGCTGCGCCTGCTTTTCGAGGAGATGCCGATTGGGATGGAGCATGCCCTGGAGGTCTTGACCGGCGGCAAACCCGCCCGCCGCAAAGATCACGGCGGCGACCACCCCGATGACCGCCACGCGCGGCACGTTCGTGGGAAACGAAACGGTTTTGGGCCGTGGAATTGCCTTTTGCATAAGCGCCTCCGGCACCGGCTCGTCGCCGTCCGACACCGACCGTTGCCGACTGTTGACGAGCGCCCAAGGTTTACGCGTTTTCGCTCAGTACGGGCTCACGGCGCTCCGTCCCCGCGTGCCGCGCACGCGGCCGGGCAGGGATCGGAAACACGGAACGCATCCCTCCGCTTCCAACCTCCTCTCCGGCGCCCGCACCGCCGTCGCACCCAACCGCGGTCGCGGTTGGGTGCGACGCGCCCGAAAGGGCCGGTGGCCAGCCACCACCGTGCGGTGAAGTTGCGCATCGACGTAAGTTACGCTTGCTGTAACAGATTCTCGCTCGGCGTAACATGGTAGGGGTTTCGAACGAACCGTGTCAATGGTTGTTCTGTTGAGTCGCCCGAAGTGAATGGCACCGTTCTCATGCGAACGGCACGATGATCTCGTCGACGGGAGGCCGCGTCACCGGTATTGCGCTCCCACGCAACCTTCGAAACAATGCCCACGATAGTCAGGAGTGCGGGTCGCGCGAAACCCGTTCGTGAAGGGCATCCGACGTTGGCTAAGCTACAGACCACGACCATCGATCTCAACAGCGACCTCGGCGAGAGCTACGGCGTGCTCCGCATTGGTTACGACACCGAGCTTTTCCCGCTCATCTCCAGCGCCAACGTCGCCTGCGGGTTCCACGGCGGCGACCCGCGCACGCTGGAGCGGACGGTCGCGGCGTGCCGGCAGCACGGCGTCGGCATCGGCGCCCATCCCGGTTTCCCCGATCTCGTTGGGTTCGGTCGCCGCGTCATCGCCGCCACCCCCGACGAGGTCCGCACCGACGCCCTCTACCAGCTCGGTGCCCTCGACGCCTTTTGCCGCGCGGCCGGGGTCCCCATGCAGCACGTCAAACCCCACGGCGCCCTCTCGAACGTGACGATGAAGGACGAAGGACTGGCCGGCGCCATCGCCGAGGCGATCCGCGCCTACAACCCTGAACTGCTCCTCTTCGCGATGCCGGGTTCCGCCCTCCTCGCCGCCGGCGAAGCGGCCGGGTTGCGGATCGCCCGCGAAGCCTTTGCCGATCGCGCCTACAACGCCGACGGCAGTCTGGTCAACCGCCGCCTCCCCGGCGCGATGATCACCGAACCGGAGGAGGCGGCACGGCGGATGGTTCGCCTCGTCACCGAGGGCGTGCTGACGACGATCGACGGTCAGGACCTGAAGTTGCAAGCCGATACCATCTGCACCCATTCGGACACACCGGGCGCGGTCGAGATCGTCCAGGCCGTCCGCCGCGGGTTGGAAGCGGCGGGCATCGCCATCCGCGCGCCGGGAGCGCCATGACGCGGCTTCCGAACCTGACCTTCGCCCCGCTGGCCGACTCCGCACTGCTGATCCGGTTCGGCGATGAGCCGCTCATCGACGCCGACGTCGTCGCCGCCGCTTGGATGCTCACCGCGGCCCTCGACGCCCGCCGACTCGCCGGGGTCGACGACGTCGTACCCGCCTACGCGACGATCCTGGTCAGCTTCGATCCGGTTCAAACCGATCCTTCGTCGCTCGAACGCGAGATCCGGGAGATCGCCGCTTCGCTACCGCCAGAATCGGAGGCACCCGAGCGTGAAGTCGAGATACCGGTCGTGTACGGCGGCGCGTTCGGTCCGGACTTGGATGACGTCGCGTCGCACACGGGGTTCACGACGGACGAGGTCATCGCGCGCCACTCGGGCGCTTCGTATCGGGTCGCCTGTGGCGGTTTCGCGCCCGGCTGGGATTACCTGATGGGGTTGCCGCCCGAGCTCGCGACACCGCGCCTGCCGCAGCCGCGGACGCGGACCCCGCCCGGCAGCGTCGGCATCGGCGGCACCCAGACCGGTGTCTACCCCCTGGAAACCCCCGGTGGCTGGCGCCTGATCGGCCGCACGCCCCTCCGCCTGTTCGATCCGGCCCGCGCCGATCCCTTCCTCCTCCATCCGGGCGATGGTGTGAGGTTCCGGCAGATCGGTGCTGACGAATTCGAGGCTTTGTGCGATCGGGGCGGAGAGATTCCTCGACAAGCTCGGAATGACGATTTCTTGAGCAGCGCCGCTCATTCCCAATCCGTCATTCCGAGCGAAGCCGAGGAATCTCTCCGCCCCACGCGGGAAGCGCCGGACCTGCCGGCATCGATCCGCGTCGTCCAGCCCGGTATGTTGACGACGATCCAGGACCTCGGGCGACCGGGTCTGGCCCGATTCGGTGTGGCGCCGGGCGGCGCGCTGGACCGCACGGCCCTGATCCTTGGCAACCGCCTCCTTGCCAACGATCCCGGTGAGGCCGGTTTGGAGATCACGCTCCTCGGCCCGACGCTCGTGTTCGGTGGCCCGACGACCGTTGCCCTGACCGGTGCCGACCTGGGCGCCCAGCTCAACGGCTCGCCGGTCCCGCTCTGGCAACCGGTCTCCGTCGGGGAAGGTGACGACTTCTCGTTCGATCCGGCCACGGGCACCGGCAACGGAGCCCGTGCCTACCTCTGCGTCGCGGGCGGTCTGGCCATCGATCCAGTCCTCGGCAGCCGGAGTACCGATCTCGTCGGGCACTTCGGAGGTCTTGACGGTCGCCCCTTGCGCGCTGGCGACGAGATTCCCTTGCGCAGCGCGGAACCCGCGATCGAAGCACTTCTTCGCCGCCGGTTGGCAGCGCCCCCGCCGAACCACGCACCCTCCATGACCGCCCGCGTCGTGCTCGGTCCGCAACAGGATCGCTTTACTGCCGACGGCATCGCGACCTTTCTCGGCGCGGAATACGCGGTTTCGACGAAGGCGAACCGGACCGGTGTCCGTCTGACCGGACCGGCGATCGCGCACGCGGACAACGCCGATCTGGTCAGCGAAGGGATCGCCCACGGCGCCATTCAGGTCCCCGGCGACGGTCAGCCGATCGTCCTCCTGGCCGCCCGGCAAACCGTCGGCGGCTATGTCAAGATCGCCACCGCGATCGGGGCGGATCTCGACCGCTTCGCGCAACTTCGTCCCGGCGCACTGGTCCGGTTCACGGCGGTGACGCCGGATGAGGCCCGCGCCGAGACCGTGAGCTATCGAGCCGGTCTCGGCCCGAGCGCGGTCGTCGACGGGCCAACCGTCTTCACCGGTTGGGGGCCGGGCGAGGTCGCCGCGGAATTGGGAGGAACGGCGAGCGTGGACAACGGCGGTGCGTGGGATCCTGCCGGCGTCGTCGAGGTGATCAAGGCCGCCCAGGCCGCCGGCATCTCTTCGTTCCGGCTCGAACTCGCCGGCGCCGGGCTCACGCTGGAGTTGCACCGAAGCGTCGAATCCGCGCTTGCCGCGCCGGAGCGAAATCTGCCGAACCGGGCGCAGGCCGAAACGACCGTCACGGCGCCCGTGCTCGGTGTCTTCTACCGGCGCAGCGCGCCCGATCTCCCGGTCCTCGTCGAGGAGGGCGCTCGGATCGATGCGGGTCAGACGCTCGCGCTGTTGGAGGTGATGAAAACGTACCACGAGATCCAGGCTCCGCACGCGGGCACCCTCGTCGCCTTCCTCGTCGAGGACGGCCAGTTCGTCGAATTCGGCCAACCGATCGCACGGCTGGTACCGGCGGAGAACGGCGATGGTTGACCGCCCAGCCGATCCTTACCGCATCGGGGGTTTCCTGCTCGATGCCAACGGCGACGGGCACCCGGACGATCTCGCCGTCCGCATCGTCCTCCCACCCGATCCCGCTCTGATCGACACACCCTTCTGGTGCGCGTTGATCGACCTGGCGGCACGATTGGGTCTGGAGACGGCCGGGCTTCCGGACCGTGTCGTGCTCGCCTCCGGCGACCCCTTGCCGCCCGATTGCATCCCGATCTTCGTCCTTCCTGGCGAGGGTTCCGCGGAGCACACGTCTGGCGGGGTGGTTTTGCGGACGGTCGAAGACGCGAGCGCACTTGCGACGGCGGGCGTGTCACCGGTCGCTATCCGGGACGCCGCGCCGGAGCGACCGCCGGCGATCACCGACCTTGGGAAACTGTTCACGCCCTCAGGATTGCTTCGCGATCGCGACGGCGACCACCTGCCTGATGGGACGCGACTCGTCCTTCTTTTGCCCGACCCGTGTCCGCCGGCGATCGGTGTTGCCGCGATCGAGTTTGCCGCGCGGCTCGGTTTGGAAAGCGGCGGCATCGATCTTCCGCTCGCCGTCGCCGCGGGGACCGAGTTCCCTGCCGAGGTGTTTGCCGTCGATCTGACAGGGTCAACACGGGCGTTGCCGGGCGAGGTCGCGCAGCTTCGCCTCGTCGACGGTCGGCTCGAACTCAGAGGCGACGCCGGCAGTATGGCCACGCTGGTGCAGATCCTCGCTTCGACGTGGCCGGTGGTTGACGCTGAGACTACCTCGCCCGCAGACGTAGTCCGCGTCGTCGAAGCGATCAAGGACCTGGCTTCCGGTGTACCCCTTTCGTCGGCGGATTCGCCAGCAGTCTTCGCCCTCGAATGGGAGGAGCGGTGGGAAGTCGACCGCGTGCGCGATCTCGTTCGCGACGAGCTGATCCCGGTCCTGGCCGGGACCGGGGAGGCACCAATCGACCTGCTCGTCCTCGTCAGCGAGCCACCCGAGATCCGGCGGGCGTTGGAGACCGAGGTTGCCGCCCTCGTCGCCTCCGCGCTCCCTGGGACCGGTGACGTCGGGGTCCGCGTCCGCTCCGCCTACAAAGCGGGGTTGTCCTGGATACGGGAGGACGTGATCCCCGCCCTGAGCCGACTCGTCGGGATCGACCGGGTCGAGTTGCGCTACGCGCCGGTGCCGGCAACGGAGGACACGCCGCCCCGTCTCGACCTGCCGATCCGGTGGCTCCAAGAACTCTATCCCGGCGACGAACTTCTCGCTTCGGCGCTCGGATTGCCGCTCGCCGCGATCGATCTGGTCGAGCAAACCACCACCGGCGGCGCGATCTACGAGACCGTCGCCTACCGAGACGGCTCCCCGATCTGGCGCGACTCGTTCGCGCCCCGCTGGTACGAACTTCCCTACCTGTCGCTCGATCCGTCCCGCGGCAGTGTTCTCGTCAGTACCGGCGGTGTCCGGGCAACCCGCGGCGACACGGTCGTCTTCGATCGCGACGTCCCGACGGACTGCGACCGCTTCTGGGTTTGGTATCGAGAGGTCGTTCTTCCCCGCGTCGGCGAACACGTCCGTGAGCATGCCGGTGGACCGCCGCACCTGGCAGATCAACCGCTCTTCGCGGCGCTCCGCGTCGAGGCCTGGGTCAGCGAACCGAACGAGCCGCTCGGTCTGCGCGAGGAACTCGACTCGGCCGCCGAAGCCCTGCACGAGGACGTCTACTTCGGCAGTCTCGACTGGCTCGGTGCGTACGGCAAAAGCCTCGGCGGTGACGAATTGACCGGACCGGGCGCCATCTTGCCATTCATCCACGTCACTCCAGGACGGGCGCCGCGCGCCCGCGTGGCGCTGACCGGCCTGAGCCGGGAGGCGCCGCCGGGATCGCTTGCGACGCCCGGTGTCAGGGTGACCGGGCTCGCGGTCGGTCCCGCAGGTTTGACCGGTCTCGACGTCACGCTGGATCTCCCTCCCGGCTCCGATTCGAGCGCGGTCGGGGCGCACCTGCGTGCCGTCGCCGCCGGAACGCAGGCCGCACCGATCGACGGAACTTCGCTGCCGATCACGATCCACGTCGGCGCGGCCGAGTCGATCTCGCTCAACCTTCCCGTTCTTGCGGACGGTCTTGCCGGCATTCCGCCTTCGCCCGAGGGACCGCCCGCCGATCGCATTCTCTTCGGAAACGACTTGCCGCCGCTCCTGGCGCGGTTGAGAGAGCGACCCGGCGTCACGACAAGGCAGATCGGGCGGTCGTTTCAGGGCCGGCCGCTGTGGGCCATCGAGGTCGCGGCGCCGATGCCCACGAGCCGCTGGTCGTCCGCGAAGCTGTCGCTCCT
>DATBFX010000207.1:0-3443 GCA_036558305.1 Thermomicrobiales bacterium | reverse complement strand
TCGACGTACGGGCGCTACGACGCCGAGATCGCCGTCGAGGACGCGGGTATCCGCGTCGACGACAAGACCATCAAGGTGTTCGCCGAGCGAGAACCGGCCAAGATCCCGTGGGGCAACGAGGGAATCGACGTCGTCGTGGAGTCGACCGGTCGCTTCACCGATGCCGACAAGGCGAAGGCGCACGTCGACGCCGGTGCCAAGAAAGTGATCATCTCCGCCCCCGCCAAGGGAGAGGACGTCACGATCGTCCTCGGCGTCAACGAGCAGAACTACGACCCCGATGCCCATACCATCATTTCGAACGCGTCCTGCACGACCAACTGCCTGGCGCCCGTGGCAAAGGTTGTGCTCGACGGATTCGGCATCCGTCGCGGACTGATGACCACCGTCCATTCCTACACGAACGACCAGGTGATCCTCGACGCCCCGCACAAGGACTTACGGCGCGCGCGCTCGGCCGCGATCAACATCATCCCGACCACGACCGGCGCCGCCCGCGCGCTTGCGCTCGTGATCCCGGAACTGAAGGGCAAGTTCGACGG
The DNA here is from genome assembly GCA_036558305.1 of Thermomicrobiales bacterium. Taxonomy (GTDB): domain Bacteria; phylum Chloroflexota; class Chloroflexia; order Thermomicrobiales; family UBA6265; genus DATBFX01. Next base: position 2,901 of record DATBFX010000207.1, on the reverse strand, counting down.
ATTTTCCCTTCGCGTGCCGACGGCGACGGTCTCGATCATCGACTTCGTCGCCGAGACCGAAAAGGCGACGACGATCGACGAGATCAATCGGGCATTCAAGTCCGCCGCGGACGCCGACGCCCTCCAAGGCATCCTCGGCTACAGCGACGAACCCCTCGTCTCTTCCGATCTGCGTCAGGATTCGCGCTCTGCCATCGTCGACGGTCTCTCGACGATGGTCATCGGCGGCAATTTGGTCAAGGTGATCGCCTGGTACGACAACGAGTGGGGTTACTCCTGCCGCGTCGCCGATCTGATCGCCCTCGTCTGCGAGGCGGGCATTCCCGGCACCGCGTAGCAAGCGAATCCCACGCCGTCCGCCCGTGGCGACGCCGGAGGGCACCATGACCTACCGTTCCGTCCGCGAAGCCGACGTCGCGGGCAAGCGCGTCCTCGTCCGCGTCGATTTCAACGTCCCGATGACCGATGGCGAGATCGGCGACGATACGCGGATCCGCGCCGCCCTGCCGACGATCGAGGACCTCCTGGCACGCGGCGCCTCCGTCATCCTCGTCAGCCACCTCGGTCGCCCGAAGGGAAAGTCGACACCGGAATTCAGCCTGACGCCGGTCGCAAGACACCTTGCCGAGTTGATCAGGCAACCGGTCAGCATCGCGCCGGACGTCGCCGGTCCCGGCGCGCACGCGGCGGCGGCCGCACTTCGCCCCGGCGAGGTGCTCCTGCTGGAGAACGTACGATTCGAACCCGGCGAGGAGAAGAACGATCCCGAATTGGCGCGGCGGCTCGCCTCCCTGGCAGAGCTTTATGTCAACGACGCCTTCGGAGCGGCGCACCGGGCGCACGCCTCGACGGTCGGCGTCGCGGCGCTCCTGCCGGCGTACGCCGGTTACCTGATGCAGCAAGAACTCGATGCGCTGAGACAACTCACCGATCGACCGGAGCGACCATACGTGGCGATCCTCGGCGGCGCCAAGGTGTCGGACAAACTCGCCGTGATCGGGAATCTCGCCTCGCACGTCGATGCGATCCTCGTCGGCGGCGGCATGGCAAACACCTTCCTCCTCGCGCAGGGACACCCGATCGGCACATCCCTGGCAGAACCCGACTTTGTCGATCAAGCGAAGTCGATCCTCGCCGACGCGCGTCGGCGGCGGGTCGATGTGCTGCTGCCCGTCGACGTCGTCGTCGCTCGCTCGCTCGACGAACCGGGCAGCACTGTGAACATCGGCGGCGTCTCGGATGTTGTTGCGATCTACGACATTGGAAAGGAGACGTCCGCACAGTTCGGCCGGCGGATCTCGGCCGCCAAAACGGTCTTCTGGAACGGACCGATGGGGGTGTTCGAGCGGCCGGCCTTTGCTCGGGGCACGATTGCCGTGGCAAGGGCCGTCGCCGAGTCTGACGCATTCAGCGTCGTCGGCGGCGGTGACTCGGTCGCGGCCGTCGAGCAAGCGGGAGTCGCCGACAAGATCTCACACATCTCGACCGGGGGCGGCGCCTCGCTCGAGTTCGTCGAGGGCCGCACCCTACCGGGTGTCGCCGCCCTCGAAACATCGGCGGAGCGCTGACCGATGCCCAGGACGCCGCTGATCGTCGGCAATTGGAAAATGCACACCGGGCGCGAGGAGGCGGTGCGACTCGCGACCGCGATCGCGGCCGGGGATGTCCCAGGCGTCGAGCTCGCCGTCTGCCCGCCCTTTCCGTGGCTTGTACCGGTGGCGACGGCCCTCGTCGGGAGCACGGTCGGCCTCGGCGCTCAGAATTGCTGGACCGAGGAGAGCGGCGCCTTCACCGGTGAAGTCTCGCCCACCATGCTGGCCGAACTCTGTCGTTACGTCATCGTCGGTCACTCGGAACGGCGTCGCATTCTCGGCGAAAACGACGACGCGGTGAGACGGAAACTCACGGCCGCGCTCGCCGCCGGTCTCACGCCCATCCTTTGCGTGGGAGAGGACCTGGACATGCGCGAGGCGGGCCACGCGACCGCGTTCGTCGGCGCTCAACTCGAGAGTGCGCTGTCGCTGCGATCCGACGCCGACGTGTGCCGGTGCGTTATCGCCTACGAACCCATCTGGGCGATCGGAACCGGCATCGCCGCCCAACCCGCGGATGCCGAAGAGATGGCGTCGGAGATCCGAGCGGTCCTCGGTTCGCTCGCCGGTGGCAACGCCGGCGAGCGAATCTACATCCTCTACGGCGGAAGCGTCTCCCCGGCAAACGCGGCGGCGATTCTCGCGGGCGGCAACGTCGATGGGGCACTGGTGGGCGGCGCCAGTCTCAAGGCGGACTCGTTTCTCGCGATCGCGGCCGCGGCCGTTTGATTCCCCGGTGGCCCCGGTGCTAGGCTTCGCGGTCGCGACACACGCGCTTGTCGGCTATCGCCGGAAGGGACGTCGATACTGTGGACACCGCGCTTCGGCTGGTCATGATCATCGTCTCGATCGTGCTCATCCTCGTGATCCTGCTCCAGACGAAGGGGTCGTCGTTTAGCGGCGCCTTCGGCGGCGACACCAGTTCGATCTACCGCACCCGGCGCGGCGTCGAGAAGACCCTCTTCGAGTTCACCATCGGTGTCGGCGTCCTCTTCGTCCTGCTTGCGCTCATCAGCAGCATCGTCCTCTAGTCTCTCGCCTTCTCCGGCGTCGTTTTTCAATCGATCGAGGCGACCCGGTTCGTGCTCACCGCTGGCGCAAGCGCTGCTTGTCTTTCCTGCGCAGACGCCAGTAGATCCCCACGAACACGAGAAAGACGAGCAGCGACGCGACGCCGGTCGCCACCGCCTTGAGGACGACGTCGCTGGGATCGTAGTTCAAGACCCGGGCCGTTCCCGGTCTCTCCCGCACGAGGATACCGCCGCCCACGCCCGTCGCGAACAGCACCGCGGCGCCGATCGCCAGCAGC
>DATBFX010000206.1:0-3479 GCA_036558305.1 Thermomicrobiales bacterium | reverse complement strand
CCCCCAGTCCTGGGGGGTGAACGACGGGCCGCGCCGTGAGGAACCAACCTAAAGACCGCCCCCCCCTCTCGTCTCCCCCCAGGATTGGGGGGCCGGGGGGGCCGAACCCGCCGGACTACGACTCCTCGAAGCCGTGTTGGGCGAATTTGAGGGTGCGGCTGTTTTCGTCGACGGCGCGGCGGACGCCTTCGGGGATGCCGGCATCGACGTAGGCTTCGATTTCGAGGGTGACCGAGAGCTGGGCGCCGTAGAGGGAGGCGAGGTGTTGGAGGACTTCCTGGTTGATCTTGTGGGCTTCGGTCGAGATTTTCGTGGGGTCGAGTTTGACCTGGGCGTAGTAGCGCCGGGTTTTCCTCTCGGGAGTGGGTGTTGGGGTCGGTTCGCCGTGGCCAGTGGTGCCAGCGCCGGAACTATTGCCGCTGTTGATGTCGGGGCCGGGCGCTCCGCCCTGGGGCCAGGGAGACGGCGGCGGGGGCGGCGGAATCTCGGCATTGATCTGGGCGAGGGCGACATCGGGTTTGACGACGATCTGGTCGAGGGTGGGGGTGCGGTGTTGGCCGTGGACGAGACCGAGGTAGCGGCCGGTGGTGGCGTCAAATGAATCGGCGAGGGCGAAGGTTTCGGTGGTCCAGGCGGTGTTGTTGAGACCGTCGGCGATGGCTTCGGCGAGGACGGTGTCGTTTTTCAGTTTCGGCAGGTAGAGGTAGCGGGCGAAGTCGTCGACGAGTTGCTTGACGGCGACGGCGTCGCCGCGCCAGAGGGGGATGGCGTCGAGCTGTTTGCGGAGATCGGTGCCGTTCCAGCGGGTGTAGAGGGCGCCGTCGTTGCGGAGGCGCTGGCTGACGCGTTGGGCGACGTCGCCTTCGCCCTGGGTGCGTGGCTCGTCCCAGTCGAACGACCGGTCCGACGGGTTGTCCTGGAGCGGCCGGAGGACCCACTGGTAGGTGTCGGAGAGGCGACTGGCGATGGCGGTTTCGGCGTCGCGTTTTTTGGTCGCGGCCTGGGTTCGCTGGAATCCATCGAGGTTCAGTTCGTCCTTTTCGGCGTCGATCGATTCCCAGGCGAGGAACATCCGCACGGCCGCTTCGAGATCGGCCCACTTTGCCTTGTCGGCGGCGGCGAAGATCAGGGTGTTGCGGTAGAGGCGGGGGCTCTCGCCGCGCTGGTCGAGGATGCGGCGGGCTTCGGTGACGGCGGGGGAGGAGAGGTCGCCGCGGGTGTGGGGGTGCTCGGGGTCGAGGATGACGAGGCCGATGGTGGGTTCGTCACGGACGTCGGCGGAGGACGCCGGGCAGGGGTGGATGCGGACGAAGTCGCCCTTCTGCGACTGTTGCCGGAGGCGTTTGGCGACGGTTTCGAAGATCTTGTCCTTGCTGTAACCGTCGGCGCGTTCCTGGGCGGTGCGGGTGACGCTGGGTTGGGTGGAGAACCAGTATTTGCCGTGGTCGACGTAGAGGTGGGTGGCGCGGTCGGAGAGGGTCCGCAAAGCGTCGCCGAAAACGGCGACCGGTTCGCCGGGTTGGGCGCAGCCGAGTTTGATGTCGCGGTCTTCGATGCCGCGGTTGGCGGCGTTGTAGGTGGGGGCGGAACCGAGGTAGACGGTGCGGGCGACACGGCGGGCGGCCGAAAGGCGGCCGAAGTTGCCGTTTTCGCGGTCGAGGTCGAGGGGGAGGGAGCGGTCGCCGTCGACGTCGCGTTCGATCACCGGTTTCCAGGGGTCGTCGAGGTAGCGGGTCAACTCGTCGATCACGGGGCCGGCGTCCATCGGGAGCGAGGAAGGCATGATGAGGAGACCGGCGTCCTGGCGCTGCCAGAGGGTGTGGATGACGGAGGCCATCAGGCGGAGGACGCCGCGGGTGCGTTGGAACTTGTCGAGGGTGGACCAGGCGCCGTAGAGCTGGTCGAAGAGTTCGGGATGGATGGGGTAGGCGGTTTCGAGGCGGCGGCGGTAGTCGCCTTCCTGGATCTTGCGGGGGAACTGACCATGATCCTTGTACATCTCCATGAAGGCGCGGATGACGGCGTCGCGGGAGGTGAAGAGGTCGCGGTCGGTGATCGGTTCGAAGAGGCGGCGGCGGACGATCTCGAACCCCTCTTCGGTGGTGGCGGGGCGCCAGGAGGTCTGCATGCGGCCGAAGGTGTTGCGGAGACGCTCCAATGCCTCGCGACCGCCGGCGCCGCCGATCTCGATGTCGGAGGATGGCAAGCTGGCGACGAGGAGGGTTTGCGGGGTCTGGCGGACGGCTTCGGTGAGGGATTGGGCGAAGGAGAGGTTGGCGTCGAAGGAGCCGGCGACCATGCCGTCCTGGTTGTAGAGCTGGCGGACGAAGGCGATCCACTCGTCGATCAGGATGAGGGAGGGGCTGAAGGTCGTGAAGAGTTCGGCCAGCAGGTCGGAGCCGGGGTTGAGACCCGATTTGTCGGAATCGGCGATGAGGGCGTAACCCTTGCGGCGGCCGAGTTGCCAGGCGAGTTCGCCCCAGAGGGTGTGGGTCTCGGTACCGTCGTCTTTACGGCGGACCTGACCGGGACTGAGGGCGGTGCCGACGAGGACCGCCCGGTGCGGCAGCGGAATCTTGCCGGCGCCGGCGGCGGTCACCTCGTTCAGGATCGGTTCGAAACCGGACAGGGATTCGAAGTCGACGTCGGACGAGAGGTGGTAGAGGGCGAGCATCGAGTGGGTTTTGCCGCCGCCGAAGTTGGTTTGTAACTCGATGACGGGGTCGCCGCCGGCGCCGGAGAGGCGCAACAGCGCGCTCTTGAGCAGCGTCCGTAGCCCCTCGGTCAGGTATGTGCGGCGGAAGAACTCGACCGGATCGCGGTACTCGGGGGAGCCTTCGCCGCGGGCGACCTGGGAGAGATCGGCGGCGAATTCGGCCTGCTGGAAGACGCCGCGCTGGACGTCGTGGTGCGGCATCATGATCTCGCGCCAGGGGCGGAGACCGCCGGTGGTCTGGGTGGCGACGGCGGTCGAGGTGGCTTTGCGCTCTTCCCGTTTGGCGAACTCCTCGAATTGCTGGCGGCGGACGATCTGGCGTTCGCGCTCGACGGCGTCGGCCTGGTCCGCGGCGGAGACGGCGCGGAGAAGACGGGCGATGCTGTCGAGGACGCGCTCGGTGTCGTCGGTGCTGAAGGCGTTCTGGTGGGCCCACTTGTTGCGTTGATCGAGCAGTTCGTGGACCAGGTTGCGCTCGGAACTCCCCAGCGATGCGGCGAAAACGTCGCGCCAGCTATCACGCATCATCTTGAGAAGGGCCTGGACGTCGAGGTCCTCGGGTGTGGTCGCCACGCCGCCGGGGTAGGCGAGGCGGTACTGGTCCCACCAGGAGGGGCCGAAGCGGCCCTGCATCATCGAGGAGACGGGGGGGAGGAGGCCTTCTTTGAGGATGTCCATGCCTTTGTTGACGCGGTCGCGGTTGGTGGTGGCCATTTTGGGGTTCCTTTTCGGCCCCCCCGGCCCCCCAATCCTGGGGGGAGAC
>DATBFX010000205.1:0-16522 GCA_036558305.1 Thermomicrobiales bacterium | reverse complement strand
CAGGGCAAACGCGATCCGACCGTTGGGCTCGGTGACGACCCATCGAACGCCCTCGGTGACCTCGTCCCACTCGCCCTCGAAGTCGGCACTGTCGTGGGTTTCCCAGAATTCAGCGGCTTCCTCGATACTCTTGAAATCCGGCACGCCGTTTCGCGCACGCGCCGCCGTCCGGTCGTGCCGAAGCTCGTAAGTCGACATCGCTGCTACGATGCCCGGAGGCGTTCTCGAATCCACTGTTGGACCAGGATCGTCGGGTCCGTATCCTCGGCACGTGCCCGCTCCGTGAGTGCGGATACGGTCTCCTCATCGAAGAGCATGCGGATGGCATCGTCTGGTCGTCGGACCACAAAGGTGATTCCGCCCGTCACATCCTCCAATTCATCTTCGAATTCGGTCACGCTGTGCGTGTCCCAGAACGCCGCTTCTTCGTCGATGCTGGCGAACACCGGGATGCGACTCGCCGGCGTCGTCGATCTTCTTCCGGTCGCCCAATCCCTGGTTGCCATCTTCGCTCACTCTCCACGTTGCCGACGGAAGCGTCTGCGCTCGGAGTCATCGGCATCCCGTGCCGTTACCAAGCTGTGCCCGCCTTCGCGGCGTGGCGCGACCACAAGGGTCAAGTATCGTCCCGCAAAGGTTTGCCCAATGACGAGAAACCTGTCCAATCGCGTGCGTTCGACCGCCGGTGCTCCGCGCACAACTTCCCACACTTCCTCCACCGTCGCGCCGTGGCAAGCAATATGGTCGGCCCGCTCGGAGGTGACGATCAGATTGGAAAGCGCACCGACTCGTTGCCCTCCCAGCCCCCATTCTACGCGAAGCCGAGGCGCCGAACGGTTCACCCCTATTCCGAGCCAACGACGCCCTTTGTTCAGCCGGTGCAGCATCGCCGCGATCCGATCGAGTCCTCGTCTGCCGTGGGCTAGCCCTTCATGTGCGCCATCCGCACCGCCCGCCGCCGCTCCGCCGCCGCCCACCGCGCCCGGTCCTCCTCCGTCACCGGCACCAGCGGCGGCACCGGACGCGGTTTCCCGTCCGCATCGAGGGCGACATAAACGAGATATGCCGTCGAGGTGCGGCGACGGTCGCCCGTCAGCACGTTCTCCGCCTCCACCACGACCTCGATCTCCATACTCGTCCGCCCCGTCCAGGTCAGTCGCGCCACCAGGTGCAGCAGGTCGCCGATGTGCACCGGCGCCTCGAACGTCATCGAATCCATCGCCACCGTCACCGTCCGCGACCGCGCGTGCCGCGTCGCCGCCAACCCCCCGGCCGTGTCGACCAGTTTCATCACCACCCCGCCGTGGACGTCGCCCGACGGGTTGGCATCGTCCGGCAGCATCAATTGCGCCAGCACCACCTCGCTGTCCGCCGGCGTTCGCCGCTCGTCCCCCACCACCTTCACCCCCTGGTCTGCTCGTCCAACCAGCGCCGCGCCTCCGCATCCGAGCGCAGCCGCACGACCCGATCATCCCCCGCGAATCGCGCCGGCCAATCCCTCCGCTGTTCGAAATGGTTGCGGATCATCCAGTAGATGACCGAATCGCGGTGGAAAACGGCTTCGGTCCAGGTCTCCCGGTTGCCGTTCCAGAGTTCGATCCGGTTGCGAATGCGGTGAAACGTCCGCCGGCAGAGCCGTGGCAACTTGACGAACAACGGCAGATCGAGCCAGACGATCGTATCCGCCTCCCCAAAGACCGTGTCGCCGAGTTTCGAGTCGTAGTTGCCGTCGATCACCCACCCGTTGGGCGCGGCCGCCATCGCCTCGCGCACCTTCGCGCGGAACTCCTCGCTCGTCGGCGCGGCCCAATTCGGCCCGTGGTGGAGCGCGTCGAGCTCGACGAAGCCAACGCCGAGCCGGCGCGCCAGTTCCGCGCCGAAGGTCGACTTCCCCGCGCCCGACGTTCCCCTGACGTTGATTCTGCGCGGCCTTGCGGTCGCCCCGTCGTCTGCCGTGCTCACAGACCGGATGATGCCACGCCCGCGGGGTTTTGCCATCGCACCCGTCAGAGCGAGATCACCTGATCCGGCGGGTTCCCGGCGAGCGCCGCGTAAAGGTCCGGGAAGCACCCGATTTGCACGCCATCCACAACCCCACTCACCGTGCAGTTGCCCGGCTCGCCCTCCGCCAACCCACGCTCCAGTGCGCACTGGTCGCACATCATCAACAGAATCCCCTGCTCCTTCGCCACCTTCGCCAAACGCTCGCCGATCGGGTCGCCCCTGCGCAGCACGTAGTTGTTGTCGTCGAAGAAAAACATCCCGACAACGTCGACCCCGTGCCGCCTTTCCTCCAGTTGCGGCAGGATCATCTTGCCCAGTTTGTAGCTCGCCGTGTGCCCGGAATTCGTGAACAGGTAGGCGACCTTCATCCCTGCTACCCTTCCCTTGTGCGATGACCAGACACCCTGACCCCCAGAATACCGGCGCGCTGCCGAATCTGCACGCGATTCGGTTGCGACTCTGTGATGCCAGCTTGCGGCGAGGACGCGGACGATGACGACGAATCTACCGCCCAGCCTAGTCGAGATCGGCTCCTTTTTCGGGGACGGCTACCGCCCCATCCTCGATTTCCACGGCTGGCGCGTGGCGATCTTGCGTTTCGTCGATGGTCACCAACCCGAGGCATTCCGATGGGTCGAGCGCCACCGCGAGACGAACGAGGTCTTCATCCTCACCGCCGGCCAGGCCGACCTCGTCGTCTGCGACGGCGATGCCCAACCCGGCGAGGCGTTCGTCACCGCGATGGGGCACAACGTCGCCTACAACATCGGCCAGGCCGTCTGGCACAACGTCGTCATGTCACCAGACGCCCACATCATCCTCTTCGAACGCACCGGCACCTCCCGCGCCAACACCGACTACGCCGACCTCCCACCCGGCCAGATCGCCGCCATCACCGCCCAATTCCGCGTCGCCCAGCAACCCGCGTAGGGCGGGCCGGGTGACCTCTGGGAGATTGCCCGCCTGGTTCTTCTCTGGGCGGGTCCTCTCGTTGGTCAGGCCGGTTCGAACGCCACCTCGTCGACGTAACACCAGATCCAATCCTCCCCCGGCTCGAACGACTGGATCAGCGGATGGTTCGTCGCGTGAAAGTGCTTGGTCGCGTGCTTGTTGGGGGAGTCGTCGCAGCACCCGACGTGCCCGCAGACCAGGCACAACCGCAGATGCACCCACCGGTCCCCCGTCTGCAAACACTCCTCGCACCCCTCCGGCGTCCTCGGCGTCACATCCCGGATCTGGTCCAGATGGTTGCAGGCCGCCCTCATCGTCTCATCCCTCCTACGGCAATCCTGGCGCGCTACCGATCCGCGCGTACGAAAGGTACCGCCACCGGCTGCAGTCGTCACCGCCGACCCCCCGCCCGATCACCGGCGTCCGCGGCACCGGCAGCGGCAGCAGATCGGCGTCGAGGTCGGGAATGGGAGCGACCGGAACCACCCCGAGCAGGCGATCGGCCGCCGGCGAATCGTTCTCCATCGTCGATGCCGCTCTCCGATGTGCGTGGAATCGCGAACGCGGCGTTCGCGATCGTAGGCGCACCTCTGGTCCTGTCAAGACGTCGGCGATGCCTCTACGGTCGCCTCTCATCGCCGTCTCGTGGACCGTGTAAGATTTCCCGATCGTGCGTCGTTCCTTAAGCGAACCGTACACCAGACAACGCGACTGCTGTCGCGCTGTCTGCCGCGTCGGCTCCGACCGTCTCTACCCATTCCCCGGAGCCCTGCGATGGGTCGTTGGCCGCGTCGTGCCGCTACCATCACCGAACCGCCCCCGGTCATCGACTACGATGCCCTCTACCGCCGCACGGCCGACACCGTCTACCGCATCTGCCTCGCCGTCCTCCACGACCCCGACGCCGCCGCCGACGCGACGATGGACGTCTTTCGCAAACTCATCAGCAACCCACCCACCCGCCACCACGACAACCTCGACGGCTGGTTGCGGACCTCGGCCCGGACCACCGCCATCGATCACCTCCGCCACCTCCGCCGCGACCTCCCGTTCGACGAGGCGCTCGGCCTCTCCGATCCCTCGCCCACACCGGAGGAAGTCGTGCTCGACGACGACCTGCGACGCACCTTCCGCGACCGCTTCGGCGTTCTGACCCCCGACCAGCGCCAGGTCATCGAACTCCGCCTCGAAGGACTCTCCGGCGACGAGATCGCCCGCCTCCTCGCCCGCAAGCGGAACTGGGTCGACACCACCGCCTTCCGCGCCATCGAACGCCTCCGCGACGATCTGACGGCCAACGCTGCCGGAAAGGAGGATGGGCGATGAACGGCGACCCGCGCTTCCTCCCGTCCGGTGATCGCGACCGCGCCGCTGCCCAACTCGGTCGCTTCTGGGACACCGTCGTTGCCGGTGGGGCCGAACTTCCCGACGTTGCGCCCGAACTCGCCGACCTTGCCACCGTCGTCCGCCGCCTCGACACCGAACCGCGCGACCCCGCCCCGACCGCCGTCCACGCGGCCATCCGCGACCTGATCGCTGCGACCCCGTCCTGGTCGCGCCTAGAGACCGTCCCGGTGACGGCCGATCCTCGGGAGATCGTCACCAACGGCCACGTCTCCCTGCCGCCGGCCGGACCTGCAACCGAACGATCGTCGCTGCCGCGCGGGCTCCGCCGCCTCTTGCCGATCGTCGAATTCGTCGGCTTGGCCGCGGTGATCGTGGCCCTTTTGTACGTCGCGTTCGGACGCGACCACCAGTCGGCCGCGCCGACGACGCCGACGGTGGCCCCGACCACCGTCCCGACAGCAACGACCGCCCCGATCACCCCGACCGCCGCGCCCGGTGCCGTCGGCGACTGGCCGATGCTCGGCGGCGGACCGGGCCGCAGCGGGGGCGGCGATCGCTCCATCCCCGCCGGGCCGCCCGTGATGCGCTGGTCGGCCGCACTCGCTCCCAACATCCGCTTCCCCGTCGTGGCCGGCGATGCCGTCTACGTGACCGACGGTTGCACCCTCTTCGCACTCGACGCGGCGACCGGGACGGAGCGCTGGCGATTCGACCTCGGCGTCGCCCCTTCCGTCGCCGGTGCCAACCCGCCGGCGATCGTCGCCGGCACCGTCTACATCGCCGGCGTCGACGGTACGATCTTCGCGATTGAGGCGGCGACCGGGCACGAGCGCTGGCGCAAGCCGACCGGCGAGAAGATCACGACCGCTGTCGCCGTCGCCCAGGACGCCGTCTTCGCCGGCACCGTCGACGGCACCCTCTACGCGCTCGACGCCGCAACCGGCGAGCAGCGCTGGTCCGCCGCGATCGGCCCCGTCACCGCCTCGTCGCCGGTCATCACCGATGGCAGCCTCTTCGTCGCCGCCGAACCCGATCAGGTCTTGGCCTTCGATGCGACGACCGGTAAGCCGTTGTGGAAAAGGACAATTTCGGTCGGCATGCGCTCGATCGCCGTCGGCGAGGGAATCGCCGTGGTCGCCAGTCGCACCACCGGCGGCAACACCTTCACGGCGCTGGACGCGGCGAACGGCGATCTGCGATGGAGCAACCACCTCGGTTCCGACCCGCCTCCCGTCATCGCCGGCGGGCTGGTCTTTACCGCCTCACCCGAGAGCGTCGGTGCCATCGACGCGGCGACCGGCGGCCAGCGCTGGGGATTCGAAGCGACCACGAAGGTCGTCCAGTTTGCGCTCGCCGGCGACGCCCTCCTTCTCTGCCGGGAGAACGGCACCGTCGTCGCGCTCGACGCGCGAACCGGGGTGGAACGCTGGCGTATCGAGACCGGCGCTGGGGCAACCGGAACTGCCCTCGGCGCGGGTGTGCTCTACGTGGCTCGCATGGACGGAATGCTCGCTGCCTACACCTGAATCGCCGCGGACGCTTCGGGCTGTCCCCCGGTGAGCCGGAGATCGGGATCGTTTGCTTGCAGACGCCGAGCTTGGCGATAGGAGGGGATATGACTCGCTCGCATCAGGCACGACACCCGGTTCTCCTGGCTCTGCTCGCCCTGCTGGTCGCGCTCGGTGCCCTCGGCGGCAGATCGTCCCCGCGCACCGCCGCGCAAGACGCCGGCGGGGTGGCGACGCTGACCGGCACCGTCAGTTTGGAACTGGCACCCGATACGTATTCCTATCCGATGCTGGTCGACCTGACCGGCTTCGTCCGTCGCGACTACGACTACGTCCAACCCGGTCCGCTGCCGATCGGCAGCATCGACCGCGCCACCGGCGATTTCCAGATCGACCTCCCAATCTCGCCGTCGGCTCCGCTCAACGACGTCGGTCAGGGCCAGGGCAGCGGCCCCGGTGTCCAGATCTACTCGGTCGACTGGACGTTCGACATCCTGGGTGATCCCGCCCTCGACCCCTGGGAGTTCTGGGGCTGGTCGTGGGCGAACACCTCGCTCCTCACCGAACACGGCACCCACGAGGTCACCGGTGGCCGCATCGCCGTCTGGGCGCCGAATGACCAGCAACGCTTCCCGACCGACTTCGGCGCCGACGGCCGGCTCTTCACCGCCGACGACCCGGTCGGTCCGATCGGCGCGGGTTGGACGGTCGTCGATCTCAACGAGCGGCCGTTCACCCAGATCCGCTCCGCCCGCGCCGAGGTTGAGATCGGCGCCGACGAACAGACGCCCGAGGACCTCTCGCATCTCTCGCCGACGGCCTCGTTCGACGAACTCGTCAACCGCCTGCGTGCGCGCTACCCCTATAACGACGACGTGCCGGTCGATTGGGACGGGTTGCGCGCGACCTACCGACCGGAGTTTGTGCACGCCGAGGAGACCGGCGAGCAGGTCGATTACTGGGTGGCGCTCAACCACTTCCTGATCGGTCTGAACCACTGGCTGTACTTCGCGAGCTACCCCTGGGCCGATTACTTCGCCCCGTCGGTGGTCGGTACGACCGGCATCCACGTCCAGGTGACCGACGACGGCAAGCTGATCGTCGCCAAAGTCGATGCCGGTGGTGCCGCCGCGACTGCCGGCATCGAGGCGGGTGCCGAGATCGTGACCTGGAACGGCATCCCCGCGGCACAGGCGCTAGAGCAGGTACCGCAGACATTCGCCGAATCGAGCCCGCAGACCGCGCTCTCGCAGAAGCTCGGACTGTTCGGCCGAGCCCCGACCGGCACCGTAATTCCCGTAACCTTTCTCAATCCTGGCGCGAATCAGCCGGCGAGCGCCGAATTGACCGCAGTCGAGATTCCCGGCGAGAACATCAGGCAAGCGGGTGCGTGCTATCGCGCCTCCCAGCCGTGCGACTTCTGGTCCGGTCCGATGACGGAGTACCGGCTTCCGTCGGACATCGCCGTCGTCCGCGTCCTCGCCTTCGGATCTGACCCGCGGGAACTGCAAATGATGGCCCTGCGCTGGGAGCACGCGATGCAGTGGCAGGGCGATCCGTCGGTTCGTGGGTTGGTCATCGATCTCCGCACCTTCGCTCAAGGGATGTCTGGTTTGCCCGTCGCCCTCTACATGGCCGGCAGCTTTTTCGACCAACCGTTCACCGTCGCGGACATCACCTCCGTCGCCCCGGACGGTCACCAAGCGTCCGTCGGCTCGGTCAAGGTGCGGCCGAATCGATACCAGTGGGACCGCCCGGTCGCGATCCTGGTCGACGAGTGGTGCAAGGGCGACTGCGAGCTCTTTGTCCAGGCGATGACCCACCGGAAGGACGTCGTTATCGTCGGCATGTCGGCCACCGGCGGCGCGGTCGGATTCCAGAGCGATCCGATCCTCCTCCCGACCGACAACTTCGTCCAGGTCGTCGACCACGCCTTCCGCGACCCGGTCACCCACAAGGTCCTGATCGAGGGCACCGGTATCGAACCGACGCTGCGCGTCCCGAAGACGCCCGAAACCATCGCCGCCGCCGTCACCGGCGATCCGGTCATGGATGCGGCCGTTCAAGCGCTCCTGGTTCAGGCCGGCGGCTAGCGACTGGCGGGTGCGCCCGCGAAACACCGCCAACGAATGGACACGCTCGACTCACGGGAGACTCAGGGACGACTTCGGTCTCCCCCAGGCCATCGCCATGTCCACAACGAACGGGCTCAGTGCATCCCAGCGGGAAAGGAATCGGCGAAACCATCTGCCGGCCGCGGTCAGACCATTCCACCGCGCCGTGCTCCCCATCGCGATCGCCCTGGCGCTGGCGACCGGCATCGTACTGGCGGAGACACGCCTGGTCGTGGTGACGCCCACCATCCCCGCCGCCGACTCACCCCAGGAGAACGCGAACGTGACGGCCGCCGCGCGATTCTACGCGGCCGTCAACGCGATGCTGCGCGACGGGGACGCCGCGCCGATCGACCGCGTGGTTGCCGACGACTTCGTCGGGCACACTCCCGCTCCCGACTTCTCGCAAAACCACGACGGGCTCGTTGCAACGCTCCGATCGGTGCACGCCGTCGCTCCCAGCGCGCACCTGACCGTCCTCGATGCCATGGCCCAGGACGACCGCGTCGTCGTTCGCGTCCGCCTCGACGCCCCGGACGGCGCGTCCTTCCTGGGTCTCCCCGTCCCCTTGGACCAGCTCTGGGGCGTAGTCGACATCCTTCGCATCCGGTCCGGCCAGATCGTCGAGTCCTGGAGCGACCGTGCGACGTCCGCGCTCCTCGCCCCGCTCCTCTCCGTCTCGATTCCGATCGCACCGCCCCTCCGCAAAGTGGTCGAACTCGAGCGCTGGGTCTTCGCCGCCGGCGCCGAACTCGCCGGACAGCGCGATTCCGGACCGCTCTTGCTCGTCGTCGAATCGGGCGAACTCGCGATCGCCCTCGAATCCGGGTCGCCGGCGACCGTCGTTCACCCCCAGGGTCCGGGAACCGATCGACCGCCGTCAACACGGTCTATTGGTCCTGGTCAGGGCCTAACGCTCGCCGACGGCGATGCGCTCACTCTGCCGCAACGATCGCGCTACGCGATCACGACCCCTGCCGGCGCGACCACCCTCGTCCTCTCGCTGGACGCCCTCTCCACCGGACGAGGAGCCGCATCGGCAGACGTCGATTCCACACCCCCACCGAAACAATCCGCTCGTGTCTCCGGCGTGACCCACTCCGTGCTCGCCGGCGGCATGGCGCTCGATGTGCCCGATCGGGCGGTCGTGGTCCGCATCGGACGCGCATCCCTGCCACCTCCCACGATGCTCCCCTCTCACTCCGCCGGCGTCGCCGAATTCGTCGCGGTCGAAACCGGCGCCCTGGCGACATCCGTCGCCGGCGGCACGGCCTGGATTACGTCCGCTGCCTCGGCCGGCGTCAGCACCGTCTCCTCGGCCACGCTGACCGCCGGCAGCGGCGCCTCCATCCCCGCCGGCGCCTCCGTCTCCTACCAATCCGCACCGGCCGATGCCGTCGCTACCTTCCTTCTCGTCCGACTGGACTCCGAACCTATCCCGTCAAGTGCCTCGCCGGTCGTCCCCCGATGACACCTTGTAAAGACGCTCGCTCGCCGGTTCACGCCACACCCGGCCGAGCAAACTCTCCCCTTTCCCTGCCGAGGAAGAGGGGGCAGGGGGTGAGGGCTGCTACCCCGCCGTCGGAATCTCCCCGCACGCGATCGGCTTCGACAGGTCGCCGACACTCGCGTAGACCGCGATCGCGTACTTCGTCGACCGGAGATCCCGTAGACTCGCGTCGATCGTCGTCTCGCTCGACCCGTTCGCGCCGATCGGACTCAGCAGGTACGCCGGAGTCGGGTCGAGATCCGCGCACGTCCCCTTGTGGATGATCGCCACCGACCCCGCCGGTGCCCCCACCACCAGCACCTGCACGACCGTCTGCCCGCCCTCCTTCGCCTCCGACAACGTCGCCAGGCCGCTCACGCCCGAACCGTTTTCCTCCTTCAGCGTCAACCCGATCGGTCCGAGCGCGCTTTCGCTCGTCGCTTCCGGCGACACGGCGGCGGTCGCCTCGGGCGTTTCAGTTCTGTTCCCCTCCGGCGGCTCGGTTCTGGTTGCCTCCGGCGACGCGGTCGCCGGCGTTCCCGTCTCGGGGGCGGCGCCCGGCATCACCAGCGCCGCCAGCAACCGCTCGCGCTCCGACTCTTCCGACGCCAGGTCGCTGGCATACGTCACGTACTCGAAACTCAGCATCGACTGGCCGTCCACGATCGGCCGGCACTCGACGTAATCGGAGTAGTCGTTCGTCTGCCCGTTCGACGTCAGCGTGAAATCGATCACCGCCCAGGCCGCCGTCCCGTCGTGTCCCCGCCGCGCCTGCCCGTTCGCATCGACGGCGATCTTGACGTTGCTGTACCCCGACTGACCCGAGTAGTAGTTGACCAGACTCTCGATGCAATCGTCGGCCGTCCCCGTCCACGGGAAACCGGAGAGGTCAACGAGTGCCGTATTGCTCGCGATGCGCAGCAGATCGTAGCTATTCTGTGACGTCTGCGTGACCTCCTGCCAGCCGGAGTCCCAGGTCAACGAGTAGCCGTACGTCGGGCTGGTGTAGCTGTTCCCCGCCACCGGCGAACCCGCTGCCGTCGCCGCGGCCGTCGCGCGGGGGGTCACCGTCGCCCGCGCCGTCGGCGAGGCGGACGGCGCGGTCGGCGAGCCGCCTCCCGCCTCCGGCGTCGCCCCGGCGTCGAACGACCAGATCAGGAAATCCTTGTACGCCGTCGCGCTCCCGGCGATGTAGCTATCGGCGAAGAACGGCGCCGCTACTCCCACCTGACCGGCCTCGCGATTCTTCGAGAGATCGAGCGTCGCCACGTACGTTCCGTTGACGCCGAAATAGCCGGCGCTGCCGATCGCGATCAGGTCCAGGCTGTTCGTCCCGTTGGCCGAGTAGTTCAGCGTCGTCAACTCACCGCTCTGGCTCGGTTGCGCGGTGTCCACCGCCAGGAACCAACTGCCCGACGAGTGGACGCCGAGTTGGTACGCGTGCTGATCGGTGATCCGGAACACGATCCCGTAGTCCCAGTTGTGCTCGGCGGCCGAGGTCGGATTGGTGAACGTCACGTGGACCGCGAAATCCCGCACGGAGACGTTCGCCGTATCGACGGAGATGTTGTTCTGCTGCATCGCCAGGCTGCCGTCGGCCGGACCGTAGACCAGCGGTCGCTTCAGCGCCTCGTCCCGCAGTTGGGCAAACTTGTCCGCGTCTTGGGCGGAGGTCTGGGTCGGCTCGACCGTCGCCGGCAACAATCCCACCGTCGCCGTCGCGGCCGGCGCCACCGCCGTCCGCGGTGTCGGCGACGGCGTCGGCGTCGCCGTCACGGCTGCCGTCCGTCCGCCCCCGACCGCGACCACCATCAGGAGCACGAGGACGACCGACAGTCCGCCAAGAGCAATCCGGGGCATGACGCACCTCCGCCGTGATTGGACAGGACGAGAACCGAAACGACCGGCGTCACATCGATCGGGCACGGCGCCGTCCGCCGCAAGGTACACCCCGCCCACAAACCGGCGCAACCGTTCGCTTTCTCACCCCGTGGTAGCTTGGCGCACCCCTTGGCGACGCTGCAGCCATGTCGTACGATCACGACGGACCCGATCTCGGATCGCGTCCGGGGGTGCCGCGTACCCCGTATCCGCGCGGCTGTCGGTGGGGACTGCCAGCTTTGGCGGTCCTTGTTGTCGTACCAGCGGGGCGGACGTGCGGTGAACGAGGTGGCGATCCAATCCGTCGTCGAGCAATTCGTCTGGCTCTTGCTCGGCGCCGCCATCGTCGGCATGCTCGCCTACCGCCTCGGTCTCTCCTATCCGATCGCCCTTGTCCTCACCGGTCTGCTGATCGAAACCTCGCACGTCCTCAGCGTGCCCCACCTCGACCCCGGACTCCTCCTCTTCGCCTTTTTGCCCCCCCTCCTCTTCGACGCCTCGTTCCGGCTCGATGCCCGCGAGTTGCGCCTCGTCGCCCGCCCCGTGCTCCTCCTGGCCGTCCCCGGCGTCCTGGTCTCCGCCCTGGTCGTCGGCGGTCTCCTCTGGCTCGTCCTCGACCTGCCGTTCGGGACGGCGCTCCTCTTCGGCAGCATCGTCGCCGCCACCGATCCCGTCGCCGTCGTCGGCATCGTCCAGAGACTCGGGCTCCCACCGCGCCTCACCGTCATCGCCGAAGCCGAGAGCCTGATCAACGACGGCATGGCGATCACCGTCTACACCGCCGTCCTCGGCTTCGCCGTCTCCGGCCAGTTCGCGGCCCTCCACACCGGCCGCGTCTTCGCCCAGGAGGTCGTCGGCGGTCTCCTCATCGGCGCCGCCGTCGGTTTCGCCGGCGCCCGCCTGACCAGCCACATCGACGACGCCCTGATCGAGATGACCCTCTCGACCGTCCTCGCCTACGGCAGCTACCTCCTGGCCGACTCCGCCCATGCCTCCGGTCCCCTCGCCTGCGTCGCCGCCGGACTGATCCACGGCAGCTACGGCCGCGCCTTCGGCATGTCCAACCGTACCAGCCAGCACCTCGATCTCCTCTGGGAGTACCTCGGGTTCCTCGCCAACGCGATCGTCTTCCTCCTCGTCGGCTTCACCGTCGACGTCGACGCGCTCCGCCACGACGCCTGGCCGGTCGCCGTCGCCGTCCTCGCCGTCCTCGCCGTTCGCGCCCTCGTCGTCCGCCTGATGACCCCGCGCGCCGGCAACCACGGCGTCCCGGCCTGGAAAGAGCGCCTGGTCCTCACCTGGGCCGGTCTCCGCGGCGCCCTCACCATCGCCCTCGCCCTCGCCCTCCCCGCCAACACCCCCCACCGCGCCCAGATCATCGCCATGGCCTTCGGCGTCGTCCTCTTCACCCTCGTCGTCCAGGGGCTCTCTCTCCCCCGCCTCCTCCGCATCCTCGGCTTCGCCCGCACCTCCCGTCACTCCGCCCCGCCCGTCAAACAGGCGGCGTGACCCCTTCACGCCCCCACCAATCTCGATGGATCGTCCCGTCATGC
Source organism: Thermomicrobiales bacterium (assembly GCA_036558305.1). Classification (GTDB taxonomy): domain Bacteria; phylum Chloroflexota; class Chloroflexia; order Thermomicrobiales; family UBA6265; genus DATBFX01. The sequence goes on along the minus strand of DATBFX010000205.1, from coordinate 3,675 downwards.
TCAGACCGCGGGTTGCTGCACCCGAACCCGCCCACCAACCCGTGTCAGTTGCTCGTTGTCCCAGGTCACCAGAGGGACGCTCAACTGCTCGGCGAGCGCCGTGTAGACCGCATCCGATCCCTTCAGGGGAGACGAGGAGGCGTGTTCGGCTGCCAGCCTTGCAAGCTGCCTGTCTACAGAGACAAGGGTGACCCGAGGGTTCGCAACGATCGTCGCAACGGCGCGGTCACCGAGTCGCGCCTGCCCGGTTCGACGCGCGACCGCTCCCGCGACCTCGGGGAGGATGAGCAAGGGGAGGGTAAAGGTGCCGCCGGCGGCGATCCACGCTCGCCGCCATGCCCGACTGACGCCGTGGTTGACATCTTTCGAAAGCAGCGCGCTGATCCAAACGCTGGCATCGACGACGATTTCGCTCACTCCCGATCTTCCGCGATGGCATCGGCCGCGGAGAGACCGTCCGGCCAGTAGTTGCCGATTTCCTCGGCAAGACGGTCTTCTTCGTCCCAGATGCGTTGCATCGTCGCCCGATCCACCGGGCCCGGTATTGGCACCAATCGCGCCACCACCTCCCCGCGATAGGTCACGTCGATGAACTCCTTATCCACGCGAACCCTGCGCACAATCTCGCTGGTATGTTCTTTCAGTTCGCGCACCCCGACGGCACTCATCGCATCGCCCCCGCCAGTTGACCACCAGATCCTTCGGATACCTAGACCGAGCGCCATTCTAGCATCGCGTTCTCCCAATGCATCCGCGCCGTGCCCCTGACGCCTGACGCCTGACGCCTGACGCCTCCTCTACGTCACCGGCGACGCCACCGTACCCCCCACCGTCGCCGTCGCCTCCGGCGTCGCCGTCTCCGTCGGCACCGCGCTCGGCGTCTCGACGGCGATCGGGCTGGCCGGTGTCTGCGTCGCCGCCGGCGTTTCGGTCGGGGTAACAGTGGGCGTCGGGGTCTCCGTCGGCGTCGGCGTGATCGTCGGCGTCGGCGTCGACGTCACCAGCAACTCCGGCAACACGTCGGTCCGCCGGTAGACGATGCGCACGCGCTGGTCGTGGGTGTTGTTGTAGACGTCGACGAACCCGACGATCTGGTAGGCCTGGCCGACCTGGTCGACCCCTTTCGGCAACTCGCGGCAGGTGTCGTCGGTCAGATCGAGCCGGATCACCGACGGGCCGAGTTCGGGGTGCTGGCGATCGAGGAAGATCTCGACGCGGTCCACCTTCCCGTCGTGGATCGCCGCCTGCGCCTCCTCGACCGTGATGTCGAAACAGGGGGGGGGTTGCTCGCCGCCGCCGCCCGACGCCGAGATCCAGACGATGACCAGCAAGATGAGCAGTACCGCCGCGCCGGCGATCAGGACGAGGTAGACCATCAGCGGCCGCCCGCCCAGACTCGCCTCCAACCGCCGCCGCAGGCGATCGACCGGGTACTCGCGTTCCTCCTCGACGCCGCCCGCCGCGTCGTCGGGGCGCCCGTTCTCGCCGCTGTCGCTCCCGTCCTGCATCGTCGCTCCCGACTGCCGCGCCCTCCGGCGCCGAAGCGTTCACCCCTCAACCGGTCTGCCGCCAGGCACCGCATCGGACCGCGCGCAACGCGCGCCATTCGTCTGCTCACCGTCTCCTGCGGGGGCGTCGCCTGCCGGGCTGCCACCATGAGTGTAGAGGGACGACACCCGTCCCACAACGGCCTGTCAGTCACAGCAGTTCAGACGGACAGACGGACAGACGGACAGCGACGGCGAACGGACTCCTGTTCCCTGTTCCCCGTTCCCTTCCGTCTGTCCGTCTGTCCGTCTGTCCGTCTGTCCGTCTGTCCGTCCTCCTACGTCGCCACCGGCGACCCCACCACCTCCTGGTCCTCCGTCGTCTCCGGCACCAGGCCGAACACGCCGCGGCACTGGCGGGAAAGGGGACCGGGGAAGGCGGTCGCGTCGCCCTTCCCGTCGAGGTAGCCGGCGTCGATCAGCGTTTGCGCGGCATCGGCCGTCGTCGCAAACCGCCATTTGGCGAAGGCGCGATCGTTCGCGATCTGCTCGCCGAGGTAGAGTCGCGCTAGCGCCAGGTGCTGCGCGTCGACCGCACCGATCTGGTAGGCGATCTCGACCAGACGCAACTCGCCAAGGGCGGCGAATTGCCGGGCCGCGGCCATCGCCGCTCCGACCGCGACCTCCTTCGCATCGAGCAGGGCCGACAGAAACGACGCGCGGGTGCGAAACACGCGGCCGGCGAACGTGAACGTCGTCTCTGCCTCGGCCCCGGCCGCCACCAGAAAGTTGTAATGCGCCTCGTCTTCGCACTGCGCCGCCCGCAAGAAGCGCGCGGCATCGGCCCCGATCTTCAGTTGGTCGCCCTGCTGCCGGCCCAACCCGGCGAGCGTCACCGCGAACGCTTCGAGCGTCGCCAACGGATCCATAACGGCCGCCACCGCCGCCGAATCCTGGGCCGCCGACCGCAGCAATTCCAGTTGACTCGCCAACAACCCGACGCCGGCCAACCCACCCCCGGCGACCAACCCGCGCCGGCTTACCCTCGCCGCTAGGCGCTCGCCAAGGCCGTGGCGATGCGCCGATCCTTCCTTCAAACGACGATCGTCCATCATCTCTCCATAGTCGGCACGGGGATCCCAATTCATTACCCGTGGCTCCCGTCGCGAGCGCCGCCGCGACGGCGGTCATTGTAGACGACGGCCCACATAAGCCCCGTTCACCGGGCATGACGACCGGGTGGACGCGTAGGCTGCGACCGATGGTCTCCGGTGGAGAGAAACCCGTTCGCCCCCCGGGCGTAAAAGAAGGGGGGACCGCTTCACCGCCGGAAAGGACGCCGCATGACTGCTCGCCTCCGCTTGCCGTACGCCCTCGCGCTCGTTCTCGCCACGCTTCTCGTCGGCACCGCCGCCGCGCGGGCCAGCGCCAACGACGCAACACCGACCGCCCAACCGACGACGGTTTCCGTCTACTTCCTGCGCGACGCCCGGCGCGGCAACGAGATCGGCACCGCCCACCGCCGGGTCGATGCGACCACGGTCGGTCGCGCCGCCAGGGCCGCCCTCCGCGAGTTGATCCAGGGGCCGACCAAGGCAGAACGCGACGCCGGTCTCTCCTCCGCCGTTCCCAAGGAGACCCAGGTGCGCGATCTGAAACTCGACGAAACGTCGAAGCAAGCGACCGTCGATCTTTCGTCGGTTTTCGCCCCGGATGCCAACAACCCCAACGTCACCCGCCTCGCTCAGCTCGTCTACACCCTGACCCAGTTCCCCAACATCGAGCGCGTCGCCGTCGCGATCGACGGGAAGCCGCTCACGCTGCTCGACGGCGACGGCAAACCGCTCCCCGGACCCGCCGCCCGCACCGACTACGAGCGCCAAACCCCCTTGATCTTCCTCGAATCCCCCGCCCCCGGCGACACCATCACCAGCCCCGTCCGCCTCTGGGGCACCGCCAACACCTTCGAAGCCACCTTCGTCGCCGAAATCCACGACGCCGCCGGCAAAACCCTGGTCCGCCAGGTCGTCACCGCCACCTCCGGCAACGGCTTCCGCGGCACCTTCGACCTCTCCCTCTCCTTCGACCCCAAACAATCGACCGCGGGCCAGGTCGTCGTCTACGAACTCTCCGCCCGCGACGGGGCGCGCGAGAACGAGGTCGTGGTGCCGGTGAAGTTCGTTTCCTA